>JBDGUC010000024.1:0-42201 GCA_042216285.1 Haloferacaceae archaeon
TATTCAGCGTATAATATCCCTCGACATCGAAACGAACTGCCTTTGGGGACGGCCATCCATTCACTCCTAGGTCGATGGCAGGCGATCCGACGCCGGAACGGGAGTTCGTGGACACCCTCTATCGGTTGCTGGCGAACCAGCGGCGTCGACGGATAGTGAGGCTGCTGGCCGAACGGAGCGGGTCGATGACGTTCGGCGAACTCGTCGACGGGCTTCGCGCCGCCGGTCAGACCGACCGGGATCGGATAGCGCTCGACCTCCACCACACCCACCTCCCGATGCTGGCCGAGGCGGACGTCGTGGAGTCCGAGAGGGACGGCGACCGGGTCGCCCTCACCGCCCGTGGCCGGACGACGGAGGCCGTCAGGCGGATCACCGACCGCTATCTCGAAGAGCGGCGCGCCGACGTCCAGTAGTCGCCCCCCGTCCGATCCTCGCGCGTCGAAAACGCCGCCCCCGGAGTGGCGGCTCCGGGCGGTGTCCGGACGCGCCGACGCCGGGGGGCGCGACCGTTACTCCCAGGGCTCACCGGAGGCCAGATCCACCGCGCCGTCGCCGCGCTCGGAGGGACAGAGATCCGCCAGGACGCACGCCTCACAGTCCGGGTTTCGCGCGGTGCAGACGGCCCGGCCGTGGGCGATGAGCAGGTGAGTGAGCGCCTGCCACTCGTCTTCGGGGATCACGGTCATCAGGTCCCGCTCGATGGCCTCCGGACTCCGCGCCTCGGTCAGGCCGAGCCGCCGGGAGAGCCGCTGGACGTGGGTGTCGACGACGATGCCCTCGACCACGTCGTGACCGTGCTGGAGGACGACGTTCGCGGTCTTCCGGCCGACGCCGGAGAGGGCCGTCAGCGCCTCCATCGTGTCGGGCACCTCGCCGTCGTGGTCGGCGACGATGGTCTCGCAGGCGCTCTTGATCCAGCCGGCCTTCTGGTTGTAGTAGGTGATCGAACTGATCGCCTCGGCGAGTTCGTCCTCGTCGGCCTCGGCGTAGTCCGCGGCCGTGCGGTATCTCTCGAACAGGTCGGCCGTGACCTCGTTCACTCGCTCGTCGGTACACTGCGCGGAGAGCATGACGGCGACCAGGAGTTCGAGCCGGTCGGAAAACGAGAGCGAGATGGTCGCGTCGGGGTACTCCTCGTGGAGGCGCTCGACGACGGCGGCGGCCTGGCGCTCGCGCGAGTCCCGTGGCGTGCCCATGCGCTCGACTGGTCGCGGGCCGTGTTGAGTCCCGCGGTTTATGTGGCCGGCCGCCGACGGGACGGCATGGACCTCCCGGGGACGCTCAACGACCCGCCGTGGCTCGCCGCGGCGGGAACCGGCCTGGGCTACGCGATACTCCTCGGCGCCATCGCCGCCACCCTGTTCGCCCTGCCCTTCCTCGCGTTCCGGCTCCTGGGCGTCGCCGGGTGACGGCGTCCCCGTCGCCGGGTGCCGGGGCAGTCGGCGACCTCGCTACGCCCCGGGGAAGTTGACGTACCGGTCGATCTTCGCGCTCGCGTCCTCGGTCACCGAGGAGCCGTGGTAGACGAGCCCCACGTCGAACTCGTAGTCCAGAAGCGCCGCCAGGCTCTCCTCGGCGCGGTTGAGGTCCTCGGAGTAGACCGCGGGCGGGAGGTGGAAGTTCCCGGCGGGGAGGCCGCGCTGGTCGGCCCCGGAGAGGGCGTCGCCGAGCACCGCGACCCCGGCGTCCTCGTCGACGAGCGCGTGGTTGTCGGCCGTGTGGCCCGGGACGTGGACCGCGACGAACCGCCCGATGCGGTCGCCGTCGCCGTACCGGTGGGTCGGATCGACCCGCGTCTCGACGGCCGTCTGCCGGGGCATCCAGGTGTCGAGGTCGTACGCCTCGGCGAGGGCGTCGAACCCGCCGACGTGGTCGGGGTCGCCGTGCGTGATCACCAGCCGTTCGGGGTCGACGCCGAGCGCGTCGACGGCGTCGATCACCGCGTCCGTCGTGTCCGCCAGCCCGGCGTCCACGAGCGTCGGCGTGCCGCCGGCGAACAGGAAGACCCGGTAGCGCTTTCCCCCCGGTTCGGTTCGGCAGGTGACGTCGTATACGTCGTCGGCTATCTCGGTCGGCACGGGGGCGATTTCGCCGACGCGACCAAAACGGTTGCGACGGTCCGACCGCCGGAGACGAGTGGGACCGGACGCGGCGCGCGACGCGCCGTCACGCCCGGCGGCGGAGGGCGGCGACCGAAAGCGCCACGGCCGCGAGCGCTCCGATGACGCCCGGGCCGGGACCGGCGCCCTGCGTCGACGTCGGCGTGGGCGTTGGCGTCGCGGGCGGGGCGGTCGTCGTCTCGGTCGCCGTCGTCGGATGGGGTGACGCCGTGACCCTCGTGGTCGGCGTGGCCGTCGCGGACGGCGTTCCCGTCCCCGTCGGCATCGGGGTCGGCGTCCCCGTCGGCGTCGCGTCCCGGGCGACGACGCGGACCGTCGCCGAGCGGGTGCCGGCCGCGATGGCGCTTCCCGTCACCGTCACGGTGTAGGTGCCCGGCGGCCGGTCGCGCATGCCGACGGTGTACCGGCCGGGACTCCCGGTGATCCGGGCGGCCCGCTGGTCGAGTCCCACGTCGGTGCCGTCGCGGCGCACGGTGACTTGGAGCCGGTCGGCCTCGTCGAAATCGTAGGTCGCCACGACCGTCAGGACCTCCAGCCGGTCGGCCCGGACGGTCCGGCCCGTCACGTTCTCGCCGTACCGGTTCTGGAGGACGAGGCTCGTCACGTGGGGCCGGACGACGTCGAGTTCCGGACGGTCGTCGTCGTCGGACTCCACGTCGTACAGGCCCGGCGTGACGTTCGTGAAGTTCGCCCGCTCGGGGTTCTCGACGGAGAACGTCTCGGTGCCGTTCACCCGCCGGAACGTGGCGGGGTCGTCCTCGAGCCGACCTCCGCCGGTCCGCCGGACGTCGGAGATGTCGAGCGTCTCGCTGACGTAGACGGTCACGGGCGGCGTCGTCGTCTCGGGCCGACTGCGTGGCTCGTCGACGGCCCCGGCGAGCGCCGCGGTCCCGGCGAGGACGAGCGCGAGGGCAACGAGGGCAACGAGCGTCCGGCGGAGCGGTCGCGGCGGGGACATGTCGGTGGCCCGTACGCACGTCCCCTACAAAAGCGTCCCCCGTCAGGAGCGGTCGAGAACGGCGGCGGGCGACCGGACGTCAGGCGAACGCGAGCGCGCCGCCGTCGCCGGGTTCGTCCTCGGAACTGACCTTCGCCCAGGCCTCGATGAAGTCGCTCATGTAGATGGTGGTCCGGTCGTCGCGGATGGCGAACATCCCGGCCTCGGTGCAGACGGCCTTGATGTCCGCCCCCGAGGCGTCGCCGGTGCGCTCGGCCAGTTCCGCGAAGTCGACGTCGTCGGCGACGTTCATGTCGCGGGTGTGGATGCGGAAGATGATCTCGCGGCCCTCCTCGTCGGGCTTGGGCACCTCGATGAGGCGGTCGAACCGGCCGGGCCGGAGGATGGCCTCGTCGAGCATGTCGAACCGGTTGGTCGCCGCGATGATGCGGACCTCCCCGCGCTCGTCGAAGCCGTCCATCTCCGAGAGCAGTTGCATCATGGTGCGCTGGACCTCGGCGTCGCCGGAGGTCTTCGACTCCGTGCGCTTCGAGGCGATGGCGTCGATCTCGTCGATGAAGAGCACCGACGGCTCGTTCTCGCGGGCGACCTCGAAGAGGTCGCGCACGAGTTTCGCGCCCTCGCCGATGAACTTGTGGACGAGTTCCGAGCCGGCCATCTTGATGAACGTGGCGTCGGTCTCGTTGGCGACGGCCTTCGCCAACATCGTCTTGCCCGTGCCGGGCGGGCCGTACAGCAGGACGCCCGAGGGCGGGCTGACGCCGACCTGGTCGAACATCTCCGGGCGGTCGAGGGGCATCTCGACGGTCTCGCGCACCTCCTGCATCTGGGATTCGAGCCCGCCGATGTCCTCGTAGCGGACGTCCGGCGAGTGCTCGACCTGCATGACCCGGGCACGCACGTCGGTCTCGTCGTCGAGGGTCTTGACGACCGAGAGGGAGTTGTTGACCGCCACCCGGGAGTCGGGTTCGACCTGCTCGCGCATCTCCTCGGTGACCTCGGTCAGCGCCTCCTGGTTGTTGCCGTGCTGTTTGATGATGACGCCCTCGTCGGTCTTCTCCTGGACGGTGGCGACGAACAGCGGCGACTGCTTGAGCTTCTTGTTCTCGTGGGTCAACCGTTCGAGCTTCTGCTGGTACTTGTTGTTCTCCGCGTTCGCGTCGAGAAGCTGGTCGCGCATCTCCTCGTTTTGCGACTCCAGGACCTCCAGGCGTTCCCGGAGGGCCTCAATCTTGTCCTGCTGGGACGTCGAATCCTCGTCGTAGGGGAGGTCGACGTCGTCAACAGCGTCAGTCATCACCACCGATAGGGTGGTCGCTCATAAGAGGCTTCGGGTCGGGGCATTACCCGACGCGACACGGTCCGGACCCCCCACCGGGAGATTCGTTAGAGTAATAGAAAGCGATAGCAAATATTATCCGTCTGTATTCCACACGTCGGGGTAGGATGAGCACCACCGAGATCGCCGATCCGGAGACCGAGGAGGACCGATGGGGAGCGGTCCGGGATCTCCCG
Organism: Haloferacaceae archaeon; assembly: GCA_042216285.1. Classification (GTDB taxonomy): domain Archaea; phylum Halobacteriota; class Halobacteria; order Halobacteriales; family Haloferacaceae; genus CAZMLQ01. The sequence goes on from JBDGUC010000024.1 coordinate 4,597, forward strand.
CCGAGCGCGAAACTCGTCGCGAAGGTCCTCGAGTACAACGAGACGCTGACGCAGGGGGAACTGACCGACGAGACGCGCCTGCCGCCCCGGACGGTCAGGTACGCGCTCTCGCGCCTGGAGGAGGTCGACGCCGTCGAATCGCGCTTCTCCTTCGCCGACGCCCGCAAGCGGGTCTACGAGCTGAAGATTTAAGGGGAAACGGGCGACCAGCCCCCGCGTGTCCGCCCGCGACGCCGTGCGACGACTGGCCGAGGGTCCCGACCACCGCGCCACCGTGGCGGCCGCCGCCGCGGCGACCCGGGACGTCGAGCGCGCCGCGGCGTTCGTCTCCGGCGGCGGCCTGACCCGTCTCGACCGGGCCATCGCCGCCGGTGAACGGGCCGGCGACGACCGGGCCGCACGGATCGGTCGCGTGGTCCGGGACGCGCTGACGGCGCCGTCCCGTTGACGTCCGTTCCGACGACGGCGTCCGGCGCCGTCTCCCCCACGTTCACTTTCACCGCGCCCGCGGAACGGTTTTACCCGACGACGGTGAACCGGGGGACGTGACCCGCGTCCTCCACACCGCCGACACGCACGTCGGCTATCGCCAGTACCACTCGCCGGAGCGACGGCGGGACTTCGTCGAGGCGTTCGCGGCCCTCGTCGACGACGCGGTCGAGTCCGAGGTCGACGCGGTGGTCCACGCCGGCGACCTCTTTCACGACAGTCGCCCGGACCTGCGCGACCTGCTCGGAACCCTCGACGTCCTGCGTCGCCTCGACGACGCGGGGATCCCCTTTCTCGCCGTGGTCGGCAACCACGAGGCGACGCGCCGCGAGCAGTGGCTCGACCTCTTCGAGCGCCTCGGACTGGCGGTCAGGCTGGACGAGTCGCCACACGTCGTCGGCGACGTCGCCCTCTACGGGCTGGATCACGTCCCGCCCTCGCGCCGGGACGACCTCGAGTACGCCTTCGACCCGTCCGACGCCCCCCACGCCGCCCTGGTCGCCCACGGCCTCTTTACGCCCTTCGCCCACGCCGACTGGGAGACCGAGGCGGTACTCGACGCCTCACCCGTCGACTTCGACGCGCTCCTCCTCGGCGACAACCACGCGCCCGGGACCGAGCGGGTCGACGACGCGTGGGTGACGTATCCGGGGTCGACCGAGCGCGCGAGCGCGAGCGAGCGCGAGCCCCGGGGATACAACCTCGTGGATTTCGACGACGGCGTCGAGATCAGCCGGCGGACGCTTGCGACCCGCCCGTTCGTCTTCGTCGACGCCGACCTCGGCCCGGACGAGGGCGTCGAGCGCGTCCGCGAGCGGGTCCGCCAGCACGACCTGACCGACGCCGTGGTGATCGTCGCCGTCGAGGGCGACGGCGACCCGGTTCCCCCGGCCCGGATCGAGGAGGCCGCCCTCGACGAGGGGGCGCTGATCGCCCGCGTGACCGACCGCCGCGAGGTCGAGGACGAGGCGGTCGAGGCCGACGTCCGGTTCGCGGATCCCGACGCGGCCGTGCGCGAGCGGATCGCGGAGATGGGGCTGTCGGCGGCCGCGCGGGACGTGGACGAGACGGTGCGTGCGAGCGGCGTCGCGTACTCGAACGTCCGGGAGACCGCGCGGCGGCGCGTCGAGGAGCGCCTGGAGGAGGGGAGCGACGCCTTCCGGCGGGCCGACGGGGGCGGAACCGCAAACGGAGACGAGGAGGGGTACGCGGACGACGGGGACGGGGACGACCCGATCCCGGACGCCGCCGAGACGGGCGACGGGACGGACGGGGGCGACGACGGGGGACCGCCGGAGTCCGACGGGGCGCCGGCCGACGGCGCGGCCGCGGACGGCGATGCCGACGCCCGTGACGGGGAGGGAGACGCCGCCGACCGGACCGCGGACGACGCGGACGGCCAGGCCTCGATGGAGGAGTATCTGTGAGGTTCGACCGGATCGCGTTGCGGAACTTCCGGCCGTACGACGACGTCGAACTCGCCCTCTCGGAGGGGGTGACGGTCGTCCACGGGGTCAACGGGAGCGGGAAGTCCTCGCTCCTCGAAGCGGCCTTCTTCGCGCTCTACGGCTCGTCGGCGCTCCGGACCGGCGTCACCCGCGAGGAGGTCATCACCAAGGGCGAGGAGGAGACGGAGGTGGCGCTGTGGTTCTCCCACGACGGCTCGGACTACCGGGTCGAGCGGCGACTGAAGCGCTACGACGACCGGGTCGCCCACGACTGCACCCTGGAGACGCCCGGGACGACCATCGAGGGCGCGACGGACGTCGAGTCGTTCGTGACCGACCTGCTCCGGATGGACGCCGAGGCGTTCGTCAACTGTGCGTACGTCCGGCAGGGGGAGGTGAACAAACTCATCAACGCAACGCCCGAGCAGCGCCAGGACGTGATCGACGACCTGCTCCAGTTGGGGACGTTAGAGGAGTACCGCGAGCGCGCCCGGGAGGCGCGCCTGGGCGTCGAGGACGTGCTCACGGGCAAGCGCGAACTCCTGGCCGACAAGGCGGAGCGGATCGAGGCGATCGAGGACGAGGAGCCCCACGAGACGCTGAACGACCTGCGGTCGGAACTCGCCGACGTCGGGGCGAAGATCGAGCGCTTCGAGGAGAACCGCGCGCGGGCCGAGGAGACCCGCGCCGGGGCCGAGCGGGTGCTCGACGAACACGAGGAGCGCCGGACCGACCTGGAGGAGGTCGAGATCGAGATCGCGGACGTAGAGGAGGCGATCCGCGAGGACGAGGCCGAGCGCGAGGACCTGCTGGAGCGCGCCCGCGAGCACGAGGAGCGGGCGGCGGAGCTCGACGACCGGGTGACGGCGCTGCTCGCGGAGACGGACGTGGCGGAGGCCGATCCCGGGGCGATCGGGGACCGCCGCGCGGAACTCGTCGCGGAGCGCGAGGAGCTGGGCGAGCGGATCGGCGCGCTCGGGGGCGAACTCGAAGCGCTCGGCGAGGAGGCCGACGACCTGGAGGCCGAGGCCGCGGATCTGGCCGAGCGTGCCGACGAGGAGCGAGACCGGGCGGCCGACCTGGAGGAGCGCGCCGACGAGGTGGCGGCCGGGGCGGTCGCGGACCTGGCGGCCGAGGACGTCGAGGACGCGCTCGCCGCCGCCGAGGAGACGTTCGCGGACGCGCCCGTCGACCCGGGCGGGGCGGCGGCCCACCGCGACGCGGTCGAGGAGGCGCTGGCGGAGGCCCGCGCCGAGCGAAACGACGTGCGCGAGGACCTCGCCACGGCGCGGTCGCGCGTCGAGGAGGCCGAGGCGCTTCTGGAGGAGGGACGGTGTCCCGAGTGCGGCCAGCCGGTCGAGGGGTCGCCCCACGTCGAGTCGCTGGACGAGTACCGCGCCGAGGTGGCGTCGCTGGAGGAGGAGCTGGCGGCCGCCGAGGCGACCGTCGAGCGCGAGGAAGAGCGCCTGGAGCGCGCGGACGCGCTCGTCGAGGCCGGGGGACGGATCGAGACGCTCGAAGCGCGCCGCGAGACCGCAGAGACCCACCGCGAGCGCGCCGCCGAGGCCCGCGAGGCGGCGGCGGACCTGGCGGCCGAGGCCGACCAGGCGGCCGATCGTGCGGAGGCGGTCCGCGCGGAGGCCGCCGAGAAGCGCACGGCGCTCGGCGAGCACAACGCCCGGAAGGGGGACCTCGCCGACGCGATCGATCGGCTCGACGACCTCCGCGAGGCCGTCGAGGAGCGGACCGGGGCCCGCGAGACGGCCGAGCGCCTGCGCGAGCGACGGGCCGACCTCGAGGGGCACAACGACGAGCGCCGCGACCGGCTCGACCGCCTGCGCGACCGGCGCGACGACCTCCGTGCCGCCGTCGACGAGGAACGGGTCGAGGAGGCACGCGCGGAGCGCGAGCGCGCCGAGGAGTACCTCGACCGGGTGGCCGAGAAACTCGACGACCTCGACGAGGAGCGCGGCGCCCTCCAGGGGCGGATCGGCGCCGTGGAAAACCGGATCGAGGAGCTAGAGCGGCTGCGAGCGGAGCGCGACGACCTCCGCGAGCGGGTGACGGCCCTGGAGTCGCTCCACGGGGAGGCCGAGGCGCTGGAGGCGACCTACGGCGACCTGCGGGCCGACCTCCGCCGGCGGAACGTCGAGGCGCTGGAGCGCCTGCTCAACGAGACGTTCGACCTCGTCTACGCCAACGACGCCTACGCGCGCCTCCGCCTCGACGCCGACTACGAGGTCCGGGTGGTCCAGAAGGACGGCGAGACGCTCGCCCCCGATCAGCTGTCGGGCGGCGAGCGGGCGCTGTTCAACCTCTCCCTGCGGTGTGCGATCTACCGCCTGCTCGCGGAGGGCATCGAGGGGGCGGCGCCGATGCCCCCGCTCATCCTCGACGAGCCGACGGTCTTCCTCGACGCCGGCCACGTCACCCGGCTGGTCGACCTGGTCGAGCGGATGCGGAGCCTCGGCGTCCGTCAGACGGTGATCGTGAGCCACGACGAGGAACTCGTCGGCGCGGCCGACGACCTCGTGACCGTCGAGAAGGACCCGACGACGAACCGCTCGACGGCCCGCCGCGAGGAACGGGTGGGGCCGTCGGCCGGCGTCGGCGCCGGCGCCGGCGTGGACGACGACTGACGACGGGGACGACGACTACCGGACGAGGTCGTCGAGCGCCGTGCGCGCCGCGTCTGTCAGGCCGTATCCGCGCCGCCCGTCGACCTCCCGCTCGGCGACGAGGCCGGCGGCGCGAAACTCGGCGAACTGGCCGTGCAGGTCGCTCTCACAGAGGTCGTAGGCCGAGAGCAGATCGACGACCGCCAGCGGGCCGCGCGCGTCGAGTTCGACCAGGAGGCCGAGCGCGCGCTGGTCCCGGGCGGCGACGACCAGCCGACGGGTCGGCTCGGGGACCGCGCGCGCGGCGGTGACGAGCGGCGACTCGTCGTCGACGGGTTCGAGCGCCTCGCTGTCGACGTGGCGCTCCTCGCCCGTCTCGGGGTCCCGGACGAGGCTCGATCCGGCAGACTCCTCGACGAGGAGGTAGCGGTCTCCGGCCGCGTCGCGCACGGTTCGCACGTCCGGACGGAGACGGCCCGGCGGGTTAGGCGTTCCGTCCCGCGTCGGCGTCCCCGGTGCCGGTTCCCGCTCCGCCTCCGTTCCCTCCGCCGTCCCCCCGTCGGTCTCCATCCCTCCCCCGGTCCCCGTCTCCGTCCCCCGCTCCGCCGTCGGCATCGGCGTTCCGCCGCCGAAACGCCCGGTAGTGCTGGTGGAGCCGGAATCCGGCGAGGAGACCGAGGGCGACGGCGGCGAGTCCGGGGACCCACATCCTCCGGAAGCCGATGACCATCAGGCCGACGGCGACGCCCCCGAGCGCCACGTTGGCGAGCGCGACGCTCCGCCACCAGAGCCCGAGGAGTTCGGGGTCGACGTCCGCCTCGTCCACGCCGGGCGACGGCGCCGACGGGACGTTCGGGAGGTCCTCCTCGGGCGACCCCCACCGCTCGGCGGGATCGAACTCGTCGGGTTCGTGGGGGTGGTCGTCGTCGAACACGGCGGAGGGTTGCCGCCCCGTGCGAAAAAGGGGTTCGACCGTCGGGTCGATGCGCCGACGCGGGCGGAAATACAACTTTTTATCGGTCAGGCCGCTGGGTAGGGGTACGATGGCCGACGTCCCCGAAGTCGAGGAACTGACACCACCCGATCGGACGCTGATGGGCCCGGGGCCGAGCGAGGTCCATCCGCGCGTGTTGCGAGCGATGAGCACGCCGCTCGTCGGACACCTGGATCCCGCGTTCGTCGAGGTGATGGACGAGGTGCAGGAGTTGCTCCGGTACGCCTTCCGGACCGACAACCGGTGGACGCTCCCGATCAGCGGGACGGGATCCGCCGCGATGGAGGCCGCGATCGGCAACCTCGTCGAACCGGGCGACACCATGCTCGTTCCGACCAACGGCTACTTCGGCGGCCGGATGGCGGAGATGGCCCGCCGGGCCGGCGGCGACGTCGTCACCGTCGACGCCGCGTGGGGCGAACCGCTCGACGCCACGGACGTCCAGCGGGCCGTCGACGAGCACCGGCCGGAGATCGTCGGCCTGGTCCACGCCGAGACGAGCACCGGAGTCCTCCAGCCCGACCTGCCCGACATCACGTCGATCGCCCACGACTACGGCGCGTACACGATCGTCGACTGCGTCACGTCGCTCGGCGGCGTGGAACTACGCGTCGACGACTGGGGGATCGATGCCGCCTACTCGGCCGCCCAGAAATGTCTCTCCGCGCCGCCGGGCGCCAGCCCGCTCACCCTCAGCGAACGGGCGATCGAGAAGGTGATCGCCCGGGACGAACCGGCGCGGTCGTGGTATCTCGACCTCGGCCTCCTCGACGGCTACTGGGGTGCGGACCGGTCCTACCACCACACCGCTCCGATCTCGAACATCTACGCGTTCCGCGAGGCGCTCCGCCTCGTCGCCGAGGAGGGGATCGAGGAGCGCTGGGCCCGCCACCGCGAGGTCGCCGGCGAACTCCGGGACGGTCTCGTCGAGATGGGCCTGGAGATGAACGCCCCCGACGACTACTGGCTCCCCAGCCTCAACGCGGTCCGGGTGCCCGACGGCGTCGACGACGCCGCGGTCATCGACCGCCTGCGCGACGAGTACGACATCGAGATCGCCGCGGGTCTCGGCGACCTCGACGGCGACGTCTGGCGCATCGGGTGCATGGGACACTCGGCGCGCCGGAAGAACGTCGCCTACCTCCTCTCGGCGCTCGCCGACGCGCTCCGGGCCGAGGGATTCCGCCCCGAGGCCACCCCCACGCCGCCCCGATCGGACGACTGACGCGGGGCGCTCCACGGTCGTCTCCCCGGTTCCCGCCCTGGCGACCGGCCCGTCACCCCGCGTCCGCCCGTCACCGCGGGGTTCAACACCTCCGATTCCCTTCCCCCGGACATGACCATCCGCGGCGCCGTCGTCGACGTCGACGGCACGCTCCTCCGCGGCGACGATCCGATCCCCGGCGCGCGGGCGGGCCTGACCGCGCTCCGGGAGGCCGGCGCGTCGTGTCTGTTCGTCTCGAACAACCCGACGAAGGCGCCGGCGGCCTACCGCGACCGCCTCCGGGCCGCCGGCTTCGAGGCGACGGCGGAGGAGGTCGTCACCTCGGGGACGACGACGGTCGCCTACCTCCGCGAGCACCACCCCGACGCGCGGCTGTTCGTGATCGGCGAGGCGGGACTCCGGACGCAGCTGTCGGAGGCGGACTTTCCCCTGGTCGCGGAGCCGTCCACCGCCGAGGTGGTCGTCGCCTCCATCGACCGGGAGTTCACCTACGACCGCCTCCGCGAGGCGCTGTGGGCGCTCTCGGACGAGGAGGTCGCGTTCGTGGGGACCGACCCCGACGCGGTCATCCCCGGGGGCGAGGGACGGATGCCGGGATCCGGGGCGATCATCGCGGCCGTCGCGGGCGTCGCCGGACGCGACCCGGACGCCGTCCTCGGAAAGCCCTCGCCGACCGCCCGGCGACTCGTCCGCGACCGCCTCGACTGCCCGCCCGAGGCGTGTCTGGTCGTCGGCGACCGCCTGGACACCGACGTCGCCCTCGGCGAACGCGCCGGCATGACGACCGTACTCGTCCGCACCGGCGTCACCGACGGGGCCGACCTCGCGGCGAGCACGTTCTCCCCGGATCACGTCCTCGACTCGCTCGCCGACCTCGACGCGGTGCTTTCGGACGGCTGATGCTTCGACGCCTCCATGGGGGATGGTACCGTCCCACAAAGATTTAAGCCGTCGAGCGCCTCTACCCCGGTATGGAGGAGCCACACAGTCCCTACGTCTACCGCGACGAGCCCGTCGACCCGCTCGACGACGATCCCTCGGACGTCGAGGTGGTGATCGTCGACGGCCGGGCGATGAGCTACCGCTGGTACCGACGGTAGTCGTTCGGCCGTCCGGGGGCGGGAAACCGCGGCGCGGAGCGATCCGGCGCGCCTATTCGAGCGCGGCGGGATCGCCGCCCGAGAGGGTCACCGACTCGTCGCCGTCGAGGACGTGGACCTCGGCGTCGCTCCCGGTCGCCCGGACCTCCCGTTCGAACGCCTCGACGTCGATCTCGATCGGCGGGAAGGTGTCGTAATGCATCGGGAAGGCGTGATCGACGTCGAGCCAGTCGACGGCGACGGCGGCCTGGACGGGCCCCATCGTGAAGTGATCGCCACAGGGGATGGCGGCGGCGTCGGGTTCGAGGAACGGACCGATGACGTCGCGCATCTCGGACATCAGCGCCGTGTCGCCCGCGTGGTAGAACGTCGTCGACTCCGGATCCGACTCCTGGGTCGGCTTGCGATCGCTGATCACGTAGCCCGCGGGCACCCCGGCGTCGTACTCGTAGCCGGTGTTGATGCCGTTGGTGTGGTCGGCCCGGTGCATCGTCACGAAGGCGTCGCCACACTCGGCGGTCCCGCCGAGGTTCATCCCGATCGCCTCCTCGAACCCCATCTCGTCGCTCACGTAGCCGGTGACCTCGGGCGTGCCGACGACCGTCGCACCGGCGAACGCGCCCGCGTCGGCGATGTGGTCCGCGTGGCCGTGCGTGAGCAGGACGTAGTCCGGTTCGTCGAGGTCCGACGACGACAGCGACGTGTGCGGGTTGTCGAAGAACGGATCGATCAGGAGGTCGGTCTCCCCGACCGTGACCGCCCAGCAGGAGTGGCCGTGCCAGGTGAGTTCCATGGGTCCGGCTGAACTACTCGCGTGTCACACATAAATCGTCGCGTCACCGTCGCCGTGTAGAGATGCTTAAGAACCGCCGTCCACACGTCCGCCCATGGAGCCACGCGACCTCTCCGCCCACTCGCCGTACGTCCCCGGGCGGGGCGCCGAGGAGGTGGCGCGGGAACTCGGGATCGATCCCGGGAACCTGATCGAACTCTCCTCGAACGAGAACCCACACGGGCCGCCCCCCCGGGCGGTCGCGGCCGTCCGCGAGGCGGCGTCCGCCGTCAACGGCTACCCGAAGGCCGCCCACGCGGACCTCGCGGCCGCCGTCGCCCGGCGGTGGGACGTCGATTCCGGACAGGTCTGGCTCGGGCCGGGTGCCGACGGCGCCCTCGACTACCTGGCCCGCGCGATGCTCGCCCCGGGCGACCGGGTGCTCGCCCCCGACCCGGGCTTTGCCTACTACCGGATGAGCGCGCGCTACCACCACGGCGCCGTCGACACCTACACGCTGTCGCGGGCCGACGACTTCGACCAGACGCCCGGGACGGTCCTCGCGGACTACGACGGCCACCGGATCGTCTACCTGACGACGCCGCACAACCCGACGGGCGCCGAGTTCGGGCGCGACGGGGTCGCGGCGGTCGCCGACCGGGTGGACGAGGAGACCCTCGTGGTCGTCGACGAGGCCTACGCCGAGTTCTCCGGGCGGCCGAGCGCCGTCTCCGTGCTCGACGACCGCGAGAACGTCGCGGTGACGCGCACGTTCTCGAAGGCCTACGGCCTGGCCGGCCTGCGGGTCGGCTACGCCCTGGTGCCCGCCGCCTGGGCCGACGCCTACGCGCGGGTGAACACTCCCTTCGCGGTGAGCGAGGTCGCCTGCCGGGCGGCGCTCGCCGCCCTCGCCGACGACGAACACCTGGAGCGCTCCGTCGAGGGCGCCCGGTGGGCGCGCGAACACCTGCGCGACGAACTCGACGCCCCCACCTGGGCGAGCGGGGGGAACTTCGTGCTCGCGGACGTCGGCGACGCGGCGGCGGTCGCCGAGGCCGCGAGGCGCCGGGGCGTCCTCGTCCGGGACTGCACGAGTTTCGGCCTGCCCGCCTGCGTCCGGGTGTCGTGTGGCACCCGCCCGGAGACCCGCGAGGCGGTCCGGACGATCAACGCGGTCCTCGCGGAGGTCGAGGCGTGACCGGACGCGTCGCGCTCTCCGGCACGCCGGGCACGGGAAAGACCACCGTCGCCGACCTGCTCGCCGAGGAGACGCCCGTCGTCCACCTGAACGAGGTCGTCGAGACCGAGGGACTGCACACCGGGCGCGACCCCGACCGGGGTTCGCTGGTGGCCGACCTCGACGCCGTCGAGGCGTGGCTCGACGGCCGAGACGCCGCCGTCGTCGAGTCCCACCTCGCCCACCTGCTTCCGGCCGAGCGGGTCGCGGTCCTGCGGTGTCATCCCACGGAACTCGAAGCGCGCCTGCGCGACCGCGGCGAGAGCGAGGCGACCGTCGCGGAGAACGCCGAGAGCGAGGCGCTCGACGTCGTGCTGTCCGAGGCCGTCGAGCGCCACGGCCGCGGGGCCGTCCACGAGATCGACACCACGGGCCGGGATCCGGACGCCGTCGCCGACGACGTGCGTGCCGTCCTCGCGGGCGACCGCGACCCGAGCGCCGGCACGGTCGACTTCACCGACTACCTGTGACCCTCGACAGACTGCGGCCCGTCGCCGACCGGGCGCTCGGGCCGTTCGTGACCGCCGCCGACCGGGTGGGACTCTCCCCGGACGGCGTCTCGGTCGTCGCGTTCGGGGTCGCCCTGGCCGCCGGGGGCGCGTTCGCGCTGGGGGCGCCCGGCTGGTACCTGCTCGGGGCGGGGCTCGTCTTCGTCAACGGCTGGCTCGACCTCGTCGACGGCGCGCTCGCCCGGCGACAGGACGCCGCCTCCAGCGGCGGCGACCTGCTCGATCACGTTCTCGATCGGTACGCCGACATCGCCATGGTCGTCGGCGTCGCGGCGGGCATCGACCGGTACGCGCTGGGCGTCCTGGCGATCACCGGCGTCCTGATGACCTCCTACCTCGGCACGCAGATCCAGGCGGTCGGGCTGGGCCGGGAGTACGGGGGGCTGGTCGGACGGGCCGACCGTCTGGCGCTCACCGGCGTCGCCGCGGCCCTGACCGGCCTCCGCACGCCGCCGGTCCTCGGCCTCGCGCCCGTCGGGTGGCTCCTCGTCCTGCTCGCCGTCGTCGGTCACGCGACCGCGCTCCAGCGGTTCTACGGCGCCTGGCGCGACCTCGACTGAGCCCCGCGGGTTTTATCCGCCGTGGCGCGTTACCTCCGGCCATGCCCCAGTGTGAGATGTGCGGGGCCGAACGGCCGTCGCTCACCACCACCAAGGTCGAAGGTGCCGAACTGGAGCTCTGTGACGACTGCACGGAGTTCGGCACCGAGGTCCGGACCGAGGAGTCCTCGTCCGGATCGACGAAATACTCCACGTCCTCGTCGTCTTCCACCTCGTCCAGCAGTTCCTCCTCCACGTCGTCGTCCGGCGGCTCGCGGAGCCGGCGGGACATGTTCGACGACATGGACGAGGTCGCGGCGGACTACGACGAGCGCATCCGCGAGGCCCGGGAGGGCGAGGGGCTGAGCCAGGAGGACCTGGCCGACGCGCTCAACGAGAAGGTGAGCCTGATCCGCAAGCTCGAACGCGGCAAGATGCTCCCCTCCGACGACGTCCGCAAGAAGCTCGAACGCCGGCTCGACGTCTCCCTGCTCGAGGGCGTCGACGCCGACGACGAGGAGTGGTCCGGGGGGTCGGCCACGACGACCACGCTCGGCGACGTGGTCAAGCGCAAGGACTAGGACCGCCAGCTTCTTTCGCCGCCGTCGCGTCGCGCCGCCAATGTTCGTCCTCGTCAACCTGAAGGCGTACGACTGCGATCCGGTGGCGGTGGCGGCGGCGGCGGTCGACGCGGCGGCCGCGAGCGACGCACGCGTCGCCGTCGCGCCACAGCCGGCACACCTCCCTCGGGTCGCCGCCACGGACGTCGAGACCTGGGCCCAGCACGTCGATCCCGTCGACCACGGCAGCCACACCGGCCACGTCCTCGCCGAGGCGGTGGCCGACGCCGGCGCGGTCGGAACGCTGCTGAACCACTCCGAGCGCCGTCTCCGCCTCGCGGCCATCGACGGGGGGCTCCGGGCCGCCGAGCGCGCCGGCCTGGAGACGGTGGTCTGTGCCAACGACCCGCGGCAGATCCGGGCCGCCGCCGCCCTCGGCCCCGACGCCGTGGCCGTCGAACCCCCGGAACTGATCGGCGGCGACGTCTCGGTCGCCACCGCCGACCCCGCCGTCGTCGAGGACGCCGTCGCGGCCGCCGCCGCCGTCGACCCCGCGGTGGACGTCTACTGCGGCGCCGGCGTCTCGACCGGCGCCGACGTGGCCGCCGCCGCGGACCTCGGCGCCGACGGGGTGTTGCTGGCGAGCGCAGTGGCCAAGGCCGACGATCCCGGGGCGGTCCTCGCGGACCTGGTCTCGGGCGTCTAGGCCGCGTGGCGGATCGACGAGGCGGCCGTCCGGCAGCCGGCGCCCGGCGGCCGGGTCCAGTCCCCCCGATCCGGGCCCACGACCGCCGGCGGGAGCTTATTGGAGGTGGGGGTCGAACCCCCGGACATGCACTCGGTCGGGTTCGTCGGCCTCGGCGCGATGGGGTCGCGGATGGCCTGGAACGTCGCCGACGCCGGCTACGACCTGGGCGTCTACAACCGCACCGCCGCGAAGACGGAGCCGTTCGCCGACGCCGGAATCGAGGTCTACGACTCGCCGCGGGCCCTGGCGGCCGCCTCCGACGCCGTCGTCACGATGGTCACCGGTCCCGAGGCGCTCCGCGCGGTCGCCCTCGGCCAGGACGGGGTCGTTCGTGGCCTCGGGCGGGACGCAGTGGTCGTCGACACCAGCACCGTCTCCCGGGACGCGACGGCGGAGGTGGCCGCGCGGGTCCGCGAGGCCGGCGGGCGGTTCGTCGACGCGCCCGTGCTCGGCACCCTCGGCCCCGCGGAGACGGGCGAACTGCTCGTCCTGGCCGGCGCCGACGACGACGCGCTCGTCGACGCCCGCCCGCTCCTCTCGGTCTTCGGCGACGTCCGTCACGTCGGCGGCGTCGGCGACGGCACGAGCATGAAGCTCACGACGAACCTCCTGCTCGGCGTCCTGATGGAGGGGTTCTCGGAGGCGCTCGCCTTCGCCGAGGGACAGGACCTCCCGCTCGACGCCGTCCTCGACGTGATCGAAAGCGGCGTGCTCGGCGCCCCGCTGTACGACTACAAGGCGCCGGTCGTCCGCGAGCGCGACTTCGCGCCGCAGTTCCCGGTCGATCTGCTGTTCAAGGATCTGGACCTCGTCCTCGACGCCGGCGGCGAGGAGGAGGTCCCGCTGCCGGCGACGGCCGCGGCCCGCGAGACGGCCAGCGCGACCCGGGCGCTCGGCCACGGCGAGGAGGACATGGCGGCGCTCGTCCGGTACTTCGAGGACGTCACCGGACGGACCGTCGGCGGGGAGTGACCGGGCGACCGCTCAGCCGATCCGGACGGTGTTTTCGAGGACGCCGATCCCCTCGATCTCGATCTCGACGCGGTCCCCGTCGGAGAGTTCCCCGACGCCGTAGGGGGTTCCCGTCGCGATCACGTCGCCGGGTTCGAGCGTCGTCAGCGCCGTGATCTCCTCGATCAGTTCGCCGACCGACCAGATGAACTGGTCGATCGAGGAGTCCTGTCGCGTCTGGCCGTTCAGGCGCGACCGGATCCGCGCGTCGTCCGGGACCTCACCGGGGTCGGCGACCACGGGCCCGACCGGCGCGGCGTTGTCGAACGCCTTGCCGCGAAACCAGTTCTGTTCCTTCCACTGGTCTTCCCGGTTCGAGAGGTCGTTGACGCAGGTGTACCCGTCGACGACGGCCATCGCGTCCGCGGCGTCGACGTTCCGGCACTGCTCGCCGACGACGACGCCGAACTCGGCCTCGTACTCGATGGGATCCCTGTCGGGCGGGAGCGAGACGGTCGCGCGGTGACTGCTCAGCGCGTTCGGCGGCTTCACGAACAGTTCCGGCCGGTCGGGAACCTCCGCGTCCTTCTCCTCGACGTGGTCGCGGTAGTTCCAGCCGACGCAGACGATCTTGCTCGGCTCCACGGGCGGCAGGATCGTGACCTCGTCGGGGTCGTACGTCCGGCCCGCGGCGCGGATCTCCTCTCCCTCCCACGCACCCGTCCGGTTCGACCCCGCATCGTCCCTGAATCTGACGCGGCGCATGGGCGAACGAGCCCCGCCGGCGACGAAAAGATGTCGCAACGGCCGTCGGGGACGGACGGGGGTCACGGACCGCCGGCGCTAGTCCACGAACTCCGCGTCCCGGGGCTCCTCGCTCCGGTCGATCAGTCCGTCCGAGGGGCTGGTCGTCTCCTCCATCACTACCGCCTCCGCGTCCCCGGTTTCCTCCCCCGACGCCCCCGGATCGCTCGACTCGTTCGCGGCCGCGCCGGCGCCGTCGCGCTCGGCGCCCGCCCGCCGTTCGCCGTCGTCGACCAGTTCCGCCTCGTCGACGAACTCCGCGTCCTCCTCGCGGAACGCGGGGTTTTCCGCGCCCGCCCCCTCGTCCCGGACGAACTCGACGTCTTCCGCCTCGTCCTCGTCGACCGCGGACGGCGCGCGCTCGTCGGAATCGTCGGACCCGTCGACGGGACCGACGAACGACGCCTCGACCGCCCGGACCACCTCGTCGAGAGCAGGGTCGCGCAGGCGGTCGCTTCCCTCCTCGTCCACGAGGGCGGGCAGGTCGTAGTCGTAGGTCCCGCGCTCGGCGTGGCAGACGAGTCCCGCCGTGCGAAGCGTCCGGGTGCGGCTGTAGGCGACCTCGCGGTCCGCGTCACCGCCGGCGGCGAGGTGGGCGTCGACCGGTTCGGCCGGCCCCTCCGCGCGGTAGTACCGGAGCATCTCCCGGGTCACGTCACCGAGCGCCTGGATCCGGTCAATCAGGTCGTCGATCAGCGCGTCGCGCGTGCGCCGGCGGGTCCCGACCGCCTCCCTCTCGGCCGACGACGGGTCGTCCCCGTCCGCGAACGGCCACGTCGACGCCTCCCCGGAGGCGGTCCGGACCTCGTCGCCGTCGGCCGGGGCGTGGTGGTCGCCGTCGCCTCGTTCGCCGCCGGCGGACTCGCCGGCCACCCCGGCGTCCCGACCGTCGTCGGCCTCCGTGTCCGCCACCACGTCGTCGGCCTCCGTGTCCGCCACCACGTCGCCCGATCGATCGGCACCGTGGGCGTCCGGACGCCCGTCGTCTCTCCCCTCGGACCCGGTCGTCGCCCGGGAATCGCCCGTCCGTCCGTCGGAACCCGCGGACGCCGACGCGGACCCGTTTTCCGCGCCGGCCGCCGCCGGATCCGGCCACGGGTCGACGTCGGCGAGCGGGGATCGGTCCGAGAGCGACCCGTCGCCGGCGTCCGCGTCCACTCCGTCACCGCCCCCGGCCGTCCTGCCGCCGGGGTCTCCCCCGTCGTCTTCCGCACCGCTCTCGCCGAAGTCGACGTCGCGGTACGGCGCCTCGGCCCGGCGGAGGAGCGCCTGCGAGAACCGGTCGGCCATCCGCTCCAGATCCTTCGCCTGCTCCAGTTCCCGTTCGAGTTCGCGGATGCGGGCCTCCCGCTCCTCCAGTTCCGTCCGGAGGTCGGCGAGTTCGGACTCGCGGCGCTCGCGCTCCGCGCTGATCTCCCGCAGTTCGTCGACCAGGTCGTCGCTGACGGACTTGAGGTCCGGGCGCTCGACGTCGTCGAGGCCCGGCGTCGCCCCGGCGTCGAACGTGCGCTTGCGACGGAACTGCACCCGCCGGACCGAGTCGCTCCGGTCGGTCATCAGGAACGCCTCGCCGTCGTCGAGGTCCTCGACGGCGTCGGCGTGTTCGCCGTCGATGATCCGGCGGACCACCTTCGTGTCGTTCTCCCAGGTCAGCCGGTGCCAGACCAGCCAGTCACACTGGGTGATGAAGTCCTTCTTGACGTTGGCGGGCCGCTGGCTGATCCCGACGATGCCGAGCCCGTGTTTCCGGCCGCGTTTGCCCACCTTCACCAGCATCCGCCCCGTCTCGTCCAGTCCGCCCCCCTCGGGGACGTACTCGTGACACTCCTCGACGAGCATCAGGAACGGCTTTTTCAGCTTCTTCTCCTTGGCGAACAGGTGGCGCGCCGTCTCGCGCACCAGTTCGGCGGCCACGTCCTCGTCGAGGTAGCCCGACACGTCGAGGATGATCGGGACGTTCCCCTCCAGGGCCAGTTCCGCGAGTTTGCCGGCGTGCTCGGGCGTGACCCGGATGTCGCACTCGTCGTCCGCGCCGGCGTGGAGCAGTTCGAACTCCTCTTTCAGGCCGTAGTACTCGCCGTCGGTGTCGACGACGAGGACGGGAAAGCCGTTCGCCAGGAGGTTCTCGATGATCACCGAGGCGGTGTTCGACTTCCCGCTCCCGCTCTTCCCGGTGATCAGCCCGCGTCCCGTCAGGAGTTCGACGACCGGGAGGTCGACGGGCGTTCCGGGGTCGGCGTCGGTCCCGCCCGGACCGGCGCTCACGTCCGCGACGGTGATGGACTCGCTGTCGCTCATTCGACCGTCGGAGCGTGTGCGGGCGAGCCCCATAGTTCCGCGTCAGACCGCCGTCAGACGGTCACGCGCCGTCCGGATCGAAGTCGGCGAGCGACGTCTGCGTCCGCCCCCCTTCGTGGCCCCGCGGCGGCCTCTCCGACTCCGGGGGCGCCGGCGCGGCCGTCGCCTCCTCCTCTGGCGTCCAGCCGTCGAGGCGGGCCTGCTCGGCGTCGACAAAGGAGAGCTTCGAGACCCGCACGCCGAGCTTTCGGACCGGGTCGCCCTCGAACTCCGCGAGCAGGTCGAGTGCCACCTCGGCGACCAGCGACGGGTCCTCGACCGGCCCGGGGAGCGACCGCGCGCGCGTGTTGACCTCGAACGGCGGGCGGACCGCCTTCAGCCCGATGGTCCGGTACATCGCCCCCTCGCGGCGCGCGCGCTCGGCCACCTCGGCGGCGAGCGCGCGGACCACCTCGCGCGTCCGCCCGGGGTCGGCCGTCGCCTCGGGAAACGCCGACTCCCGCGAGAGGCTCTTCGGTCGCCCCGTCGGCGTCACCTCGCGGTCGTCCTCGCCGCGCGCCCGTTCGTACAGCGTCCGGCCGCGCTCGCCGAACCGCTCGCGGAGGACCGTCGGGTCGGCCGCCGCGACGTCGCCCGCCGTCTCGATGCCCATGCCGGCGAGTTCCTCGGCCGTCACCGGGCCGACGCCGTGGACCGCCTCGACCGGGAGCGGCGCGAGGAACTCCCGCACGTCGCCGGGCGGGACGACGACGAGTCCGTCGGGCTTGTCGTGGTCGCTCGCCACCTTCGCCGCGCCCATCGTCGGCGCCACGCCGACGCTCGCGGGGACGCCCACCTCCCGCTCGATGCGCGCCTTGACGTGGCGGGCGTACCCCTCCGCGAGCGTCCGGTCGCCGCCGTCGACGGTCGTCCACGCGGTCCGGTCGGTCGCGTCGAGGTAGGCCTCGTCGATGCTGACCTCCCGCACCGCGGCGGCCGAGTCGTGGAGGATCGCCTTCACGTCGGCCGCGACCGACTCGTAGAACGCCATGTCGACCGGGAGGTAGCGGCCGGCGTCGGGATCGGAGGCGCCGTCGCCCGTCTCCCCGTCGGCCGGCGCGTCGTCCCGTCCCGTGCGCCGGGGGAGCAGGTCGAGCGCACGCGAGATCGGCTGGGCGCTCTCGACGCCGAACGCCCGGGCCTCGTAGCTCGCGGTCGCCACCGCGCCGTGGTCCGCCCCGTCCTCGTAGCCCATCCCGACGACCACCGGTTCGCCGGCGAGCGACGGGTCACGCAGACGCTCACAGGAGGCGTAAAAGCAGTCCATGTCGACGTGACAGATCACTCGCGGGTCGTCGCCACGCCCCCCCTGCGTCCGCTCGTCGGACCAGGCGTCCAGGCTCCGCTCCGACTCGGGGGGATTCATGAGCGACCCGTGACCGACGTCGACCCGGTCACGCCACGTGGTGCGTTGGAAACGAATCGTGAAGACGTTGACGGCGAGTGGCGTCCCGTCTCCGGCCCGGCGACGCGTGCCGACCGGGCGACGGCGTCGGCCGTGGTGGTCCGAAACCGCGGAGGTCGCGGCGTTTCGTACGGCGATGCGGTCCTGAGACGCCCGCCGGTCACGCGGAGATCTCGAGACCGCCGTCCTCCGACCGCCACCGGTTCGTCCGCTTGCCGTCGATGCACACCCACCCGTCGCCCGTCACGGACACGTCGTGATCGGGCGTCTCGAACGAGAGCCGCCACGACGTGTTCCGGCCGTCCGCCAGTAGCCTGAGGGCGTCCGCGTCGACGTAGTCGTTGAGCACGTACTCCAGATTCATCGGATCTACGCCCTCGGCCTCCGCGATAGTCTCGATCACGACCGCCACGACCTGGTTTCCCATCTCGGTAGCCGAGGGTAGACCCGAGAGTAAATACTTTGTCTCGAACGGCCGGTCCGGGTGGTCGGGATCGATCGTACTCGACGGCCGTGTCGACCGACCCCCCCGACGTGATGACGAAAATCATAAATACAACGAACGCCCTCGAACGAGCCACTATATGGAAAATTCATCGAGTTCGTTCCGACTGGAAATCGACGTTCGTTTCGATGCCGGCGTAGAAGAGCTGATTCTTGCATTTCGTGACGAGGAGGGACTGCACGAGGTCGCGGCGGTCGATCCGCCGGCCAGAGCGGTCATCGAGAAGTCGTAGCGGACGGTGACGGGTCCGCGAATCGAGGCGGCCCACGACCACGGGGCGGTCCCGGGCGGACGTCTCCCGCGCCCGAGCACGGACGACGGGGCGGCGTTACTTCAGGCGCTCCTGCAGGAAGGAGGGGTGGGCGGCGGTCACGCCCTCGATGCCGAGGATCTGGTCGCTGATGACCGCCCCGAGGGCGTCGCCGTCGGGCGCGCGCACCTCGGCCATGAGCATGTGGTCGCCCGAGGAGGTGTACAGCGCCTCGACCGCGTCGAGACGCTTCAGCGCCCGGGTCGCCTCGACGTACTCCTCGCTCGCGACGTCGACCCCGACCAGCGCGATCGACTGCCCGGAGAGCTTCTTCGGGTCGAGGTCGGCCGAGTAGCCGACGATGACGCCCTCCTCCTCCAGCCTGTCGATGTACTTGCGAACCGTGGGCTTCGAGACCCCCGCCCGGTCGGCGATCTCGGCGTAGGAGGCCTGGGCGTCCTCCTCGAGCGCCTCCAGTATCCGCCCCTCCGTTGTGGTCGTCTCCATACGTGACCGTTTCGCATCCTGGAAAAAATATCTTGCGAATCAGAAAACGGTGCTGGCGCTGTCCGAACCCGCGTGCGATCGCCGTCCGACTCCGGATCGGTCGTCCCGGGAGACCACCGGCCACGGAAGAGGGGCCGGGTCGTCGGCGACCGACGACCGCCGGGCCCGCCGGCCCGCGTCGGCGACGGAACGTCACCGCCGTTCCGTTACCGGTGTTTGTCGAGGAACAGGTCGTAGGACCGCTCCCACTCGTAGTCGTCGTCGAAATACCGCTCGGCGAGCGATCCCTCGGGCATCTCGCCGATGGCCCGCTTCTCCTGCTCGTAGGAGGGACGGTCCTCGTCGACGTAGTAGCGGCCGGTCAGGACTTCGCCCTCGTAGAGGGATTCCTCGGTCTCGCGCATCATCTCCTGGGCCTCCACCCGGTCGTGGACGTCGAACTCGTAGTCGTCGGACTCGTTGACGTCGACGTACGGGACGTACTGGCGAGCGTCCTTGTTCCAGGTCGGACACTGGGTGAGGAAGTCGACGTGCGAGAAGCCGTCGTGCTCCATCGCCTCGATCAGGATCTCCTTGGCCTGGTTGGGGTTGACCGCCGCGGTGCGCGCGACGAAGGAGGCGCCGGCAGTGAGCGCCATCGACAGCGGCCGCACGGGCTCTTTGGCCGATCCGTGGGGCTGGGTCTTCGACCGGTGGCCCTTCGGCGAGGTCGGCGAGGTCTGCCCCTTCGTCAGCCCGAAGATCTCGTTGTTGAACACGATGTAGGTCATGTCGTGGTTCTCCCGGGCCGTGTGGGTGAAGTGGTTCCCGCCGATGCCGTAGCCGTCGCCGTCGCCCCCGGCGGCGATCACCTCCAGGCCGGGGTTGACCAGTTTCGCCGCCCGGGCGACGGGCAGCGACCGACCGTGGATGGTGTGGAAGCCATAACAGTCGAAGTAGGAGTTCAGCTTGCCCGAACAGCCGATGCCGGTGCAGATCAGCACCTCGTCCGGCGTCCGACCCACCTCCGGCATGGCCTGCTTGAGGGCCTTGAGGACGCCGAAGTCCCCACACCCCGGACACCACGTCGGCTGTGGCTCGATCCCGGGGGTGAACTCGTCGCGGTCGATCTCCCGTTCCTCTCCGATTGCCGAGAACGCGCTCATGTGTCAGTCACCTGCCGCTGGTACGAATTTGGTCGACATGCCCGGTACCTCCGTGCCGCCGTCGATGCTCGTCTCGAACCCCTCGACGATCTCCGCCGGCGTGAACGGCTCCCCGTTGTACTTCAGGAGCGAGGAGAGCTTCCCGCCGAACCGGCCGAGTTCCTTCTGGGTCAGCCCCCGGAACTGTGCGGAGGCGTTCATCTCGACGACGAGCGCCTCCTCGACGCCGTCGAGGAACGCGGCCACCCGCTCGGCCGGATACGGCGCGAGTTCGGAGACCGAGAGCGCCGTCACCGAGTGACCGGCCGCGGTCAGCCGGTCGATCGCCTCCTCGACGGTGCCCTGCTGGCTCCCGAAGGTGACGATGCCGTAGTCGGCGTCGTCGGGGCCGTAGCGGGTGTCGAGGGGCGCCTCGTCGGCCGACAGGTCCTCGCGGATCGCGTCGAGCTTGCGCTGGCGCTTGTCCACCTGCCGCACCCGGTTCTCGGGGTCCTCGCTGATGTGGCCGGACTCGTTGTGTTCGTTGCCGGTGACCATGAAGCGCCCGCCCTTCTGTCCGGGGATCGCGCGCGGACTGACGCCGTCGTCGACGTCCGACCGGAACCGGTGGAACTTGCCCGAGGGGTCGTGGGGGGCGTCCGCCAGTTCGGCCTCCGTGAGCGTGCTCTCCAGATCCGGGTTCGGCTCGCGGTCGAAGAAGCTCGCCGGCGCGTTGACCATCTCCCCCCCGAGCTTCTGGTCGTAGAGGACGATGGCGGGGAGCTGGTAGCCGTAGGCGAGCTGGAACGCCCGCCGGGTCTGGTCGTACGCCTCCGTGACCGTCCCCGGCGCGAGGACGACGCGGCTGGCGTCGCCCTGGCTCGTATAGAGGACGTGTTCGAGGTCGGCCTGTTCGGGCTTGGTCGGCATCCCCGTCGACGGGCCGGTCCGCATCGCCTCCACGAGCACGACCGGCGTCTCGGACATCTCCGCCAGCCCCAGCGGCTCGCTCATCAGGGCGAAGCCGCCGCCCGACGACCCCGACATCGCCTTGGCGCCGCCGTGGGAGGCGCCGATCGCCAGCGACGCCGCGGCGATCTCGGACTCGACCTGTTCGGAGATCCCGCCGACCTCCGGCAGGTTCTTCGACATGATGGTGAACACCTCCGTCCACGGGGTCATCGGGTAGCCGGAGATGAACCGACAGCCCTCGTCGAGCGCCGCGTAGGCGATGGCGTCGCTTCCCGAGATCAGCACCTGCTCTTCCTCGTGGTCGTTCCTCGGAGCCGAGACGGCCGGCGCGTCGACGTCGTGTTCCTCGGTGACGAGGTCGTAGGCGTGCTCGAAGACCTCCAGGTTGGGCCCGAGGATCTCCTCGGGCATCGCGTCGCGCATCAGGTCGGTGATCGTCTCGGGATCGATGTCGGCGATCGCACAGGTCGCCGCGACGCCCGCGGTGTTGCGCATCACCTCCCGGCCGTGTTCGCGGGCGATCCCTCGCAGGTCGAGGCCGTAGACGTGCCAGTCGTTCGCCTCGACCCGTTCGTCGAAGTCCTCGACGTCCGCCGGATCGAGCAGGCCCGTGTCGTAGACGATGACGCCGCCCTCCGCCAGTTCGTCCAGGTTCTCCGACAGTGGCTTTACCTCCTCGTTGCCGTAGTAGGCGTTCTGGTCGGGGTTGCGCGCGAACGAGTCGCCGAGCGCGAGCAGGAAGTTGTGCTCGTCCCCGCGCGCGCGTACCGGCTCCGCCGCACACCGCACCTCCGTGTACGTGTGTCCGCCCCGGATGCGCGACGGATAGGAGCGGTGTGTGAATACGTGGCGGCCCGACCGCATCAGAGCCTTCGCGAAGTTCTGACTCGTCGAGGCGATCCCGTCGCCGGATCCCCCCGCGATTCGCCATATGAGTTCGTCCTCGGTCATCGTGTTCACGGCCCTCGCGGACCACTCACCGATGGTTGGCAGTAGCCGGACTAAAGCCTTTGCTGTAGGTTGTCACACGGTCGATGATGAGGGACCGGGGCCGTGCGGTTTCGGATCCCGACTCACTCGTTCCGTGGACTCGACGGGTGGTAGTCGGTATCGTACGCGCCGGGCCGGCCGTCGATCCGGTCCGGGTTGATCCGTCCGCCGAGCAACATGAAATCGAGGACCGTCACGTACAGCATCGCCTCGACCACCGGGACGGCGCGCGGCGGCAACACGGGGTCGTGCCGGCCGACGACCTGCACCTCCTTTTCCTCGCCCGTCTCCCAGTCGACGGTCGTCTGCTCTTTCGGGATCGAGGTCGGCGCGTGCCACGTCACCTCGCCGTAGATGGGCTGGCCCGTCGTGATCCCGCCCTGCAGGCCGCCGTGGTCGTTGCCGACGGGGACGGGGTCGCCGCGGGCTCTCGGCCCGGAGCCGTCGCCCCTCGACTCCTCCGGGGCGCTCCCCTCGAACTCCCAGTCCTCGTTGCGGTCGTGTCCCGTCACCTCGCGGGCCCCGCGTCCCAGACCGAACTCGAAGGCCGTCGTCGCCGGAATCGACATCATCGCCCGTCCCAGACGGGCGGGGACGCCGTCGAACCGCGGGGCGCCCAGTCCCCGGGGGACCCCGCGGACCTCGAAGTAGACCGACCCGCCGATCGAGTCGCCCGCCCGCTGGTACTCGTCGATCCGCTCGCGCATGCGTTCGGCCGTCTCGGGGTGGGCACACCGCACCTCGTTCTCCTCGGCGTGTTCGACCATCTCCTCGAAGCCCACCTCCGGGGCCACGACGTCGCCGATCTGGTTGACGTGGGCCTTCGCCCGGACGTCGTGGTCGCTCTGGGCGAGCACCTGCCGGGCGACCGCGCCCGCGGCGACCCAGTTGACCGTCTCGCGGGCGGAAGACCGGCCGCCGCCCCCCCAGTTGCGCGTGCCGAACTTCGCCGAGTAGGTGAAGTCGCCGTGCGAGGGTCGCGGCGCCGTCACGAACGGCTCGTACTTCCCCGATTTTGCATCCTTGTTCTCGATCACCATCCCGATCGGCGTCCCCGTGGTGTAGCCGTCCTGGAGCCCGCTCCGGATCTCGACGGCGTCGGGCTCGTTCCGGCTGGTCGTGATCTGCGACTGGCCGGGCCTGCGCCGGTCCAGTTCGCGCTGGACGTCCTCCTCGGCGAGTTCGACCCCCGCCGGACAGCCCGAGAGGGTCACGCCCATCCCCGGCCCGTGGCTCTCGCCGTAGGTCGTCATCCGGAACAGTCGGCCGAACCCGTTCCCGTTCATCGCCCCCCTCTCGCGCGGCCTCGGTCATAAATGGCCGCATACTGGGGCGTCCGCGACCGGCCCCGGTCCGGACTACCCCTCGCCCGTCCACGCCGCTCCGGCCGACTCAGCCCTCGTCCCCGGCCACCACCTCCGACCCCCCGTACTCGATCCCCTCGATCGTCCCCCGCCAGTAGCGGTCGCCGCCGTCCGGTCCCCACCCGACCGCCGCCTCGACCGGAACGCGGATCCCGTCGCGGTCCCGGTAGGTCCGGAAGCGCCCGGTCCAGGGCTCGTACCGATCGGTCTCGGCGCGATAGCGCTCGGCCGTGACGCGCTCGACCTCGTCTCCGTCGTCGAACCGGAAGACGACCGAGGCGGTCACCCCCCGGTGGTGGAGCGTCGCCCGCGCCGACCGGTCGTCGATCGCCTCCCACGCGACGCCCCCCGCCGGCAGGAGGGCGGTGGGATACCAGACGGCCTCGGCGAGATACCGGAGCAGTTCCCCCTCGTTCATCCGTGGGTCCGGACCGGCGCGCGCGACCGGGAGGACGCCGAGCAGTCGCGCACGCAACCGACCCTCGCCGCGCTCGGAGGCGTCGAGGACGCGGACCGAGAGGGGCGGGACGAGGACGACCGTCGCGTCCCAGACGAACCCCGGCGGCCGGGTCGTGACGTGCTGGGTCGCGACGAACGGGCGCCATCGCCCGCCCGCGCCGCCGAGGCGGATCGCCCCGCGCTGGCGCAGGCGGACGGTCCGCACGCGTGGCCGTCCGTCGGTCAGGACGTGGGAGAGATACCGCCGGACGGGCGCCGGGAGCGCCGCGAGGTCGTCGCGTGTGAAGCGCCGGTCGGCCGGCGAGTCGGCGGCCGCGAGGAGGTCATCGACGCGCCGTTCGACCGCGCGGTCGACGCGGCGGCGACCGAGGACGACGGCCACGACGGCGCCGGAGAGGGCGACCAGCACGGCCGTCGGCGCTCGCCCGATCCGGCCCCACGGACGCGTGCGGCGACGGTCGTCCTCGGCGGGCGGCGTCATCGGGCGCGGCCCCCGCGGGTGGTCGGAGGACGACCGGTCGTGGCCGGGTGCGTTCCGCGTCGACCCATGTCCCCGCCGACGGGGGCCACGGGGAAGTACGTGCGCCCCCGTCGGCGTCGGTTACGAGTCACGTCCCGGGGCGGCGCCACCCCGGACCGCGGCGGTCGTCACCACAGGTCGTCGAGGATCGCCCGCAGGTCGGCCACGTCGGGGTCGTACCCCGCCGGACCGTTCCCCATACAGCCGTCCTCGTGGATCGTCCGTGCCACGTCGTCGAACGCGTCGGGCGACGGCCCGTCGACGTCGCGCAGGCGCGAGGGGAGGTCGAGCGCGTCCCGCACCTCCCGCACCGCCGCGACGAGCGTCGCCGGGTCGGCGCTCACCTCCAGGCCCTCGCCGAGGAGGGCGCGGTCGGCGTCGACGGAGTCGAGCACGTCCCGGAGCACCAGCGGCGCGGCGACGGCGTGGGCGACCCCCTGCTGGAGGGGGTACCCGCCCGAGAGGCCGTGGCCGAAGGCGTGGATCGGTCCGAGCTTCGACGCCGCCGGCGTCGAGAGGCCGTACTGTACCAGGACCGTCCCCGCGACCGCCCGCTCCATCGCCGCCGCGTCGGCGAGCGCCCCGGGCAGACCGTCCCGGAGATGTCGCAGTCCGCGGACCGCCGTGGCGTCCGTCACCGGGTTGCCGTTCCGGGAGTAAGCCATCTCGATCCCCTTGTCGAAGCCGTTCATCGCCGACCCGCGCAGGGCCCCGTCGGGCGTCGTCTCGAACAGCGCCGGGTCGTGACACGTCACCGTCGGCATCAGGCGCCGGTCCGAGAGTCCCGCCCGCGTCCCGTCGGGGAACGCGACGGACCCGCCGATCGAGAGGTCCGCGCCAGCGAAGGTGGTCGGGACGGCCGCCGCGGGCGCCGGGTCGGCGGCGGGCGGCAGGGAGATCCGACTGGTCTCCCCGGCCTCCTCCCGGAGCGTTTCGAGCGCCCGCGGCGCCGCGTCGAGGATCCGCATCGCCTTGGCCACGTCCAGGCTCGACCCGCCGCCGACGGCCACCAGCGCGTCCGCTCCGCTCGCCTCCCACCGTTCCACGCCCGCCACCGCCTCCTCGATCGACTTCTCCGGCGTCGTCCCGTCGAACACGCCGGCCAGACGGTCGCCGAGTCCCGAGTGCACCGGATCCATGAGGTCGTCGTTCGCGGCCACGCTCGACCCGCAGACGACGAGCGCTCGCTCGACGCCGCGCTCGCCGAGCGCGTCCCCGAGGGTTCCGACGCTGCCCCGACCGACGAGCAGGTCGGCGGGCGCGTACGCGTGTTCGAACGGCGCCACGCCGTCCCCGATCATGGGCGCGTCCCGGCGCCCGCGTCGTTCGTCGTGATCACGGCGCCCGTCAGGGGCGCGGCCGGGTTAACCGTTCGGCCCGGCGACCTCGTCCCGTCCGGCTCAGACCGCCTCGATCCGGGCACCGAGCTCCGCGAGCGTCTCGAAGAAGCCGGGAAAGGAGACGTCGACGTGGTCGGCCCCGGCGATCCTCGTCGTTCCCCCGGCGGCCAGGGCGGCGACGGAAAGCGCCATCACGATCCGGTGGTCGCCGTGGCCGTCGACCGCCGCGCCGCGGAGCGAGGACGCGTCGCCGTGGACCGTCAGGGCGTCCGCCTCCTCGGTGACGCGCGCGCCCATCTTCTCCAGTTCGGTCGCCATCACGGCCACGCGGTCGGTCTCCTTGTGCCGGACGTGCGCGCAGTTCTCGATCCGGGTCTCGCCGTCCGCGGCCGCGCCGAGCGCCGCCACGGTCGGGAGCAGGTCGGGCGTGTCGCCCACGTCCACCGCGACTCCCGAAAGCGGCGCCCGCTCTACCTCGATCCGGCCCGCCTCGCGGTCCCACGCCACGTCGGCGCCCATCCGGTCCAGGATCCCGACGATGGCGCTGTCGCCCTGGGCGCCCGGGCGCGCACCCTCGACGGTCACGCCCCCCTCCCCGCCGGCGACGGCGCCCGCGGCCAGCAGGTAGGAGATGGAGGAGAAGTCGCCGGGCACGGCGTAGTCGGCGGCGGCGTAGGACTGTCCGCCGTCGACCGCGAAGCCCTCCGCCGTCGCGTCGGCCTCGACCCCGAAGGCGTCGAGCAGTTCGAGGGTGATGTCGACGTACGGAGACGACTTCAGTTCCGTCTCCAGGGCGACCTCGATCCCCTCGTCGGTCACGGCGCCGGCCATCAGGAGCGCGGTGACGAACTGCGAGGAGACGTCGCCCGGAATCTCGACCCGGCCGCCGTCGATCGGTCCGCCGACCACGAGCGGCGCCTGCCCGGTCCCGCGCGTGCTCTCGGCCCGGCCGCCGAGCCGTTCGATGGCGTCCAGGAGCGGCCCGTGGGGCCGCGAGCGGAGCGACTCGTCGCCCGTGAGCACCGTCAGCCCGTCCCCGAGCGCCGCGCAGGCGGTGACCAGCCGCATCGTGGTGCCGCTGTTCCCGCAGTCGATCACTCGGTCGGGCACGGCGGGCCGCCCGCCGAACCCCTCGACGCGGACCGTCCGCCCGTCGCGCTCGACCCGTCCGCCGAACGCCTCGACGGCCCGCATCGTCGCGCGGGTGTCGGCGCTCACCAGCGCCTCCCGCACCGTCGCCTCCTCGCCGTAGCCCGCCGCGAGGATCGCCCGGTGGGTGTAGCTCTTCGAGGGCGGTGCGCGCGCCCGCCCGGCCACCCGCGACCCCGCTATCTCCACGTCCATACGACCTCCTCCGGGTCGTGCCGTATCAGGCTACCGGACGCTCCGCGACTGCACGCCGGTGGGTTCCGGCCCGCTCGCCCGTGTCCCTTTTGTCCGCCCGGGACCGGAACGGAGCATGGACGACGCCGAGACCGACGCCGACGGCACCGACGCCACGTCCGGGGGACCGGACCGCGTCGACTACGGCCCCCTCCGCGCGGCGCTCGACGGGTTCGACGGCTACCTGCTCGACGCCGACGGCGAGGACTCCAACCAGCGGTATCTCTCGGGCTTTGCCGCCCCCGACCCGTTCGTGACGCTGTGGACGCCCGGGGGCACCCACCTGCTCGTCTCGTCGCTGGAGTACGGCCGCGCCCGCGACGAGGCCGACGCCGCGACGGTCGCGCGCTTTGCCGACTACGACTACCGGTCGCGGGCGGCCGAACGCGGCCCGCACGCGGGCCGCGCCCTGACGGTCGCCGCGTGGCTCGCCGACCGCGACGCGGACGCGGTTCGCGTGCCCGAGCGGTTTCCCCTCGGCGTCGCCGACCGACTGCGCGACCGCGACGTGACCGTCGAGACCGACCCGGACGACTCGGTGGAGACGGTCCGGGCCCGCAAGACCCCCACCGAGGTCGACCACGTCCGGGCGGCCCAGCGCGCGAACGAGGCCGCAATGGCCGCCGCCGCCGACCTGCTTCGGGCCGCGACGCCCGACGACGAGGGGGTGCTCCGGCACGACGGCGCGGCGCTGACCAGCGAGCGCGTCAGAGGCGAGATCGAGGGCACCCTGCTGGACCACGGCTGTGGACTCGACGAGACCATCGTCGCCTGCGGGGCCGACGCCGCCGACCCCCACGACCGGGGGAGCGGCCCGCTCCGGGCCGGCGAGGCCATCGTCGTCGACGTCTTCCCCTACGACAAGACGACGGGGTACTACGCGGACATGACCCGGACGTTCGCCGTCGGCGACCCGGGCGAGCGGATCCGCGAGTGGCACGCGCTCACCGACGAGGCCCGCCGGGCCGCGCTCGACGTCCTCGAACCCGGGGTCACGGGCGCGGCGGTCCACGACGCCGTCTGTGACGTCTACGAGGACGCCGGCCTGCCGACGCTCCGGGCCGATCCCCGGACCGGGACGGGGTTCATCCACAGCACCGGCCACGGCATCGGACTCGACGTCCACGAACTGCCGCGCCTGAGCCCCGACGGCGGGGAACTCCGCCCGGGACACGTCGTCACGGTCGAACCCGGGCTCTACGACCCCGCGGTCGGCGGCGTCCGCATCGAGGACCTGGTCGTCGTCACCGAGGACGGCCACGAGAACCTCACGGAGTACCCGGTCGACCTGACGCCCCGAGCGACTTCCCGGTCGACCTGACGCCCCGAGCGACCGCCCGGCCCCACACCGGCGCCGGGACTCGCCGTCGGCGCCGGACGGGACGGCCACCGAACCGCTTTAACCCGCCGGGAGACTATCCCGGCGCATGGACCTGCTGGTGGTCGGCGCCGGGGCGATGGGCCGCTGGGTCGGCGACGTCGTCGGCGCCGCGGCCTTCGCCGACGTCGACCCGGCGGCGGCCGACGCGGCGGCCGCGACCCGGGACGCCCGGGCCGTCCCCGTCGACGGCGACGAGCGGTTCGAGGCGGTCTGTCTCGCCGTCCCCATCTCGGCCGTGCCGGCGGCCGTCGCCGCCCAGGCGCCGCGTGCCGACCGCGCGCTCGTCGACGTGACCGGCGTGATGGCGCCGGCCGTGTCGGCGATGCGCGAGCACGCGCCGGACCGCGAGCGACTGAGCCTCCACCCGCTCTTTGCCCCCGAGAACGCCCCCGGCAACGTCGCCGCCGTCCACGACGAACCCGGGCCGGTCACGGCGGCCGTCCGCGAGCGCGTCGCGGTCGCCGGCAACGAGGTGTTCGACACGACGGCCGCCGACCACGACGAGGCGATGGGGACGGTGCAGGCCGGCGCCCACGCCGCCGTGCTCGCCTACGCCCTGGCCGCCCGGGAGGTGCGCCCCGAGTTCGCCACGCCCGTCTCCGCCCGCCTCGACGAACTGGTGGCGACCGTCACCGACGGCTCGCCGCGCGTCTACCGCGAGATCCAGGCGGCGTTTCCCGGCGCGGCCCGCGTCGCCGACGCCGCACGCCGGGTGGCCGACGCCGACGGCGAGACGTTCGAGCGCCTCTACCACGAGGCGGGCGCGGACGGTGCGGACGGTGCGGGCGCCGAACCACCGGCCGGCGGCGCCCCGACCGACGCCAGCGAGCCGGATCGGGACGGCGACGACGATGGGTGACCGCGAGGCGATCCGCGCGAACGCGAAATACCTCCGGGAGGTGCGGCCGATCGATCCCGAGGAGATCCGCGAGTACGTCGCGGGTCGGCCTCACCCGGGCGTCGTCCGGCGCGTCCTCAGGGAGGAGGCCTACGACCTCGGGATCCGTGAGCGCTCCGACGGCACCTTCGTTCCCGTCGACGACGACCCCGTACCCGTCCGGAACTGGGCGCCCGAGGAGTTCCCCGGACGATACGCGGACGCCCTGCTCGACCTGCTGGCCGAGCGCCACGGCCCCGACTGGCATCGTGGCGCCGACGGCGACCGTCTCCGGGAGACGATCCGGCGACTGAAGGCCGACTACCACCGGCGCGACCCCGTCGCCTACGACGAGGCGGTCGCGCTCGGCTACGCCTGCTATCACCTCCCGGACTACTACGCCGCGATCGGCTACGTCCTCGACCGGATCGCCGAGCGGGATCTGCTCCCGCGGCGGCTTCGCGTCCTCGACGTCGGCGCCGGCGTCGGCGGCCCCGCGCTCGGCCTCGTCGACTACCTCCCCGAGGACGCGGTGCTCGACTACCACGCCGTCGAGCCGAGTGCCGCCGCCGACGTGCTCGACCGCCTCCTCGACGAGGTCGGTCCCGGCGTCCGGACGACCGTCCACCGGACCACCGCCGAGTCGTTCGATCCCGGGGGCCCCTACGACCTCGTGATGGTCTGCAACGTGCTCTCGGAACTCGCTGACCCCGAGTCCGCCGTCGTGCGCTACCTGGACGCGCTCGCGGACGACGGGTCGCTCCTCGCGCTCGCCCCGGCCGACCGCCACACCGGCACGCACCTCCGGGCGGTCGAGCGGGCGGTCGCGCCGCCGGCGAGCGACGTGACGATCTACGCCCCCACGCTCCGCCTGTGGCCCGACGACGCCCCCGCCGACGACTGCTGGTCGTTCGACGAGGGCGACGACCTCGCAGTCCCCGAGTTCCAGCGCCGACTCGACGCCGCCGGCCCGGACGACGGCACGTTCGTCAACGCGAGCGTCCGGTTCTCCTACGTCGTGCTCCGCCGCGACGGCCGGCGGCTGACCGACGTCCGCGCCGACCCCGACCGCCACGCCCGGATGGCCGAGACCGAGCGCCACGTCACCGCCCGGATCGACCTGCTGGCCGTCAAGCTTTCCCACGACCTCTCGACGGACGCCGACGCCAACCCCCTGTTCCTGATCGGCGACGGGAGCCAGCGCGTTGACCACTACGCCGTCCTGACCCGCGCGTCCGCCCTCAACCGGACGCTCCTCGACGCGCGCTACGGCGCCGTGCTCGCGTTCGAGAACGTCCTCGTGCTCTGGAACGACGACGAGGGAGCGTACAACCTGGTCGTCGACGGCGAGACGGTCGTCGATCGGGTGGCGTGACGGGGGCGGATCGGTCGTCTCGATTCGGACGCACGGAGTCCGGATCACCCCCACCGACCGAGCCCCGCCGGTTCGGAGGGCTTTTGCGCCGCCCGGTCGCTCGACGGGTATGGCCGACGGCGAGGGGCCGGCTCACGTCCTGCTGACGAACGACGACGGCATCGACAGCGTTGGGTTCCGGGTGCTCTACCGGACGCTCGGGGAGTTCGCGGAGGTGACGGCGGTGGCGCCGGCCGACGACCAGAGCGCCGTCGGACGACAGCTCTCCACCCGCGTCGAGGTCGAACCCCACGAACTCGGCTACGCCATCCGGGGGACCCCCGCCGACTGCACGGTTGCGGGCCTGGAGACGCTCTGTCCCGACGTCGACCTCGTCGTCGCCGGCTGCAACGCGGGCGCGAACCTCGGCGAGTACGTCCTCGGGCGCTCGGGGACGATCAGCGCGGCCGTCGAGGCCGCCTTCTTCGACGTGCCCGCCATGGCCGTCTCGCTGTACGTCCCCGCCGAGGCGGGGGAGGGCGAGGAGGACTGGAACGAGCGGGCGAGCGACCCCGCGGACTACGGGGAGGCGGCGCGGGCGACCGACCACCTCGCGCACCACGCCGTCGACGCCGGCGTCTTCGAGTCCGCCGACTACCTCAACGTCAACGTGCCGATGCCCGGCGACGACCCCGCCCCCATGGAGGTCACTCGCCCCTCCTCGCTGTACGACATGCGCGCCGCACGAAACGGGGACCACGTCCACCTCACCGACAACGTCTGGGCGCGCATGCGGACGGACGACCTGCCGGATCCCCAGGGAACCGACCGCCGGGCCATCGTCGAGGGGCGGATCAGCGTCTCGCCGCTCACCGCCCCCCACTCCACCGAGGGACACGAGGCGCTCGACGCCCTCGCCGAGACCTACCCGGCCTGAACGACGGCGGCCGACGCCGGCGAACCCCTCGCGTCGGGGCGGGGGTCACTCCGTCCCGATCATGACGTCGCTCGCCTTGACGACGGCGGTGACCTCGTCGCCCTCGCCGAGATCGAGGCGGTCGGCGGACCCGCGCGTGATCGTGGACGTGACCTCCCGTCCGTCGCCGAGTTCGACGACGACCTCCGCCATGACTTCGTTCGTCTTCACCGACCTGATCGTCCCGTCGAGCCGGTTGCGAGCGCTGAGCCCCATAGTCACGAGGAGGTGGCAGACCACGAAATAGCTAGTGGGGCACGTCCCGTCCCGTTCCCGACCCGACCCCCGCGTTCGCAGCGCGGACCCGTTCGCCGCGAGGGGTACGGACCGGTCCGGACGGTCGGGGAGCGCGGTTCCGACGACCGATCCCCGGCGGAGAACGGGACGCGACGCGTCCACAACCGCGACGACGTGGCGTGTACGATTCCGACCGGCCCGCCGGCGACGGGAACGTCACCGACCCGTGACCCTCTTTCGAGCCAGCAGGAACTCACGTGAAGAATTATGATACATATATCCCGCCGGCCCGCGTCCATCGTGCCGGTGTCCGGAATGGCAACGGACCAGACGGAAAGCGACGTCCGGGCGGCGTCGGACCGGTTCTACGACGCGTTGGAACGCATGCTGAACGGCGACGCGGAACCGATGTCGGAGGTGTGGTCGCATCGGGACGACGTGACGACCATGCATCCGATCGGCGGACGCGAAGTGGGGTGGGACGCGGTCAAAGAGCCGTGGCGGGCGATCGCCGACATCTCCGAGAACGGGGAGGTCACCGTGACGGATCGGCTCCTCCGCGTCGTCGGAGACCTCGCCTACGAACTCGCGACCGAGCGGGCGTCCGTGACGGTCGCGGGGCATCCGCTCGACGTAGAACACCGGGCGACCAACGTCTATCGCCGTGAAGATGGAGAGTGGAAGATCGTTCACCACCACACCGACCCGAGCGACGAGTTCATCGACGTCCTCGAGGGGCTGGATGCGGGCGAGTGAGGGAGGTCGGGGGACGTCGCCGCCGACGGTGACCGCTCCCCGACGAGCGCGATGTGCGCGGACGGCTCACGGCCGGACGGCCGACGCGTGACGCGGTGCTGACGGCCGTCCTGGCGAGAAACGGGAAGCGATATGCCCGGCGAGCCCCGACCGGGGGGCGTGTACGGCTCCGAGGGCGAGACGGGAGGCGAGCGTCGGCGGTCGGCCCCGTTCGTCCCCGGGCGGCGCGGGCGGACCACCTCGCGGCGCGGGACGACCGCACCGTTCCTGACGGGCCGATGAGGTTCCGGAACGCGACCCTCTTCGTCGTCCTGGCCGTCGCGTGGGGGAGCGCCTTCACCGCGATCAAGGCCGGACTGGACTTCTTCCCGCCCGTCCTGTTTGCCGCCCTCCGGTACGACCTCGCGGGCGTCCTCGTGCTCTGTTATGCGGCGTACGCGACCGACCGCTGGCGCCCCCGGGGGGGCGCGGAGTGGCTCCTGGTCGGCGTGGGCGGGACGCTCATGATCGCCGCCTACCACTCGTTCCTGTTCGTCGGCGAGCGGGGGACGACGAGCGCCGCCGCCGCCGTCGTGGTGGCGCTCTCGCCCGTCCTCACCACGGCCTTCGCCCGGGCGCTCCTGCCGGACGAGCGGCTCACGGCCGTCGGCACGCTCGGCCTGCTGGTCGGTTTCGTGGGCGTGGGCGTGCTGAGCGACCCCGACCCGACGAACCTCGTGAACGCCCGGACGGTCTCGCTCTCCCTGGTCCTCCTGGCGGCGGCCTCCTTCGCCCTCGGGAGCGTGCTGACCCGCCGGATCGACGCCGACCTCCCGATCGAGACGATGGAGGCCTGGTCGATGCTCGTCGGGGCGGTCGTGATGCACGGGGCCAGCCTCGCGCTCGCCGAATCCGTCGCAGACGTCCGGTGGTCGACGGAGGCGGGCCTCGCGCTCGCCTACCTCGTCGTCGTGGCGAGCGCCGGCGGCTTCCTGATCTACTTCGACCTCCTCGACCGCCTCGGACCCATCGAGATCAACCTGGTCTCGTACGCCGCGCCCGTGGCCGCGGCGGTCACCGGCCTGCTCGTCCTCGGCGAGGAGCCGACGGCCACCACCGGGATCGGGTTCGTCCTCGTCCTCGTCGGATTCGTCCTGGTGAAACGCGCGGCGCTCCGGGACGAACTCGCGGGACTCCGGTCGGAGGACGGACCGCGTGGTCACGGCGGAGAGGAGTGATTCGCCGCGCGGACGGTCCGCGGTCGCGGAAGGCACCGCGCGCCGCGACGGCCCGTGGGCGTCAGTCCGTCAGCGTCGCGTCGAGCGTGACCTCCGGGCCGGCAAGCGCCATCGACACCGGACAGTTCTCCTTTGCGCGCTCGGCGAGTTCGTCGAAAGTGTCCCGGTCGAGGCCGGGGACCGTCGCCTCCAGCGTCAGGTCGATGCGTGGAATCTCGAACCCGCCGCCGTCGGCGCGTTCCAGGTGGACGTCCGCCGTCGTGTGGAGGCGTTCCGCCGTGTACCCCTCGTCTTCGAGGAACGCCGCCAGCTGCATCGAGAAACAGCCCGAGTGGGCGGCGCCGACGAGTTCCTCGGGGTTCGTCCCCGGCTCGTCCTCGAAGCGGGTCGGGAACCGGAAGGTCCCCGCCACCTGCCCGCTCTCGGTCTCGAAGTCGCCGCTTCCCGTTCTCCCGCCGCGCCAGGTCGTTTCGGATCGTCTCGTGGGCATCCCGCTAGTCGTAAGGGCTCGTGTGGTATGGGAATGCCGCCGAGCGGGGTGGCTCACTCGACCTGCCCCTTCCCGCGGAGTTCGCGTCGTTCAGGCGGCGTCGCCCCGCTCGTGGGCGCGCCACGTGGAGATGCATTACCTCCCGGTCGTGACCGCCGACGGCGTCCGGTGACCGCCCGTCGCCGGATCACTCCCGAACGGCCCGGCGCCGGTCGGCGATCGGATCGAGCGCGTCGTTCACGTCCCCGGGGACGAGCAACGCACGATGGCGGAGGAAGGTCCGGACGGGGACCGCGACGAACGGGGCCGGAGCGTACGGAGAGGGCGACCGCGACGACGGGTTCCACGACGCGGTCGGCCGGCGGAACCCGAACGGACGGCTATCCCCGACCCGGGACGGACGGTCGCGGTCGGGTGGACGGTCGGGACGAGACCCAGGTGCAGTCCCGACAGAGCACGATTCCCTGGACGTCGACGACGTCGGCGCCACACTCCGGACACGTATCGTCACGAGCGGGGGGCGCTTCGTCGGCGGCGGTCGATCGGAACCGGCCGTCGGCCAGGGCGTCGATCGCGTCCGCGACGGAGTGGGTGCCGTCGTCGGCACGGTGCGGGAAGACGGCCTCGAGTCCGTCGCCCCCGTAGATCGCGAGCCCCATCACCGGCGTCGTCAGGACGTCACACGACTCGCCGGTGATCGCCGAGCACCGATGCCTGACGGCGAACGCCGGTTCGATGGACGCGTTCGCCCGGTCGGCCCACGCCGCGAACTGCCTGTAGAGTTCGACGACCTCCGTTTCGCCGACGTCCGGTCCGGCGTCGTCCGACGACAGCCGGACCGCCGCTGGCCACACCCGCACCAGCAACGCGTCGATGACGCCCGCCGTTTCGAGGGTCCGCAACCGCCGGAACTGCCCGTCGATCGACTCGCCGAGCACCCCCGCTCGAACGAACGCCTGCACCGTGAGGTCACCGTCTCGTAGCCGTTGGTGTGTCCGTGTCACTCCTCTCACGCTCCGTGTTCCGTGTTGCCACTGTTGGCTCCACGATAACATAATTATTTTCCATGAAAGATTTATGCAAGGGCCGGGACCGTTCGGGTCGGCACGCGGTCGAGGGGCGGCCGCGAACGGCCGTCGTGTGGCTCCGTGGACGCTCCGAACGCCCGTTCGACGGCAGGCCAGGAGTTGCGGTCGTCGCCGATTCGCTTCGGCGACCGCGTCGGAGACGTCGTCGCGCGGTCGCGTCCCACGGCGGCCGCGAAGAACGCGCGCGTTGACACGACGATTGCGGAAGAGCCAAGAACTATACTCGATCGATCGGTCTCTCGAACCGTGAACCCGACAGTCGTCGAGTTACTCCGGAACAACGCGGCCCACGCACGCGAGTTCGCGTCCAGGTTCGACGGCGTACAGGACGCCCAGCACCCGGACGCGGTCACCGTCTGTTGCTCTGACTCCCGGGTCCTGCAGGACCACCTCTGGGGAAACGACGAGCCCGGCCACGTCTTCACGTGTGGCAACATCGGGAACCGCGTCGTCCAGCGGACCGACGCCGGCCCGGCCGTCTCCGGCGACGTCCTCTATCCGATCGAACACGTGGGGACGGACGCCGCCGTCGTCGTGGGCCACACCGGCTGTGGTGCCGTCACGGCGACGTACGACGCCCTGACCGCCGAGGCGTCGGAGCCCGCCGAACCCGCGGGCATCGCCGCCTGTCTCGCCCTGCTCGAACCCCTCCTCGAAGCGGGCGTCGAGGCGCTCCCGTCCGACCTGAACCGTGCGGCGGCGATAAACCGCCTCGTCGAGTACAACGTCGACCGACGGGTCGAGTTCCTCCTGGCGAGCGACGACGTGCCGGAGACGGTCGACGTCGTCGGCGCCGTCTACGACTTCCAGGACGTGTACTCCGGAGACCGGGGGGAGGTCCACGTCGTCAACGTCGACGGCGAGACCGACGTCGAGACGTTGCGCGACGAGCATCCGTCGGTCGGGTCGCGGGTCGAACGGCTCTGGACGTACTGAGGCGTCCGGAGTCGGCCGAAAGTCTCACGGCGGGCGCGTCGGCGGGGTTCGGTCCCGACCGGGGGTTCGTCTGGAACGTAGTCGAGGACGCCCTCGCTGTTCGGCGAGACGACGCTTCAACCCCACGAGGGTTCGTCTGGAACCACGGATCGCCCGACGCCCGACGGATCAACCGACCGCTTCAACCCCACGAGGGTTCGTCTGGAACGTGCGCGGAACTCGTCGGCGGCGTCCTCGATCATGCTTCAACCCCACGAGGGTTCGTCTGGAACGATGTTCCGAGTCACGACCGACCGGACCGTCTCGACGGCTTCAACCCCACGAGGGTTCGTCTGGAACTCGAGTGGGGCGCGCTCCCTGCGAGCGATCCTGTCTACTCGAAGCTCGACGCTTCAACCCCACGAGGGTTCGTCTGGAACTCGTTCCCTTCCGGTTCTGCGGTTCCCAGAGGCAGATGCTTCAACCCCACGAGGGTTCGTCTGGAACCGCGGCGATCTCGGGGATTTTCACTCCGCTGTTCGGGCTTCAACCCCACGAGGGTTCGTCTGGAACAGGGGGCCACCGGCCGGGACGCCGACGACGCGACGGAGCTTCAACCCCACGAGGGTTCGTCTGGAACTCGCTCACCCAGTCGGGGGGCGACATTCAGGTCAGTGGCTTCAACCCCACGAGGGTTCGTCTGGAACTTAAGGGACGGGACGCGGTATCTCGGGGTATGAGTGCTTCAACCCCACGAGGGTTCGTCTGGAACGAGCGAGTCGAGGGTCCGAACGTCGCGCTCCTGGTAGCTTCAACCCCACGAGGGTTCGTCTGGAACGCGTCCCGCCGGGGTAGTTCATGCGTCGTCCCCCTGCTTCAACCCCACGAGGGTTCGTCTGGAACAAGTGCTATTCGTCTTCGCGTAATTATTGGATCATGGCTTCAACCCCACGAGGGTTCGTCTGGAACTGGGGGCACTTGACCTGAAGTCGCTCCGGGTGTCCGCTTCAACCCCACGAGGGTTCGTCTGGAACGGGCGCTCGAACCGGAACACGACGCCCCGCCGATTGCTTCAACCCCACGAGGGTTCGTCTGGAACTCGCCTGCTTCTCGCGCCTGCCTGATTTCCTCGGCGCTTCAACCCCACGAGGGTTCGTCTGGAAC
>JBDGUC010000015.1:0-42090 GCA_042216285.1 Haloferacaceae archaeon
GGACGGCCGACGCGACCGACGCGGAAGCGGAGGCGGAAGCGGAAGCGGAAGCGGAGCCCATCGAGGTGACGACCGGTGCGTCGGCCGTCATCAGGGCGCTGGAGGAGGCGGGCGTCGAGGCCGCCTTCGGGGTCCAGGGCGGCGCCATCATGCCGGTGTACGACGCCCTGTTTCACTCGTCGATCCGCCACGTGATGATGGCCCACGAGCAGGGGGCGGCCCACGCCGCCGACGCCTACAGCGTCGTCTCGGGAAAGCCGGGCGTCTGCATGGCCACGTCGGGGCCCGGGGCGACCAACCTCGTCACGGGCATCGCCGACGCCGACATGGACTCGGACGCGGTGCTGGCGCTGACCGGCCAGGTCCCCCAGGACATGGTCGGGAGCGACGCCTTCCAGGAGACGGACACCATCGGGATCACCACGCCGATCACGAAGCACAACTACTTCGCCAGTTCGCCGGACACGGTCGGCGACGACGTGGGCGAGGCGTACGCCCTGGCCGAGACCGGCCGGCCGGGGCCGACGCTGGTCGACCTGCCAAAGGACGTGACCAACGGCGAGACGGCCCGCGAACCGGGCCCGCCGCGCCCGCCGGAGACGAGCGTCCCCCAGATGGAGGCCGATCCGGACGAGACCCGGCTCGCGGCCCGCGCGATCGAACGGGCCGAGAAGCCGTTGCTCCTGCTCGGCGGCGGCGTCATCAAGGGCGAGGCGAGCGAGGAGGCCCGGGCGTTCGCCCGCGAGCACGGCATCCCGGTCGCCACGACGATGCCCGCCATCGGGGCGTTCCCCGAGGACGACGACCTCTGTCTCTCGTGGGCGGGGATGCACGGCACCGGCTACGCCAACATGGCGATCACCCACACGGACCTCCTGATCGCGGTCGGCTGTCGGTTCGACGACCGGCTGACCGGCGGCGTCGACACCTTCGCTCCCGAGGCGGAACTCGTCCACGTCGACATCGATCCCGCCGAGATCTCGAAGAACGTCCACGCGGACTACCCGCTGGTGGGCGACGCGGCGACGATGCTCGACCGGCTGATGGAGGAGGTAGAGCGCTCGCCCGACGCCCGCGAGTGGCGCGAGCAGTGCCGGCAGTGGCAGGAGGAGTACCCCCTCACGTACGCCACCCCCGAGGACGAACCGCTGAAACCCCAGTTCGTCGTGGAGGCGTTCGACGAGGTGACCGACGACGACACCATCGTGACCACCGGCGTCGGGCAACACCAGATGTGGGCGGCCCAGTTCTGGGACTACTCCGAGCCCCGGACCTGGATCTCCTCGCACGGCCTTGGCACGATGGGCTACGGTCTGCCGTCGGCCATCGGCGCCCGCCTGGCGGCCGACCAGATGGGCGAGGCCGACCGGACCGTCGTCTGCTTCGACGGCGACGGCTCGTTCCTGATGACCCAGCAGGCGCTCTCGGTGGCGGTCCGCGAGGAGATGGACATCACCGTCGCGGTGCTGAACAACGAGTACATCGGGATGGTCCGCCAGTGGCAGGACGCCTTCTTCGAGGGCCGGCGGATGGCCGCCGACTACCAGTGGATCCCCGAGTTCGACAAGCTGGCCGAGGCCTTCGGCGCCCGCGGCTGGCGGGTCGACGACTACGACGAGGTGGCAGACGCCATCCGGGAGGCGCTGGCCTACGACGGCCCCTCGGTGATCGACTTCCACATCGACCCCGAAGAGAACGTCTACCCGATGGTGCCGAGCGGCGGCGCGAACGGCCTGTTCGCCCTCTCGGAGGATCAGCTATGAGCGGGGAACACCTTCCCGACGAGATCGAGGCCCCCCGCGCCAACCTGTCCGACGGGACGGCGGGGATGCCCGGTCCCGCCCCGGACGAGCGTCCCCACCCGGAGGGGCGGCGCAACGCCCAGGGCATCCGGATCGACCCCGAGGTCGAGGCCGAGCGGCCCGTCCGGCGGGCGACCCTCTCCGCGCTCGTCTTCCACGAGCCCGGCGTGCTGGCCCGGATCTCCGGGCTGTTCTCCCGCCGGCAGTTCAACATCGAGGGGCTGACGGTCGGCCCGATCCAGGACGAGGATTACGCGCGGATCACGCTGGTCGTCGAGGAGACCGATCCGGGCGTCGAGCAGGTGAAAAAACAGCTGCGAAAGCTGGTTCCGGTCGTCTCCGTCACGGAACTGGAGCCGACCGCGATCGAGCGCGAACTCGCCCTGATCAAGGTCGACGGCGACCGTCCGGACGAGGTGGTCGCCGCCGCGGAGATGTACGACGGGAAGACGGTCGACGCCTCCTGGGAGGCGATCACCGTCGAACTCACCGGGAGCAAACAGAAGATCGACGGCGCGGTCGAGACGTTCGAGCAGTTCGGCGTGCGCGAGATCGTTCGCACCGGCTCGGCCGCGCTCGAACGCGGCGCGCTGACGACGGAGGAGACCGACAACGATGACTGACGAGTTCACCACACCGATCTACTACGACGACGACGCGGACAGCACGCAGATCGAGGGCAAGACCGTGGCCGTCCTCGGCTACGGGAGCCAGGGCCACGCCCACGCCCAGAACCTCGCGGACAGCGGGATCGACGTGATCGTGGGACTCCGGGAATCGTCGAGTTCCTGGGACGCCGCCGAGGCGGACGGCCTGCGGGTCGAGACGCCCGCCGACGCGGCCGCCGAGGCCGACGTCGTCTCGATGCTCGTCCCCGACACGGTCCAGCCAGCGGTGTACGACGACATCGCCGACGGGATCGAACCCGGCGACACCCTCCAGTTCGCCCACGGGTTCAACATCCATTACAACCAGATCCGGCCGCCCGAGGGCGTCGACGTGACGATGATCGCCCCGAAGACGCCGGGCCACCTCCTGCGGCGCAACTACACGAACGACGAGGGGACGCCGGCGCTGCTGGCGGTCTACCAGGACGAGACCGGCGGGGCGAAGGCGGAGGCGCTCGCCTACGCCAAGGCCATCGGCTGTACGCGGGCCGGCGTCGTCGAGACGACGTTCCGCGAGGAGACCGAGACCGACCTGTTCGGCGAGCAGGCGGTGCTGTGTGGCGGCATCACGGAGCTCATCAAGGCGGGCTACGACACGCTGGTCGAGGCGGGCTACAGCCCCGAGATGGCCTACTTCGAGTGTCTCAACGAGATGAAGCTCATCGTCGACCTGCTGTACGAGGGCGGCAACATGGAGATGTGGAACTCCGTCTCCGATACGGCCGAGTACGGCGGGCTCACCCGCGGCCCGGCGATCGTCGACGAGGGGGTCCGCGAGAACATGGAGGAGACGCTGGAGGCCGTCCAGGACGGCACCTTCGCCCGCGAGTGGATCTCGGAGAACCAGGCCGGCCGGCCGGTCTACACCCAGTACCGCACCGCCGAGCAGAACCACGACATCGAGGACGTCGGCGCGCGCCTGCGGGCGCTGTTCTCCTGGGCCGACGAGGCAGAGGAGGAGGCCGAAGAGGAGGAGGCCGACCGGGTGAGAGCCGATGACTGAGGACGCCACCGGGTCGACCGAGACGCTCGCGGACGTCGACCACACCCACCCCCACACGGGCGAGACGTTCGGCGGCGTCTACCGGCGCGGGCCGGCGGTCGCCGACGGTGCCGGCCCCGGCGTGGGCGTCGACGACGCGACCCCCGAGCGCCTGGGCGACGTCGACCACGCCGACGCGACCACGGCCGACAACGCGCTCTGGGCGCGCGGGGTACGGGATCGGGATCGGACCGACGCCGAGGCGAGTCGATGAGCGAGGGGACGCTGTACGACAAGGTCTGGGACCGCCACAAGGTCCGCGAGCTCCCGAACGGCCAGGACCAGCTGTTCGTCGGCCTGCACCTCATCCACGAGGTCACGAGCCCACAGCCGTTCTCCGAACTGCGCGAGCGGGGGATCGACGTGGCGTTCCCCCGCCGCAACGTGGCGACGACCGACCACATCATCCCGACGGTTCCCGAGGACCGTGCGGACCGGCCCCTCGACGACGAGGCGGCCGAGGGGATGCTCGCGGCACTGGAGCGCAACGTCTCCGAGAACGGCATCCGGTTTTACGGCTTGGACTCGGAGCGGCAGGGCATCGCCCACGTGGTCGGGCCGGAACTGGGGCTGACCCAGCCGGGGATGGTCGTCGTCTGTGGCGACTCGCACACCTCCACCCACGGGGCCTTCGGCTCCTACGCGTTCGGCATCGGCACCTCGCAGGTGCGGGACGTGCTGGCCTCGGGCTGTGTCGCCGCCGACAAGTCCGCCGTCCGGCGGGTCGAGGTGACCGGCTCGCTCGGCGACGGCGTCGGCGCCAAGGACGTGATCCTGAAGGTCATCGGCGACCTCGGGGTGAACGGCGGCGTGGGCTACGTCTACGAGTACGGCGGGCCCGCCATCCGCGACCTGGACATGGAGGGCCGGCTCTCGGTCTGCAACATGTCGATCGAGGGCGGGGCCCGCGCGGGCTACATCAACCCCGACGAGACGACCTACGACTACCTGCGCGGCCGGGAGTTCGTCCCCGAGGGCGAGGCCTTCGAGGAGCGCAAGGCCTACTGGGAGTCGATCCGGAGCGACCCCGACGCCGAGTACGACGACGTCGTCGAGGTCGACGCCGACGACCTGGCGCCCATGGTGACGTGGGGGACCACCCCCGGTCAGGTCGGCCAGGTGATCGACCCCGTCCCCGACCCCGCCGACCTCCCCGCAGAGGAGCGCGAGGCCGCCCGGAGCGCCCAGGAACACATTGGCGTCACGCCGGGCGAGACGATGGAGGGCTACGGGATCGACGTGGCCTTCCTCGGCACCTGCACGAACGGGCGCACGAGCGACTTCCGCGAGGCCGCCCGCGTCCTCGCCGGCCGGGAGGTCCACGACGACGTGCGCGCGCTGGCCGTCCCCGGATCGATGACGGTCAAGGAACGCCTGGAGGCCGACGGGATCGACGAGGTCTTCCGCGAGGCCGGCTTCGAGTGGCGCGCGGCGGGCTGTTCGATGTGCATCGGGATGAACGACGACGCGCTCGACGGCGACGAGCGGTGTGCGTCGTCCTCGAACCGCAACTACGTCGGCCGGCAGGGCTCGAAGGAGGGGCGGACGGTCCTGATGAGTCCGGCGATGGTCGCCGCCGCGGCCGTCGAGGGCGAGGTGACCGACGTGCGCGCGTTCGACGTCGCCGACCTGGGGGGCGAGGACTGATGCCCGAATCGATGGCCGTCAGGCGGGTCACGGGAACCGGCGTCCCCCTGCGCGGCGACGACGTCGACACCGACCAGATCATCCCCGCCCGGTTCCTGAAGACGACGACGTGGGAGGGGCTGGCCGAGTACGCGTTCTACGACGCCCGGCGCGACGACGACGGGACCCTGAACGACCACCCGTTCAACGAGTACAAGGGGGCGAAGATCCTGATCGTCAACGAGAACTTCGGCTGTGGCTCCTCGCGCGAGCACGCCCCCCGGGCGCTCCGGCGCTGGGGGGTCGAGGCCATCGTCGGCGAGTCGTTCGCGGAGATCTTCGCGGACAACTGCAAGTCGCTCGGCCTGCCCGCGGCGCGGGCCGACCACGAGACGGTGACGGCTCTCCAGGAGTTCGTGGCGGAGAACCCCGACGCCGGCATCGAGGTCGACGTGGCCGAGGAGCGGGTCGTCTACGACGGCCACGAGATGGACGTCCGGATCCCCGACGCGATGCGGGAGGCGCTGGTGGAGGGCATCTGGGACACGACGGCGCTGTTGCGCGAGAACCTCGACGAGACCCGCGAGACCGCCGCCGCCCTCCCCTACGTGGAGGACGTGGGCGGTGACTGAGACGGTCGCGGTCGTCCCCGGCGACGGGATCGGCCCGGAGGTCGTGGCCGCCACCGTGCCGGTGCTCGACGCCGTGG
Source organism: Haloferacaceae archaeon (assembly GCA_042216285.1). GTDB lineage: Archaea > Halobacteriota > Halobacteria > Halobacteriales > Haloferacaceae > CAZMLQ01. The sequence continues at coordinate 5,848 of JBDGUC010000015.1, forward strand.
GGGAGTTCGAGTTCGTCGAGGTCGCGGCGGGCGACGCCGTCCTCAACCGGACCGGCGACCCGCTTCCGGACGCCACCCGGGAGGCGGTCGTCGACGCCGACGCCACGCTGTTCGGCGCCGTCGGCGAGTCGGCGGCCGACGTCATCCTCCCGCTCCGGCGCGCCGTCGACTCGTTCGTCAACATCAGGCCCGCCACGGCCTACCCCGGCGTCGACGCGCTCCGGCCCGAGACGGACCTCGTCATCCTCCGGGAGAACACCGAGGGGGTCTACAAGGGCATCGAGTCGCGGCTCACCGACGACGTGACGACCTGCACCCGGGTGGTCACCGAGTCGGCGACGCGGCGGCTGGCGGAGTTCGCCTGCGAGTACGTCGCCGACGGGGGGTACGACGGGATGACCGTCGCCCACAAGGCGAACGTGATGCGGCTGACCGACGGCGTCTTCCTCGACACCATCGAGGAGGTAGCGGCCGCCCGCGGCGTCGACGCGGAGCCCGCGCTGATGGACGCGCTGGCGACCCACCTGGGGCTTCGCTCCGAGGAGTTCGGCGTGATCGTCGCCCCGAACCTGGCCGGCGACGTCCTCTCGGACCTCGCGGCCGGCCTGGTCGGCGGTCTCGGCCTCCTGCCGAGCGCCAACGTCGGCCCGGAGACCGCCATCTTCGAACCGGTCCACGGCACCGCCCCGGACATCGCCGGCGAGGGGGTCGCCAACCCGAGCGCCTGCATCCTCTCGGCGGCGATGTTGCTCGACTTTCTGGACCACGACGAGGCGGCCACGCGGGTGAGGGACGCGGTCGAGACGACGCTCCGCGAGGGTCCCCGGACGCCGGATCTCGGGGGCCAGGCGACGACGGACGACGTCTCCGGGGCCGTCGTCGACCGGCTCTGACCCCTCCGACGCCGAAAGGATTCAAGGTCGTGGGCGGCGACGGGAGAGTATGCCCCAGATTCACCTGGACGAGGAGACGATCGCTCGTCTCGACGGCCTGCGGGTCGAAGACGAGAGCTACGACGAGATCATCACCGAACTCGTCAACATCTACGAGGCCGAGGAGCTCACCCTCTTTCACGGCGGCGACGAGGTCTAGCGGTCTACCCCCTACTCCACATACGAGCGGCGCACCCGCTCCCACTTGCCCTTCGATTCGAGGTGGGCCTGTAGTTCGTCGGCGTACTCCTGGGCGAGTCGCTCGGCGGTCCGGCGGCGGTCGTCGTCCGACCCGCCTCCCACTCCGAGGGCGCCCTTGAGCGTGTCGACGATGCCGCCGCTCGACCTGCCGCCGCCGTCCTCCCCGGCGCCCATCGCCGCCATCCCGGACCGGAGGTTCTCCAGTTCCGGCATGATCGCCGGGAGGTTCTCGGTGTCGGCGACGATCCGGGCCCGGTCGGGGTCGTCGGCGTGTTCGATCTCCAGTTCCGTGGCGGTCATGATGAGCCCCCACTCCTGGCTGTTGAACTCCGACTCCCGGATCCGGTCGGCGAACTCGCGGTCGACCGTCATCCGGTCGCCCACGATGGCGTCCGTCCACGATGACATGACCCACCCTTCCCCCAGCGCGGACATGAGGGTTTCCCCCACGCGCCGGGGCGTCCGGCTTCCGCGCGCGCCGTGGCCACTCCCCACGCCCACGCGCCGGACGGGCGACGCGACGCACGTCGGGACATTACGCGCATAACTTACGGCTATGGCGCGCGTGGGTGGCAGACGACGTAGGGCGTGACGCGCGGTCGGCGACGCGGGCGGGACCGCCGACCGTCCGTTCCGGGGGCCGTCGAGAATCGGGAGACGGGAGCGGGGTCAGCGGACGGCCGTGCCGGAATCTTTATATCCTCCGCCATGCCGACGGACGGCCACCCACATGTATGGGGCCGTCAGACGCGCCGGGTTGCTCGCGCTGTACCAGCTCACCGTCACGGCCGGCATCCTGCTGATGCCGGTCGCCCTGCTCGCCCGGCGGGCGGGGATCAGCCTGCCGATGGGGCGGGTGGTCGAATCGCTCGGGACCGCGTACGACCGCGCCTGCGAGCGATGACATCCTCCTCGCCGTGAACGGCGAGGTTTCCCCATCCGCGCTCGGGGTCGGGCTGGCCATCGCACCCCGAAAACTGGTGCGTGGGACTCCATCCCGTCCGACGGGGGCAAATCCACCCGCTTGCGCGGGGTGTCTCGGTTTGTGCGCGGTACGTGAGTCCCGTGAGGGATGTGGCGTGTTGCGCGTCCTGAAGGACGCGGTATCTCCTTGCACCGTGCATCCCCGCCGTCCACGAGGGAGTTTGGGGATGCTCCCGGACGCCCCTTTCGGCGCGTCCGGGCACGGGTCGTGCCATCGACCTGCGTCACCTCTCTGCCACGCTGGTGACGCTCAATCACGGGAGGCTCGCGTTGTTGATGCCCGCCTTTCGGCGGGTGCGTCGGTGGACGTGAGTCCGGCCGAAGGTTTGTTATCGACCACGCCGACGGGAGGAACGCCAAACCACCTCCAGTTTTCCGCGTTGAGTTGCCCAGAGAGACGACCCCGTCCGGCATAAACGTGGGGTTCAGACTGGAGGTGGTCGGAGTCACGCCCGGCCTGAAGGCCGGGACTCGCTCCTCGATTTAGGTAGTCGTCGGAGGCGGAGGAGACGGCCACGAGGAGCCCCGCTCCGCCGGTGGCTTCCGAGAAGGGTGCATTTATCAGCGGGCCCGCCCAACGCCGGGTAATGCGACAACCGATGGACGCCTCCGGCAGTCTCGACCCGCTCGACGGCGACCACGCCACGGTCTTCGGGCCCGAACTGGGAGAGTTCCCCGAGACCGGGGGGACCGGGAGCGAGGCGGGCGACGAGGAGATGAAGACGGGGACGACGACCGTCGGTCTCGCCACCGACGATGGCGTCGTGCTGGCGACGGACATGCGGGCCAGCGCCGGCATGATGGTGTCCAGCAAGGACGTCCAGAAGGTCGAGGAGATCCACCCGACGGGCGCGCTCACCATCGCCGGATCGGTGTCGGCCGCCCAGTCGCTCATCCGGTCGCTCCGGGCCGAGGTCCGCCTCTACGAGACCCGGCGGGGCGAGGACATGAGCATGCAGGCGCTCTCGACGCTCACCTCCAACTTCCTGCGCTCCGGGGCCTTCTTCATCGTCGCCCCGCTTCTGGGCGGCGTCGACGAGGAGGGCGCCCACGTCTACTCGCTCGACCCCCTCGGGGGCATGACCGAGGAGGACTACGCCGTCTCGGGGTCGGGGAGCCAGTACGCGCTGGGCGTGCTCGAACGCGAGTACGACGAGGTGGCGTCGGTCGCCGACGCCCGCACGGTCGCCGCCCGCGCCATCGACAGCGCCGTCGAGCGCGACCTGGCCTCGGGGAACGGCATCAACGTGGCCGAGGTGACCGGCGAGGGCGTCGAGATCGAGCGGTACAAGGAGTTCGACCAGCTGCTCTGAGAGAGGTCAGGGAGCGTCGGCGCGTCCACCCGCCCGCTACTCGTCGGGGACGTCCGCCCAGTCGATGAACGACCCGTCCAGCAGCGTCTCCTCCTGTTCGGCGAAGTAGGCCCGTTGCATCGCCGGGATCGCCGCGTCCAGCCCGGCGCCGTCGTCGAGCCGTTCGCGCACCCGGGCGCGCTTCCAGGCCGCCGGCGTGATCTCCCGGGTGATCCGGGCGCTCAGCGGGTCGAGATACCCCTGGGCCTCCCGGGTCGAGAGCCCCGCGATCCGGAGGCCGTCGACGGCGTGGGAGAGCAGGTCGTCGTAGAGCACCGCGGGGTCGCTCGTCTCCTGGCCGTCGTTGGTGATCCAGCGGAGGTCGGCGTCGATCCCCTTGCGCGCGGCCGCATAGAAGTTGTGCCGGGCGACGTCCCAGTCCTGGTCGACGACGGGATGGTGGCGCTTGGGGAGGCTCTTCATCAGGCCGGCGAAGGCGACCTGGAAGGCGATCGAGTCCCGGACGGTCGGCTGGGCGGGGATGGGGCGGAACTCGATGCGGGCGTTGGCCGAAGAGCGGGTCGCGCCGTCGAACACCGGCCGGATCCACCGCCAGTAGGTCCCGTGTTTCAGGCGGAGGGTGGCGAAGGCGTCGTCGAACCGGTCGCCCCCGCGCTCGACCGGCATGGGGACCGTCGTCGCGTCCGCCGCGACGCGGTCGACCGCCTGGTCGATCGAGTCGAGGTCGCGGGGGAACCGCACCTTCCGGGCGTCCTCGCGGTTGAGCACCGACTCGAAGACGGCGATGCGGTGTTCGTCGTAGGCCTCGTCGAGCACCCGCTCGGCGTCGTCGGTCTCGTAGAGGTCGGGCGGGAAGAACGGGGAGTTGACCCCGAGCGCGACCAGCGGGCCGGCGATCCGGAGCGCGTAGTTGAAATGTCGGGGGAGGTCGCTGGCGTGGGACACCTGGTAGTGGGGCTGGATCGAGGTGATCAGGCTCTCCGGCAGCACCGTGTCCGCCGAGAGATCGACGTTCGGGGCGTCGACGCTCATGGTCTCCGGCGTTCCCGGCCCGTTGGCCATGGCGTGATAGCGGACGGCGTCGCTCATGTTGGTCGCGATCCGGATCCCGTCGACCTCGACGCTGTCGGTGAGATACTCCCGGGCGGTCTCGCCCACCGGCGGGATCGTCCACAGCGCGTCGCTGACCAGGCGCATCCCCTCGACCTCGGTGCAGTCGAGCGCCGCCCGGAGCCGTGCGCGGACCTCGGCGGCCTGGGCGACGAGTCCCTGGGCGTTCAGGGGCTGTGGGTTGGTCGTCATCTCGGCGTTGTGCAAGCCGAGTTCCTTCTCGAACCCGATGAGTTCGAGCAGTCGCCGGGGAACGCGCATCAGGGCACCGGCGTCGTCTTCGCCCTCCTCGCCCAGCCAGCGCCCGGTGTCGACGGCGTAGAACTCGTACTCCAGCCCGACGATCGACTGGTGGTTGTCGAAGGTGCCGTCCCGGAGTTCGGACTTGACGACCTCCGCGTCCGCCTCCGCCTGCCTGCGGAACTCCTCGGCGTCGACGGCGAGGGTCTCTTCCACCTGCGCCGCGAGGTCGCGTTCCATGCGCCCCCGTCCGACGGTCAGATCCTTGAATCCGGCGGGGGCGGTCGACCGGAGCGGTCGGCGCGGGCCCGGCACGCGGGCCCGCCCTCGTCCTCAGGCCTCCCCGTCGCGCCCGGCCTCCCTGAGGTCGCGGTCCCGGTCCGACTCGACGACGAGGTCGGGGACCGGGAGCGGACGGCCGTCCTCGTCGACCGCGACGAAGACGAACCGGGAGTCGCTGGTCCGCTCGGACTCGCCGGTGCGGGGGTCCTCGCGGTCGACGAGCAGGCGCACCCGGACGCTCGTCCGGCCGGCCCCGTAGACCCACGACTCGATGCGGGCGATGTCCCCGCGCGGGATCGGACGCAGGAAGTCGAGCCCCTCGACCCGCGCGGTGACGCAGGTCTCGCCCGCAAAGCGCATCGCGGACATGGCCCCGGTCTCGTCCATCAGCCGCATCACGACGCCGCCGTGGGCGGTGTCGTAGTTGTTGGTCTGGTTGGGCTGGATGCGGTTCCGGTTCTCGATGTAGGTGTCCGTCGGTGTCGGCACGACGACGGATACGCCTCCGGCCGGTTCACGTTTCCGGTGCCACGGGGCCGCCCGGACCCGGTCCCGTCGGCTCCCGGACGGCCCTCTGCTCCCATCCGCAGGTATAACTCCGTTCCGGACCGAACTCGGGGGGATGTACAGGGTGCTCGTTCCGGTCGACACGGACGTGGGTCGGTCCCTCCACCAGGCACAGTACGTCGCCCGCCTCGCGGCCGTCGCCGGCGACGTGGAGGCGACCGTGCTCCACGTGGCCCCGGAGTGGACGGACAGACACTTCTCGAAGGTCGAGGCGGCGACCGACGCGGCCGAGTACCTCGCCGACGAGGGGGTCGCGGTGCGGCGGGTCCTCGAAAAGGGCCACGTCGCCCGGGAGATCCTCGACGCCGCGGCGGCGGCCGACAGCCACGAGATCGTGATGGGCGGCCGGAAGCGCTCGGGGGTCGCCATGGTCGTCCTCGGGAGCACCGTCCGGGACGTGATGCTCTCGGCCGAGCGGCCGGTGACCGTCACGGGCCGGAGTCGGGTCTCGCGGCAGGCGACCTACCGGCTCCTCGTTCCGGTCGACGAGGACGAGGCACGCGCCCGGGACCAGGCGGCGTACGTGACGGGGCTCCCGAACGCGCCCGAGGCGGCCGAGGTGACGGTCCTCTACGTGCAGGACTCCGCCGACCGGGACGAGTTCGCGGAGAACGACGCGGCCGTCGCCGCGGCCGACGCCATCGCCCGGGCGGGAATCGCCGTCGACCGCGTCGCCGCGGCCGGCCGGATCTCCCGGCGGATCGTCGGCCACGCCCTGGAACGCCGCGCCGACGACGTCGTCATGGGCGGCCGGAAGCGCTCGGGCATCCAGAACGTCCTCCTCGGGAGCACCACGCAGGACGTCCTCCTCTCGGACCTGCACCCGGTCACGATCGCCGGTTCCGGCCCCGGGGGATCCGGGTCGTAGCACCCGGCGGCCGACGTCGGTGGGGGCGACGGAACGGGTTCGCCCGCCTGCGCTCGTCGGATCCTCCGTCGCGCCGGTCTCAGGGAGCGTACGTCCCGGTCAACTGCGTCCGGGCCAGGAGGTGTCCCCGCATCGCGCGCCCGACCGCGCGCTCGCTCGCCGACCGCGGCAGGTCGAGCGTCGCGTCGAGGGCGTAGAGCTTGAACCGGTAGCTGTGCTCGCGGTCCGGCGGCGCCGGCCCGCCGTACCCCCGGGTGCCGAAGTCGTTGGTCCCCTCGACGGCCCCGACGGCGGTCGGATCCCACCCCACCTGGATCCTGGTCGTCGCGGGGGGAAGGTTCCAGACCAGCCAGTGGAGCCACACCGTCCCCGCGGGTTCGACGGCGTCGGGATCGTCCATCACGAGCGTCAGCGACGACGCCCCGGCCGGGACGTTCCGGATCGACAGCGGCGGGTTGACGTTCGCCGCGTCGTGACCGTACCGCTCCGGAATCCGTCCGCCGTCCGCGAAGGCCGGGCTGACGAGACGCAGGTCGCCGCGCTGGCCGGCGTCGCCGAGCACTGGATTCGACGGCGTCGTGGTCCCCGTCGCCGCACCCGTCGTGGTCTCCGTCGCCGCTCCCGTCGTCCCGTCCCCCGGGTCGGCCCCGCCACAGCCGGCGACCGCGGCCGCCCCCGCCACGACGAACGTCCGGCGCGTGACGCGTTCCGGCATCGACCGACGGTTTCGCGCCGGATCACAAAAACGCCCCGCCGGGGGCTGTCGTCGCGGGTCGCGGTCGCCGCGTCGTCCGTGGGCCCGCCGCGCCGGTCAGAGGACGCCCATCTCGCCGAGGCGCTCGGGCAGGTAGGTGTCGGTGACGAAATCCAGCCCCCGGGAGGCGAGCGCCTGCTGCTCGGCCTTCTTGCCCACGTCGAGTTGCAGTTCGATCTGTTCCTCCCAGTAGTCGGTCCGGAAGCGCGGATCCTCCAGTTCGCTCTCCAGCGCGTTGACGTCGGAGTCGCTCAGCGGGTCGGTCGGCAGGTCGTACTCGACGATGTCGCTCGGCTGGATGCCGACGAACTCCGCCTCGGGCGTGGCGAGGTACTCCGAGAGGTGGGCGGACTTGATCGAGCCGTAGGCGACCGAGCCGTAGATGCGGTAGCTCCAGGGGTCGCCGTCGGTGAAGACGACGACGGGGAGGTCGAGTTCGTCGTGGAGGCGCTTGGTGATCCGGCGGGTCGCCCGGGCCGGCTGTCCCTTCAGGTGGACGATCAGGGCGTCGTGGTCCTCGTCGAAGCCGTTCTCGATGAGGCGGTCGCGCATCCCGCCGGTCTCGACGCAGAGGACGAACGCGGTGTCGTGATCGAGAAAGTCGATGGTGTCGGGGTTGTTGGGGATCTGGTACCCCCCCTCGCCGACGTCCTGCTGGCAGTGGATCTGGCGCTCGCCCCGGCGCGTCTGCTCCCGGATGCGCAGGGGCCCCATGAGCGTCGCCCCCGACTCCTCGGGGCGCATGTGGAGGTCCTCGCGCTTGACTCCGGTGGTGATCTCCAGGTCCTCGATCAGCTTGTCGGACTCGGACTGGTCGGAGAAGCCGGCCCGGTCGGAGTCCCAGGACTCGGAGAGGTAGTACAGTTCCCGGAGCGTCGAGGAGCGGCCCTCCTCCAGTTGCCTGGCGAGAAAGTCGATGGTGTAGGCCGACTTCAGGAGCTTCCGGGCGCCGCTGATCGAGTTGGCACTGCGGGTGCTCGTCCGGTCGCCGTAGACCCAGACGCCGGCGTCCTCGTCGTACTCGATGTTGCTCTTGGTGCGGGTCGGCAAGCGAAGTTTCGGCACCTCGCCGTCCCGGAACTGGTCGTGGAACTCGGCCGCGAGTTCGATCAGTCGCTCGCGGGCCTCCCGGTCGGTCGTGTTCGCGTCGGGCTGGGAACTCATCGGTCACTCACCGTCAGTCGTTCGGGTTCGACGCCGTCGACGTCGATCGCGAAGTCGGGGTCGGCGTCGTCGACGCGGTAGGTCAGGCTGGCCGTCTCGCCCGCCCCGATCGAGGGCGACCAGTTCACGAACCACTCGCCGTCCATCTCGACGACGGCCGCCCCGTCGCTCACCTCCCGGGGCTCGGCGTCGACGATGTCCGTCACGTCCGGGTCGGCGCTCCGCTCGGAGTGGTTGCGGACGGTCAGGGTCACCGTTCCGTCCTCCACCCGGCGGTCGACGCCGACGTTGTTCATGATGCGCGCCAGCGCGCTCTCGACGTCGGGACGCTCCCGGCCGGTGACGGCCGCGAGTTTGTCGGCCATCTCGGGAAGGATCTCCCCGAGCACCTCCCGTTTTTGCCGGCGCTTCTGGAGCGACTGGCGGCGCTTGAGGTGGGCCTTCAGGTCGCGGGCGGCCTCCCGCACCGCGAGTTCGATCTCGTCTTCGATCCCGGGGACGTTGGCCACCGCGTCCTTGGACTCGCTCGTGAACGGGACGTTCGTGGAGGCGACGTGGACGAGCACCACGGCCGGGCCCTTCGGCATGCCGCTCCCGCCGGGCTGGTCGAGTTCGTAGTTGCGCCAGTCGATGCGCTTTACCACGTCGGTGGTGGCACAGGCGCCCCGCTGGTAGACCAGCGGGACGCGGTTGGCAAAGCGCAACAGGTCGATCGTCCCGTCGTCGAGGTCGCCCCCGTAGGCGACCCCGGCCTCGACGACGAACGGATCGCCCCCGTGGACCTCGGCGTCGCGGGTCGCCGCCGCATGGAAGTCGGCGTCGAAGACCGTCCGGAGGCCCTCCTCGATCAGGTCGGCCTCGATGGGCGAGAGACACTCGGTCGGCGGCGCGAGGACCTCCGTCTCCCGCATCGCCTCCAGAAGCTCTGCGGCCACGTTCCGGTCCTCGGCCGCGTCGCGGACCCGGGGCGGATCGTCGGGGACCGTTCGCATCGCCGCCCAGAACGCCTCGACGACGTTCTCGCGGGCGGTGTCGCCGACGCTCTCTCCCGTCGCCTCGGCCGTCCGGTCGGCCGAGCGGTCGACGTACGCCCGGAGCCGGTCCCGGGTGACGCGGTGGGCGCCGCTTTCGTCGTCGGTCCCGTCCGCGAACTTGTCGGCGATCCGCTCGGCCAGCCCCCGCACCGTCTCGTCGTCCTTGCGCGAACTGGTCGCCCCGTCGACGATCCGGTAGCAGTCGGGGGTGAGACGGTCGGGGTCGTCGTGGCTCGTCACGGTCGCCCACGCGGCCGCGACGGCGTTCTCCCGGACCGTGGCGCCGAACGTCTCGTCGAACTCCGCCTCGACGCCGCCGTCGGGTCCGGGGACGTCGACGTCCCCGTCCACCTCGTCGACCCCGCCGGCGACCGCGTCGACGATGGCCGCCACGTCGTGGCGAGCGACCCGGTCGCGGTCGCGGACGGCGGCGGCCACCCGGTCGGCGAACGCCGCGGTCGCCTCGGCGGTCTTGTTCGCCACGGCCCGCTGGACCGCCCGGGCGAGGTCGGCGTCCTCGTGGGCGGCGGGCGGGGTCCACGCCATCGCCCGGCCGAAATGGCGGTCGCGGAACGCCGAAAGCACCTCGTCCGCGGTCTTGCCCCCGACCCGGGTGAACTCCCCCTGGAGGAAGCCCGAGAGCGAGTACGAGTCCGTCGCGTCGAGCATCTTCAGGAGCGTCCCGAGTTCGACGCCGTGGGGGTGGGGACGGATCTCCTCGGTCTCGGCGGGCAGGCGGTCGGTCGCCCGCTCGAACTTCAGGGGCTCGTCCAGCCCGGGTTCGCGCAGTTCGACGCGCGCGTGGGGGTTCACCACGGCCGTCTGCTCGACGTAGTCGTGGAGTTGCGCCCGGGCGCGCATGTTGGCCTCCATCTCCAGTTCGATCCGCGTCCCGTGGGGGCGGTCCCAGGCGGTCTCGCGCTCCTCGCGGATCTCCGGTTCGTTCTCGTCGGTGTCGATCACGAGTTCGAACTGCTGGGCCGTGGCGCTCCCCTGGGTCCGGCTGGTGACCCGGACGGGCTTGCCGCTCGACAGCTGGGCGTAGAGCACGGCCGCCGAGATCCCGATCCCCTGCTGACCGCGGTGCTGCTCGCGCTTGTGGAACCGCGAGCCGTACAGCAGTTTGCCGAACACCTTCGGGAGCTGTTCGCGGGTGATCCCCGGCCCGTTGTCCTCGATCACCAGTCGGTAGTAGTCGCCGACCTCGCTGATCTCGACGTAGACGTCGGGCGGGATGCCGGCCTCCTCGGCGGCGTCGAGGGCGTTGTCGACCCCCTCCTTGACGGCGGTGACCAGCGCCCGGGCCCCCGAGTCGAACCCGAGCATGTGCTTGTTCTTCTCGAAGAACTCGGCGATCGAGATGGCCCGCTGGCTCTCGGCCAGCTCCTCGGCCACGCCGCCCCCCTCGCCGAGCTGCGACTGGAAGGAGGTCATTTACTCGCGCGCCACTACCCGACCGGACGATAAAAGCCGTTCGGCGGCGGGGTGAAAGTGAACGCCGCGGGAGAACCGGCGCCGGTGACGATCCGTCGGTGACGATCCGTCGGTGACGATCCGTCGGTGACCCGATGACGGCCCGTTCTCGCGCGCGCGTGCGAGGGTTTAAGGCGGGGGGCCAGTTAGGACCCGACACGATTTATGTCGAACGAGAGCGAGTACGGCGCCGGCCAGATCCGGGTGCTGGAGGGGTTGCAGGCGGTCCGGAAGCGTCCGGCGATGTACATCGGATCGACCGACACTCGCGGTTTGCATCATCTCGTCTACGAGGTCGTCGACAACGCCATCGACGAGGCGCTGGCGGGCTACTGCGACACCATCGAGGTGACGATCCACGAGGACGGGTCGGTCAGCGTCTCCGACGACGGGCGGGGCATCCCGGTCGACACCCACGAGGAGTACGACCGGCCCGCCCTGGAGGTCATCATGACCGTCCTGCACGCCGGCGGAAAGTTCGACAAGGAGTCCTACCAGGTCTCCGGGGGCCTCCACGGGGTGGGGGTGTCGGTGGTGAACGCGCTCTCGCGCCGGCTCGCGGTCGAGGTCAAGCGCGACGGCGGCGTCTGGCGCCACGCGTTCGACCACGGCGAACCCGAACCCGACGCCTTCGAGCGCGTCCGCGACATGGCCCCCGACGAGGCGACGGGCACGACCGTCCGGTTCTGGCCCGATCCGGAGATCTTCGAGACCGTCGAGTTCGACGACGACACCCTGGCCAACCGCCTGCGCGAACTCGCCTTCCTCAACCCCGGCGTCGAGGTGACCCTCGACGACGAGCGGACCGGCGAGCGCGACGCCTTCCGCTACGAGGGCGGCATCCGCGAGTTCGTCCGGTATCTCGACGAGACCAAGACGCCCCTCCACGAGGACGTGGTCTACTTCGAGGACGAGGCCGAGGGCGTCGCCGTCGAGGTGGCGATGCAGGCCACCGACGAACTCCAGGGGTCGATCCACGCCTTCGCCAACAACATCAACACCCGCGAGGGAGGGACCCACCTCACCGGGTTCAAGACGGCCCTGACCCGCGTCGTCAACGACTACGCGACCGAGCACGGCCTGCTCTCGGACCTCGACGACACCCTGAAGGGCGAGGACGTCCGCGAGGGGCTGACCGCGGTCATCTCGGTCAAGCATCCCGACCCGCAGTTCGAGGGTCAGACCAAGACCAAACTCGGAAACAGCGAGGTCCGCGGCCTGGTCGAGAGTGCCGTCCACGAGCATCTGGACACCTACTTCGAGGAACACCCCGACACGGCCCGGACGATCATCAGCAAGGCCGTCGAGGCCGCGAAGGCCCGCAAGGCCGCCAAGAAGGCCGAGGAACTCACCCGCCGGAAGTCGGCCCTGGAGTCGACGGCGCTGCCCGGCAAACTCGCCGACTGCCAGACCAGGGATCCGGCGGAGGCCGAACTGTTCGTGGTGGAAGGGGACAGCGCGGGGGGAAGTGCAAAACAGGGCCGCGACCGGGCGTTCCAGGCCATCCTCCCCCTGCGCGGGAAGATCCTGAACGTCGAGCGCCACCGCCTCGACCGCATCCTGGAGAACGACGAGATCCGATCCCTGGTGACGGCCATCGGCGCGGGGATCGGCGAGGAGTTCGACGTCGAGGAGGCGCGCTATCACAACATCATCCTGATGAGCGTCGACGGCGAGGAACACGGGTTCGTACGCGACGGCGACGGCCGGATCGAGTTCGTGCGGATCGGCCCGTTCGTCGACGAGGTGATCGAGACCGACGGCGACGGATACGAGGACTACGAGGTGCTCTGTTTCCGCCGCGACGACCACGGAACGACGTTCCGTCCGATCGACCAGGTAATCCGCCACCGGATCGAGGAGTCGCTGTACGAGATCGAGACCGCCTACGGGCGGAGCGTGAAGGTGACCGCCTCCCACAGCGTCTTCGTCCACCGGGACGGCGAGGTCGAACTCGCCCGCGGCGACGAGATCGAACCGGGCGACGAGGTTGTCGCCCCGCGGTCGGTGCCGCTCGGATCGGCGGACGATGGACCGGAACGGATCGACCTCCTCGCGGAGTTCGTCGACCGCGCGGCCGACCTCGACTCGGAGGTGTACGCCCGCGGACCGGGCGTCGAGGCGCTTTTCAAGAGAAAAGTTCGGGCCGAGTACGCCGACGAGGAAATGGCCGAACCCCGGGTCGACGTTCCGGACGGCGTGCGGGCCGACCTGCGGGCCATGCGAGAGGACCGGGGGATGACCCAGCAGGCGGTCTGTGAGGCCGTCGGCGTCGCACAACCCATCACCGTCTCCCACTGGGAGCGCGGCGAGAACCGTCCCAGCGAGTCGAACTTTCGGGCGTACTGCGACGCGGTTGGCGCAGACGCGACGGCCGTCATGGAGTCGGTGTCCACGGCGGACTCGTTGCTCGACCAGCGGTGGAACGAGCAGTACGGGGGGGCGCAAGCGAACCGCGTCCGCGACTACGTCAGGGTCTCCGAACTCGACTCCGAGGACCTGGACCTCATCCCGGAGGACGCCCACGTCGAACTGACCCCCGAACACTACGCCGACCACGGGATCGACCGGTACGTCGACGTGGACGAGACGCTGCTCGACCTCCTCGGGTTCTGGACCGCCGACGGGTCGTGTTCCCCACGGAACGGCATCCGCCTCGCGATGGGGCCGAACAACGCGGATCTCGTCGAGACGTACCGCGACGCCTTCGCTCACGTGTTCGGACGTCGGGCGAAACACAGCGAGTACGAGTCCCGCGTCGACGAGGTGAAACTCGTCAACCGGGTCGCGGCCCTCGCCTGGGAGCACGTCTTCGGCTGTGACGCGGCCAGTGCGGCGGAGAAGACGATTCCGGACCTCGCGTTCAACGTGTCCGCGGACCACCAGCGAGCGTTCCTCCGCGGGTATCTGCTCGGCGACGGGACGGCGTCGAGGGAGAAGATCTCGTGGTCGACCACGTCGCGAGACCTCGCGAGCGGGCTGATGTACCTGCTGAGCGCCCAGGGCGTCGTCGCCTCGCACTCGACCACGGGGGCCGGGGAGATACCGGACGGAACCGTCGAGGACCGGCCCATATCGACCACGAACGACCGACACACGGTGAGCGTGACCGCCCGTGCCGACCTCGAACGGCTCCGGGACGTGTGGTCGGCCGCCGACCGATCGGGGCCGATCGAGGACCGCGTCGGGAGAGGGGGCGACAACGAGGACGCCCGTCGGTACACGGAACTCTCGGGTGACCTCGTGGGGTTACCGGTTCGGAACGTGGCGGAGGTCGAGCCGAGCGGCGAGTACGTCTACGACTTCTCGGTCGAGACCGACGAGAACTTCGTCGCCGGGATGGGGGGACTGTGCGCCCACAATACCGACGCGGACGTCGACGGCGCGCACATCAGGACCCTGCTCCTGACGCTCTTCTACCGGCACATGCGGCCGCTGGTCGAGAACGGCTACGTCTACGCGGCCAAACCGCCGCTCTACCGGATCCGGTGTGGGGGCGAGACCTACGACGCCATGACCGACGCCGACCGCGACCGGATCGTCGCAGAGGAGTGTGGCGGGACCCCCGATCAGGTCCAGCGGTTCAAGGGGCTGGGCGAGATGAACCCCGAACAGCTCTGGGAGACGACGATGAACCCCGAGAACAGGGTGTTGAAGCGGATCACCGTCGAGGACGCGGCGGCGGCCGACCGGATGTTCTCCGTGCTGATGGGCGACGCGGTCGGGCCGCGCAAGCGGTTCATCCAGGACCACGCCGCGGACGCGGACTGGGTGGACATATGACCGTGCGGACGCCGACGACGCGCGCCGCGCGCGACGGGTGGGTCCGGCCACGGTCGCGGCGGCGTCGAACGGACCGGGAGGTGGGGTCGTGAGTTCCGACCGCACGCCTCCGGAGGCCCCCGAGGGGGCGGCGCCGGCCCGGGAGGTCGAGACGGCCCGCATCGAGCAGGAGATGGAGCAGTCGTACATCGACTACGCGATGTCGGTGATCGCGGGACGGGCGCTACCGGACGCCCGCGACGGCCTGAAGCCGGTCCACCGGCGCATCCTCTATGCGATGCACGAGGCGGGCGTCACCGCGGGCGCCAGCCACCGGAAGTCCTCCTCGATCGTCGGCGAGACGATGGGCGATTACCACCCGCACGGCGACTCGGCCATCTACGACACGCTCGCCCGGATGGCCCAGGACTTCTCGATGCGCTACCCGTTGATCGACGGGCAGGGGAACTTCGGGTCCGTCGACGGCGATCCGCCGGCGGCGATGCGCTACACCGAGGCGCGGATGGCCCCCATCGCCGAGGAACTGCTCGCCGACATCGAGAAGGAGACCGTCGACTTCGCGCCCAACTACGACGACCGCCTGGAGGAGCCGACGGTGTTGCCGGCGGCGTTCCCGAACCTGCTGGTCAACGGCTCCTCGGGCATCGCGGTCGGGATGAGCACGAACGTCCCGCCCCACAACCTCGGCGAGGTGATCGACGCCGCCGTCCGTCTCATCGACGACCCGGACGCGACCGTCGAGGACCTCGTTGACACCCGCGACGGCGAGGGGAACGGCTCTCCCGGCCCGATCGAGGGCCCCGACTTCCCGACGGGCGCGAACATCGTCGGCAAGAACGGCGTCTTCGAGGCCTACCGCACCGGTCGCGGACGGGTCCGGATGCGCGCCGCATACGAGGTGAGCGAGGACCGGATCGTCGTCACGGAGCTTCCCTTCCAGACGAACAAGGCGCGCCTGATCGAGCGGATCGCCGACGACGTCAACGAGGGGTCCATCGAGGGCGTCCGGGACCTGCGCGACGAATCCGACCGCGACGGCGTCCGGGTGGTGATCGAACTGAAGCGGGGCGCCACGCCCGAGGTGGTCGAAAACCAGTTGCTGGAGAGCCACCTGGAGTCGACGTTCGGCGTCATCAACCTCGCGCTGGTCGACGGCGAACCGCGGGTGCTCGACCTGAAGGAGACGCTCGACATCTACCTCGACCACCGCCGCGAGGTGGTGCGGCGCCGCTCCGAGTACGATCTCGCGGAGGCCGAGGAACGCGCCCACGTCCTCGAAGGGCGGCTCCGGGCCCTGGAGCACGCCGAGGCCGTCGTCGAGACCATCCGGGACGCGGAGGACCGCGAGGCCGCGAGGGCGGCCCTCGAGACGGAGTTCGACCTCTCGGAGCGCCAGGCCGACCACGTCGTCCGGATGCAACTCGGTTCGCTCACCTCGCTGGAGGCCGAGGAGATCGAGGACGAGTACGGGACGGTCCGGGACCGCATCGAGCGCCTGCAGGCGGTGCTCGACGACGAGTCGGAACTCATGGCCGTCATCCGCGAGGAACTCGTCGGGATCAAGGAGACCTACGACGACGAGCGCCGGACGGGGTTCGTCGCCGCCGACGAGGTGACCCGCGAGGACCTCATCGAGAGCGAGGCGGTCGTGGTCGTGGTCACCGAGGACGACTACGTCAAGCGGATGCCCCTCGACCGCTTCCGGACCCAGCGCCGCGGCGGCAAGGGGATCATCGGCAGCGACCTGAAGGAGGGCGACCGGATCTCGTCGGCGTTCGTCGCCGACACCCACGACTACCTGCTCTGTTTCACCGACCACGGCCAGGTCTACCAGCTCAAGACGTACCAGGTGCCGGAGATGTCCCGCACCGCCCGGGGGAAGTCGGCGGTGAACGTGCTCGACCTCGACGACGGCGAGGAGATCGAGGCGGTGGTCAACACCGCCGACATGGACGCGGGCTACCTGACGATGGTGACCCGGGACGGCTACGTGAAGCGGACTGCCGTCGGGGAGTTCGAGAACATCCTCTCGACGGGCATCCGCGCGATCAGCCTCGAGGACGGGGACGCGCTCGTCGACTGCGAGGTGACCGACGGCGAGCGCGACCTGGTGATCGGCACCGAGGGCGGAATGAGCATCCGGTTCGACGAGGGCGAGGTGCGCCCGATGGGCCGGACCGCCCGCGGCGTTCGGGGCATCAGGCTGGAGGGGGACGACCGGGTGGCCGGCCTCGCGGCGGTCGACGAGGCGGCCCACGACTGGTTGCTCACCGTCACCCGCAACGGCTACGGCAAACGGTCCGCCATCGACGCCTACCGGCGCCAGTCCCGGAACGGCAAGGGGCTGATCGACATCAAGACCGACGAGCGCAACGGTCCGGTCTGTGCCCTCGAAACCGTCGGCCGCGGCGACCACCTGATCGTCATGAGCGACTCCGGACAGATCATGCGGACCGCCGTCGACGAGGTGTCGGTCGTCGGCCGGAACACCAAGGGCGTCACCGTGATGGATCTGGCGGAGGGCGACGGCGTGGCGACGGTGGCCGTCGTGTCGGCGGCGCGGCTGGCAGCGGACCGAGAGGACTGAGCCGTCGGACCCGTCGTCCGCCGAACGGCACCGCCATGGCACCGGGCCGTGAGCCGATCCGCCGGTGGTCGGAGCTACAGGATCCGCTTGCCGAGCGCGCTCGCCACCAGTTCGCCGGCGAGGTCGGCGGTGCCGTTGTACTCGTCGAGGATCGGGTTGTCCTCGACGAGTTCGAGCGACCGCAGGGCGCCGGTGTCGGCGACGGCCTCCATCGCCGCGTGGGCCTCGCGGTAGGTCACGCCCCCGCGGACGGGCGTGCCGACGCCGGGCGCGTCCACCGGGTCGAGCCAGTCGAGGTCGAGGCTGACGTGGAGGCCGTCGGTGCCGTCGGTCGCGACCGCCAGCGCCTCCTCGACCACGCTCGCGATCCCCCGCCGGTCGACGTCGGCCATCGTGAACGCCGTGACGGGGCCGTCGCGAAGTCGCTCGCGCTCGCCCGGGTCGAGGTCGCGGACCCCAACGAGCGCGACGTTCTCGGGGGCGAGACCGGGGGCGCCGGCCCACGCCATCTCCCCGAACGCGCCCGTTCCGAGCGCGGCCGCCAGCGCCATCCCGTGGACGTTGCCGCTGGGGGTGGTGTCGGGCGTGTTGAGGTCGCCGTGGGCGTCGAACCAGACGACGCCGACCTCGGCGTCGCGGGAGGTTCCGGCGAGGCTGCCGATCGCCAGCGAGTGATCGCCGCCGAGCACGAGCGGCGTCTCTCCGTCGGCGAGGGCCTCGGCCACCCGATCGGCGAGACGGACGCAGACGTCGCGGATCTCGGGCAGGTATTTGGCGTTCGCGCGGACCGCGTCGGGGTCGCACTCCTCGGCCCGCGGGACCGCGAGGTCGCCCCCGTCGGTGCTCTCCCGGTCTGCGCGCGCGATCGACGCCGCCAGCCCGGCGTACCGGATGGCCGAGGGGCCCATGTCGACGCCGCGGCGGTCGGCCCCGAGGTCCATCGGGACGCCCAGGATCCGGACGGGGCGGTCAGGCATCGACGTAGGGCGCACAGACCCGGCGCACGCCCTCGGAGAAGTCGACGGTCGGCTCCCAGCCCGTCGCCTCCCGCATCCGCGTCGGGTCGGCCATGGTGTCGTGGACGTACACCGGAAGCGGGTTCTCGACGTACTCCGGATCGACGTCGGTTCCGAGCGCTTCGTTGATCAGTTCCACCATCTCGTTGAAGCTGTAGCTCTCGCCCGTCCCGAGGTTGTAGATGCCGTCCAGTCGATTCTCCGCGGCGAGTTCGATCCCCCGGACCACGTCGTCGACGTGAGTGAAATCGCGGGTCTGGGTCCCGTCGCCGTAGAGCACCGGGCGCTCCCCGTGGGCGATGTCGTCGGCGAACTGCGCGACGGTGTTGGCGTACTCGCCCTTGTGTTCCTCCGCGCCGCCGTAGCCCTGATAGACCGAAAAGAAGCGCAGGCCGGCACAGGTCAGGTCGTAGTGATTCGAGAAGTACTCGCCGTAGCGCTCGCGGGCGAGTTTCGACGCCTCGTAGCAGGTGCGGGCCTCGACGGCCATCTCCTCGGGCGAGGGCTCGGTCCGCGAGCCGTAGATCGAGGAGGTCGAGGCGTAGACCACGGTGTCACAGCCCGCCTCGCGGACCTGCTCGACGGCGTTGACGAACCCCTCGACGTTGACGCGGGTCGCCTCGCGCTTTGCCTCCTCGACCATCGTGTACGAGGAGTACGCGGCGAGGTGAAAGAGGACGTCCACGTCGGCCGGGAGGTCGTCGTCGAGGACGCTCCGCCGGACGAACTCGACGTCCTCCGTCAGGTTCTCGGGGGTCCCCAGGTGGAGGTCGTCGACGGCGATCACTTCGTTGTGCTCCGCGAGACGATTGGCCAGGTTCGAGCCGATGAACCCGGCACCGCCAGTCACGAGGACGCGCTGTCCCTCCATGCCGGTACCTTTACCGACCGACTCAAAACCCTGTCGTCCGGTCGCGTCCCGCCGCGTCCGGGACGGCGGGCGGTCCCCGTCCGGGGGCGCCGGGAGTGTAACGCGGCGAAACGCGGGGTAAACGCGTCTGCATAGCAGTTAAGGGAGCGTGCCGCGAACGAAACGACGTGTCATCGATCGAGCTTACTCCCAGTCAGCGCGCGATTCTGACGGCGCTGACCAATCTCCACCGGGAGCAAGAGGACGCGGTGAAAGGCGAGGACATCGCAGCGGAGGTAAACCGCAATCCGGGGACGATCCGGAACCAGATGCAGAGCCTCAAGGCGCTCCAGCTCGTCGAGGGCGTTCCCGGACCCAAGGGCGGCTACAAGCCGACCGCCGCGGCCTACGAGGCCCTGGACATCCAGCAGATGGACGAACCCGCCGCGGTGCCGCTGTTTCGCAACGGCGAGCCGGTCGAGGGGGCCAACGTCGGGGAGATCAACCTGTCCAGCGTCCACCATCCCGGGCTCTGCCGGGCCGAGATCGCCCTCCAGGGGTCGGTGCGCGACTTCCACGAGGGCGACACGGTCGAGGTCGGCCCCACGCCGCTCTCGAAACTCGTCGTCCGCGGGACCCTCGACGCCAAGGACGACACGAACGGGAGCATCATCCTCCGCATCGACGAGATGGTGGCGCCGGCCGAGGAGCCCGAACACTAGGCTCACGCCGGCGGACCCGGGGCACGGACCGATCGACGACGGGTGACTGCGTTCTCGACGCCGCTACAGCGAGAGCCCCGCGTGCCAGCGGTCGGCCCCGGCCTCGCGTTTCGCCTCGTCCATCCGCGAGAGGAGGTGGACGGCGAGGCTGGCACACGCGGCGGCCCGGCCCTCGCCCGCGACGCGAAACTCGTCGGTCTCGCGGTCGGCGAAGACGGTACAGACCGCCCCCGCCCGGAGGCCGTAGAGCCCGGCGAGCGTCAGGATCGCGCTCGCCTCCATCTCGACGTTCTCGACGTTCGCCGCCCGGAGGTCGTCGAGCAGGTCCTCGCTCCCGGGCGCGCGATACCCGCCGTACCCCTCCCGGGCCTGGCCCGCGTAGAAGCCGTCCGCGCTCAGGGTCACGCCGACCCGGTAGTCGTAGCCGAGGCGCTCGGCGGCGGCGACCAGGGCCGAGACGACCTCGCCGTCGGCGACGGCGGGGTAGTCCTCGCGGACGTACTCGTCGCTCGTCCCCTCGCCCCGCACCGCCCCCGACGTGATCACCAGGTCGCCGACCGACGCGCCGCCGACGGCCCCACAGGAGCCGACGCGGATCAGCGTGTCGGCGCCGACCCGGGCGAGTTCCTCGACCGCGATGGCCGCCGAGGGACTGCCGATCCCCGTCGACGTCACCGAGATCGGCGTCCCCTCGTACCGCCCGGTCGCGGTGCGGTACTCGCGGTGGCGGGCGACCGCCGTCGCCTCGTCCCACGCCTCGACGACCGCGTCGATCCGGTCGGGATCGCCGGGCAACAGCACCGCGTCGGCCACCTCGCCCGGACGGAGGTCCAGGTGGTACTGGCGGTCGCTCTCGTCGTTCGGCGTCCCTCCCACGTCGTCTCCGGTCATTTGCGCGTCACGCGCGCGGCGGGACCAAAAATCCCGACCCTGCCGGCACTCGCCCTCGACCGCCCCGGACGTGACCGCCCCCGACCGGGGTCGGCCCCGGCGTCCCCGGACCGGTCAGCGATCGGGGTCGACGCCGAGCGTCTCCGGGCCGATCGGCGCCGGGAGCAGGTCGCCGAGCGCGTACGCGTCGTGGCCCTCCTCGCGGTCACAGAGCACGACGAACGACTCGTCGCAGAACTCCGCGAGGGTCTGCCGGCAGGTGCCACAGGGCGTCACGCCGTCGCGGGCGGCCGAAGCGACCGCGAGGCGGTCGAACTCGCGGCGGCCGTCGGCGACCGCACGGCCCAGCGCGACCGCCTCGGCGTGGAGGCTGTTGCTGTAGTTGGCGTTCTCGACGTTACAGCCCGCGTAGACGGCGCCGTCGGCGGCGAGCAGCGCCGCCCCGACTCGGTAGCCGGAGTAGGGGGCGTAGGCGGTTTCGAGCGCGTCGCGGGCGCGGTCGAGGAGGTCGGCGTCGTCCATGTGCCCGTTCGGCGCGCGGGGGTAATAGTCGTGGCCCGGCGCCCGCGCCAGCAGTCGCGCGGTCCCGTCGCGTTCCGGGCCGCTCACCGCCCGGTGTCGTACTTGTAGGTCGCCTCGTCGGGATCGATCCCGAAGTCCTCGGGGGTCTCGACGTCTCCGGCCGGTTCGTCGGCCGTCGTCTCGCGGGGCCCGGCGCGCTTGAACGCCTCCCGCAGGCGCGGGGGCATCCGGAACCGGTCGACGTCGATCCGCATGCCGACGGCGTCGGGCATCAGCGACTCCCGCTTCTCCGCGAGGCGGTCGCGCATCCGGGCCGGGAGGCGGTCGGTCTCGACGGCCTCGAACCCGAACTGCGCGAGATATCCGGGTTCGTCGGTCAGCGCGTAGACGACGTCGAACCCCTCGTCGCCGGCCGTGTCGACCAGTCGCTCGACGACGTGGGCGCCGACGCCCTGCCCCCGCCAGGACTCGAGCACGCCCAGGCCGGTCAGTTCGCCGAGTTCGCCCTCGTCGGTCTTGTGGACGCGGAGGCGGCCGAACCCCGCCCGGTCGTCGGTCCGCTCGTCGACCGCGATGACGTACTCCCGGGAGCGGAAGGCGACGTCGTCGAGTCCCATCGCCTCGATGTGATCGAGCAACCAGACCTCGTCCCTGTTTTTCGCGTCCCGGACGTACATGTGCGCGGCTACACCGCCGACGAACAAAAAGGGTCGGCGCGCGGCCGGGGCGCCCTCGACGGCGCCCGTCCCGGGTCGTCGGCGTCCGCGGGAACAAAGACATAGGGCCTCCCCGCCGTAGGGACCGGTGGTGAGCACGTGTGTCAGACGTTCCCACGACCGACGAGGTGGTCCACGAACCGGATCCGGCGTTCGTCGAGGAGACGAACGTCGCCCGGTTCATGGAGGCGTACGACATCGACGACCACGAGGCGTTCCTCGCGCGAACCTGCGGCGACCTCGACTGGTTCTGGGACGAACTCGTCGGCTACCTGGGGATCGAGTTCGACGAGCCCTACGACGCGGTGCGCGACGACGACGAGGGACCGCAGTTCACCCGCTGGTATCCCGGCGGACGCATCAACCTCGCGCACAACGTCCTCGACCGCCACGCCCGCGCTGACGGGACGGACGTGGCCTGCATCTGGGAGGGCGAACCCGGCGACGTGCGGACCGTCACCTTCGCCGACCTCCACCGGCAGGCCAACCGCGTGGCGAACGTCCTCGCCGCGCGGGGCGTCGGGGTCGGGGACACGGTGGCGCTCTACCTGCCGATGCTCCCCGAGACCGTCGCGGTCCTCTACGGCTGTTTCAAGCGCGGGGCGATCGCCGTCCCGATCTTTTCGGGCTTCGGCGTCGACGCGGTCGCCACGCGTCTCTCCCAGTCCGGGGCGTCGGTCCTGTTCACCGCCGACGGCTTTCACAGACGGGGCGAGGAGGTCCGCCTGAAGCCGACGGCCGACGCGGCCATGGCCGAGGCCGGCGCCGTCGATCACGTCGTCGTCTACGATCGGCTGGGGGCGGTCCCGGACGGGGGATCGACCGGCGGCGATCGGACGGGGACGGCGGCCGTCCCCTGGACGCCGGGGCGCGACGAGCGGTGGGACGAGGCCGTCGGAAACGCCGCCGACGGCCACGAGACGGCGTCGCTCCCCTCGGACGCGCCGTCGATGCTGCTCTACTCCTCGGGCACCACGGGCCGGCCGAAGGGCATCGTCCAGACCCACGCCGGCGTCGGGGTGCAGTGTGCAAAGGAGATCCACTTCGCGTTCGACCGGAAGCCGGGCGACCGGTTCTTCTGGCTGAGCGACATCGGCTGGATGATGGGGCCGTGGACGCTGGTGGGCAACCACACCTTCGGCGGGACGGTCTTCCTCTACGAGGGGGCGCCGGACCACCCCGGGCCGGGTCGGCTCCCGGCGATGATCGATCGCCACTCGCTGACCCAGTTCGGCATCTCGCCCACGGCGATCCGCGCGCTCCGGGAGTACGGCGACGACTGGATCGAGGGCCACGACCTCTCCTCGCTTCGCATCCTCGGCTCGACCGGCGAACCGTGGGATCCGGAGTCCTGGCTGTGGTTCTACGAGCAGTTTGGCGGCGGCGAGTCGCCGATCATCAACATCTCCGGGGGCACCGAGATCTGTGGCTGTTTCCTCATGCCGATGCCCACCCGGCCGCTCAAGCCCTGCACGCTCGGCGGGCCGGCGCCGGGGATGGACGTCGACGTCGTGAACGAGGCGGGCGAGTCGGTGGCCGCGTCGGGCGAGCGGGGCTTTCTGGTCGCACGGGACTCCTGTCCGTCGATGACGAAGTCGCTGTGGGAGGGCGACGAGCGCTACCTAGCGGAGTACTGGTCGACCTGGGAGGACCTCTGGGACCACGGCGACTGGGCGAGCAGGGACGCCGGCGGCTTCTGGTTCCTCCACGGCCGGGCCGACGACGCGCTCAACGTGGCCGGCCGGAAGGTCGGTCCCGCCGAGATCGAGGGCGTGCTCGCGGGCCACCCGGCGGTCAACCGGGCGGCCGTCGTCGGCGTGCCCGACGACACCACCGGCACCGCCGTCGTCGCCTACGTCGTCCTCGATCCCGACGTCGCGGAGACCGACGACCTCCGCGAGGAACTCGGGGACCTGGTCGCGGCCGAACAGGGCAAGCCGTTCCGCCCGCGCGAGGTGCTGTTCGTCGACGCGTTCCCGCTCACCCAGAGCGGGAAGGTCATCCGGCGGGCCATCGCCGCCGTGCACGCCGGCGACGACCCCGGCGACCTGAGCAGCATCGACAACCCGGAGGCGCTCGACGGGATCCGCGCGGCGCGGTGACGGTGTGGAGCCGCGCTACAGGGGGACGTCCTCGGGCGCCACGACCGCGGGTTCCGGCCCCCGCCCGACCGCCACCCGCGCCCGCGCCTCCCCGTCGGGCAGGACGACGACGCCCCCCGCGACGAGCGGCGCGAGGACGCCGGCGGCGACCACCCGGGGGTCCGCGAGCGACGCGCGAAGCGCCACCGCGTCGCCGGCGGCCAGATCCAGCCGATCGGCCGTCGCCCGGGCGGCCGACAGCAGGTCCGCGTGGGTGTGCGTCCGGTCGCCGACGACGGCGGGGTCGCCGGGTTCGACCGTCGTCGGCGGGGTCGCGGGGTTCTCCGACCACACTCCCTCCTCCCACCGCTCGGCCCCGGGCCGCGAGGGCTGGCCCCCGTAGACGACGAGCTTCGTCCCCGGCGGCGGGTCGACCCGCCGCCCCTCGTCGGCGTGGACGACGAGCGCGCGGGCTTTCCCGTCCGCGTTCGACGAGAACCGGGTGACGGCACCGATCGTCGCCGCGCCGAGGAACGTCCGGATCGGCGCGGGCGACGGGTCGGGCGCGACCGCGACGAGCCACGGACGACGCCCGTCGCGCCGTCCGTCGGCGGCCGGGGCGGGTCCGACGCCGACGCCGCGCACGCCCAGGTGGCGCAGGAAGTTGCCGGCCCTGGCTGCGACGGTCGCGCAGTCGCGGTAACTCACCGTGCGTTCGGCCCCGCCGGCGAACGACCGGATCGCCGGCCCGTCGGCTCGGCGCTCGCGGGCGAGCAGGTCGCCGAGTAGCCGGGCGTCGCGGGCGGGAGCGGGGGCGTCGGGGGACACGTCGGGGGCGATCCGTCCCGACGCCTACGGCGCGCCGGCGACCACGAGGTGGGCGCCCTCGCCGCCCGCCTCCAGTCGGCGGGTCTCGTCGGCGTCCACCCGAACCGCGTCGCCGGGAGCCATCTCGACCGCCTCGCCGCCGGCCTCCAGGGTCGCCGCCCCCTCGACGAGGAGGTAGACCTCCTCCTGGCCGTCGTCGGCGTGGTCGTGTTCCATCCCCACCCAGCCCGGATCGGCGTCGATCACGGACAGGCCCAGGTGCTCGCAGTCGAGCGGGTCGCGCAGCATGTGGAGGGCGCCACCCAGTTCCTCCGCCTCGGCGTAGTTGACGGTCTCGTGTGCCATCAGGTCGGCGTTGGGACGGGGGGACCAAAAGGGACCGGCCGTGCGCCCGAGGAGGGATGCGGTCGCCCGCGGCCTAGAGGCTGTTGCGGATCCGCTCGAAGAACCCCTCCTCGACGTCGATCTCCTCGCCGCCGGCCTCGGCGAACGCCTCCAGAGCCTCGCGTTGCTCGCCGTTGAGGCTCTCGGGGACGACCACCTGGACGTGGACGAAGAGGTCGCCCTGGCCGCCGCGGCGCCGGCGCCGGCCCTGCTGGAGGTGGGGCATCCCCTTGCCCTCCAGCCGGAAGGTCTCGCCGCTCTGGGTCCCCGAGGGCAGGTCGAACTCGGCCGTCCCGTCAATCGTCGGGACCTGGAGGGTGTCGCCGAAGACGGCCTGGGGGAACGAGACGGGCTGGCGGTAGTGGAGGTCGTCGCCGTCGCGCTCGAACTCGTCGTGGTCGCGGACGGTCACCTCCACGAGCAGGTTGCCGGGCGGGCCGCCGCGCTCGCCGGGCGCGCCCTCGCCCTCGATCCGGAGGGTCTGGCCGTCGCGGATGCCGGGCGGGACGTCCACCTCGATGGTCGATCGCTCGCGGGTGACGCCGTCGCCGCCGCAGGCCCGGCAGGTCTCGTCGTAGAGACGCCCCTCGCCCCCACAGCGACGACAGGTCCGGGTCTGTCGGACCTGCCCGAGCGGCGACTGGCGGACCTCGCTGACCTGGCCCTGGCCGCCACATTCGGGACAGGTCCGCTCCTCGGCGCCCGGCGGGTGGCCGGTGCCGTCACACTCCCCGCAGCGCTCGGGGCGCTCGACGGTCACCTGCTCTTCGACCCCCGCGTAGGCGTCTTCGAGGTCGATGGCGATCCGACTGACGACGTCGTCGCCCTGTCGGGGACGGTTGCCGCCGCCGCCGAAGAACTCCTCGAAGAGGTCGCCGATGCCGCCCATGCCGCCCATCCCGCCGAACGGGTTGCCCTGGGCGCCGCCGGGTCCGGCCCTGCCTCCCGGCCCGCCCCCGGCACCGGCGCCGTCGACGCCGCCGTGCTTCTCGGCCTGGACGAACTGCTCGTGGCCGAGTCGGTCGTAGAGCTGTCGTTTCTCCTCGTCGGAGAGAACCTCCTTTGCCTTCTGGATCTTCTTGAACTTCTCCTCGGCATCGGGGTCGTCGCTGACGTCGGGGTGGTACTCCGTGGCCTTCTCCCGGTAGGCCCGCTTGATCTCCTCCTCGTCGGCGTCCCGCGACACCCCGAGCACCTCGTAGAAGTCCTCGCTCATCGGTCGGTGCGACCGGATAGGGGGTCCCGCTATTTCAAACGACTGCCTCGCGGTCGCCGGACGCGCCGCGGCACCCCCAAGACCTATCCCGCGTCGGGGGAAGGGTCGCGTCAGTGACCCGAGTGTGCTCGCGTACCGCCGCCGTGGCGCGCGCCGGCCCGTCGCGTGACCGTCCGCACGACCGGCGGTCCGGGGGCCGGTGAACTCGTGTCGGGGGACGATCACCGCACGGTCGATCGCCGGACGGTCCTCGGCGCCCTGGCCGGAGCCGGGACGACGGCGCTTTCCGGCTGTTCGGCGCTCGACCACGGCACGGACGCGACGACGACGCCGGTCGAGGAGGGGCGGGCCCGCGAACTGGCGGCCGAGTTCGCCCCCGTGCTGTATTTCGACGAGCACGAACGGTGGTTCCCGACCGATCCGCGGCCGTACGCGACCGACGGGAGCGACGGCCCCGTCGTCGACGGGTTCGACGCGTTCGACGGCTACGCCGCCCGCGTCGCGGACGGCGGCGCGCCGCCGGCGCCGACGGTGTTCTACCACGTCGTCGAGTACGAGGACTCGCCGCTCGCCGTCGTCCAGTTCTGGATGTACTCGGCGTTCGACCAGTTCGCGACGAACTTCCACTGGCACGACTGGGAGGTGCTCCAGGTCTTCGTCGACACCGACGCGGGCGACCCGCAACTGTACGTCGCCAGCGCCCACGCCCGGAAGGTTCCGAACAACGAGTTCCTCGATCCGGACCCGGGGACGGTCCCCCACGTCCTGACCGAACTCGGCTCGCACTCCAGCGGACTGTCGGTCAACGCCGATCCGGATCGATTCCAGCGGTTTCCGACGACGAACGTCCTCGCCGACATCACGAACGAGGCGATCGAGGGGATCCCGGACCTCTCGGACTTCCCGGTGGCCTACGGCCTGCCCCGGGACGAGGGGGGACGGCTGCCCTACCTGGTGCCGGAACTGGACGGGACCCCCCTCTACGACCACGAGGGACTTCCGTCGGTCGATCGGTCGGACCTCGTCGGCGAGCAACTCACCGTCCGGTCGTTCGCGGACCTGGCCTCGCCGCCCGCGGACCTCCCGGAGCGCACGACGGGGCGGGTCTTCCGGCCCGCCATCGGGAGGGGCGCGACGGCGGACGCCGACGTGACCTACGACCTGGTGCCGACGAGCGACCTCGAACGGATCGCCGACTTCACCGGGCCGCAGTTGAGCTACGAGTTCGCCGTCCCCGACTTCGCCGAGGACGCGGTCGCGAGCCACATCACGACGGCCGGCGTGCCGTGGGAGCAACCCCGCTACGACGACCCGGCGACGGACGTCTCGGATCCCCACCACCGCGCCGCGCTGGCCGACCGCTACGACGCCGTCGGCGGGACGTCCCCGGTCAACGCCGTCTTCGCCGCCGTCACGCAGGCGCTCCCCTCCGGGGACGCGCCCGCGGGCAAGGGGCTGACGACCGATTCCCTCCCGGTCGAGACGGTCGCGCTGCTGGAGAGCGAGGCCACGGCGATCCCGACCGTCCGCGGCGTGGCGATGGTCCGGGGCGTCCCCGCGGGGACCCACCGGCTGACGGTCAACGGGGCAGGCGTCGCCCCCCATAGCGAGACGGTGTCGGTCGCGGACGGCGATCCGACGACTGCCGGGGTCGGGGGCGAGATTCCCCTCGTCGCCCGGGGTGACGCGACGAAACTCGAAGTCGACACGAGGGGAACCGACGACGACCTCACCGACCTCGCCGTCGAGGACGACTTCGCGGGACGGCTGTACGACGCACCGCTGTCCGGACCGGACGCCGTCTACGTCCACCGGGCGGGCGCCTACACGACGGAGGTCCGGGACGCCGCCGACGACGTGGGGGCGTTCCGCGTCACCCCGACCGACGAGGCGACCATCCGGATCGACGAGCCGCGGACGGGGAAGGCGTCACTCGCCACCTTCCTCGCCGACGTGGCCGAGGAGACCCGGGCGGACGTCGTCGCGGCGGTCGGCGACGCCGGCGGGACCGGGACGGCGGCCGCCGACACGGCGGACGTGGCGGTCCTCCGGGCGCGGGCCGAGACCGGGGTGACGCCGGACGGCACCGAGCGCACCGTCACCGAGACGCCGCTGACGGAGCCCACGACGACCGACGACGGCTCCACCGTCACCGAGACGCCGCGGACCGACGTCCCGACGACCGACCGCGCGACCGCGACCGAATCCGGCGCCGCCGGGAACGAACCCGCCGCCGGCGCGGGCAACGCGGTGCACGGACTCTCGCGGGCGCTCGCCGCCATCGCGGGGGCCGCCAGGCGGGCGGCCGAGCGCGCCGAGGCCGGCGACCGACGGGGCGCAGACCGGAGCCTCGCCGCCGTCGCCGACGCGCTCGACCGGGTCGACGAACGGCTGACGGCGGCCCGTGAGGGCCTCCCCGACAGCCTCGCCCGGGCGACCGATCACCGACTCGAACAGTCCCGGCGACGACTCGGACAGGCCCGGGAGAGCGAGAAACTCTGATCGCGCCCGTCCGTCGTTCCCCTCCCTCTCCCGGCGGGCGCGTCACGTCCGCCGTCGCGTCGACGGTGGTGTCTCCTTCCGGACGAGAGCCATGTGAACACATGGCAAAGAACTATTGTTCATAATGATCCATCATTACGTATGGGCTCGCACCTCCCCCCGGCGGGCGGGGCGCCCCGTCCCGGCGGGTCGGCCGTCGCCGCCGTGCGGGTCGTCGAGCGCCTGTTCGAGGCCGGCGCGGTCGTCGGCGTCCTGCTGTACGTGACGGGGTTCGTCACGGGCCAGGTCGACCCGGCACTCGGCGTCTACCTGGGCGTGGGCGGGGCGGCGGGAAACCTCGCACTCGGGTTCGGTCGCACCGTCGTGCTGGAGTCGGCGGACGACGGGTGACGCGGCCGCTCCCCGTGGGATGGGGAACGGATCGCGGACGCGGCGGCCCCGCCCCCGCGGCTGGGGGCGGTGTGGCGACTACTCGTCGTCCTCGTTCTCGTCGACGTCGTCGAAGTCGGCGTCGACGTAGTCGTCACCCGCGCCGGCACCGGCACCGGCACCGGCGCCGGCACCCGCGGCGCCCGCGTCCGGCCCGGCGCCCGGTCCACCGGCGGCGCCGGCACCGCCCGGTCCGGCCTGGGCCTGCTGGGCCTGTTGCTGGTACATCTGCTTGCCGATCTCCTGGAGTTCCTCGGAGAGCGACTCGGTCGCGTCCCGGAGGTCCTCGGCGGTGGCGTCGTCGTCGTCGAGGACCTCCTCGACGTTCTCGATCTCCTCCTCGATGGTCTCGCGGAGGTCGTCGTCGACGGCCTCCTCGTTCTCGTCGAGCAGGGTTTCGGCGCGCTGGATGGCGCTCTCGGCCTCGTTTCTGGCCTCGATGCGCTCGCGGCGCTTTTCGTCCTCCTCGGCGTGCTCCTCGGCCTCCTCCTGCATGCGATCGATCTCCTCGTCGGAGAGGCCGGCGCCGCCCTCGATGGTGATCGACTCCTCGTTGCCCGACCCCTTGTCCTCGGCGGAGACGTTGACGATGCCGTTCTCGTCGATGGCGAAGGTGACCTCGATCTGGGGCGTCCCCGCGGGGGCGGGCGGGATGCCGGCGAGCATGAACTCGCCGAGCAGTTCGTTCTCCTCGGCGATCTCGCGCTCGCCCTGGAAGACGCGGATCTGGACCTGCGTCTGGTTGTCCGCCGCGGTGGTGAACACCTTCGACTCCTCGGTCGGGATGGTGGTGTTCTTCTCGATGAGGCGCTCGAACAGGCCGCCTTTGACCTCGACGCCGAGGCTGAGCGGCGTCACGTCCAGCAGGACGATGTCGTCGACGTCGCCCGCGAGCACGCCGCCCTGGATCGCGGCGCCGAGGGCCACGGCCTCGTCGGGGTTGACGTTCTTCTTGGGCTCCTGGCCGATCAGGTCCTCGACTTGCTCCTGGACCTGGGGCATCCGGGTCGAGCCGCCGACCAGGATCACCTCGTCGATGTCGTCCGTGGCGTAGTCCGCGTCGTCGAGGGCCTGCTTCGTGGGGCCGACCGTCCGCTCGATCAGGTCGCCCGTGAGCGACTCGAACTTCGCGCGGGTGAGCGACTCCTCCAGGTGGATCGGTCCGGAGTCGGTGGCGGTGATGAACGGCAGGTTGATGTCGGCCTCCTTGCGCGAGGAGAGTTCGATCTTGGCCTCCTCGGCGGCCTCCTTCAACCGCTGGAGGGCCTGTCGGTTCTCCCGGAGGTCGATGCCGTGGTCGTTCTCGAACTCGTCGGCCAGGTGGTCGACGATCGCCCAGTCCCAGTCGTCGCCGCCGAGGTCGTTGTCGCCGTTCGTCGCGACGACCTCGTAGACGCCGCCGCCGAGGTCCAGCACGGAGACGTCGAAGGTCCCCCCGCCCAGGTCGAACACGAGGACGGTCTGGTCGGACTCGTCGTCGAGGCCGTAGGCCATGCTCGCGGCCGTGGGCTCGTTGACGATCCGCTCGACCTCGAAGCCGGCGATCTCGCCGGCGTCCTTGGTCGCCTGGCGCTGGCGGTCGCTGAAGTACGCCGGGACCGTGATGACGGCCTTCTCGATCTCCTCGCCGAGGTAGTCCTCGGCGTCGCGTTTGATCTTCTGGAGGATCATCGCCGAGATCTGCTCGGGCGTGTACTCCTCGCCCTCGATCTCGACGGCGTACTCCTCCTCGCCCATGTGTCGCTTGATCGACTGGACGGTCCGATCGGGGTTCTGGACCGCCTGGTTCTTCGCCGGTTTGCCGACCAGCCGCTCCCCGTCGTCGAACGCGACGACCGAAGGGGTCGTTCGGTCACCCTCGGCGTTCACGATGATCTCGGGGTCCGACCCCTCCATCACCGCGAACGCGCTGTTGGTGGTTCCGAGGTCGATCCCCAGAATCTTGTTGCTCGCCATCCTTGGCTGAACTACCGGCCTCCGCTGGTTAAAGGTTACTAGACGCCCCGAGCGGATCGAACGACCCACCCCGGCGCAGGCTTGCGATTCCCCGCCTCGGCGGTCGGCGTCGTGCGGGACGTTTTTGTAGAACTGCTATCCGTCCGCCGCCGCGGTCCGTCGGGCCCGCTCACTCCCCGTCGTTCGCCGCGTCGGCGTCCGCCCCTTCGCTCCCGTCGGCGTCCGCTCCCCCCTCGCTGACGGTCACCTGTGCGGTCTGGATCACTCGCCCGGCCATCAGATATCCCGGCCGGAAGAGATCCACGATCCGCCCTTCCGGGCGGTCGCTCTCGACGCGCATCATCACCTCGTGGCGGTGGGGATCGACCTCGTCTCCGGGGTCGGGTTCGATCGGATCGACGTTCTCGTCCCCGAGGACGCGGTCGAACGTGGCGAGCGTCGACTCGATCCCGTCCCGGATGTCGGCGTCCTCGTCCTGATCGAGCGCGCGGACGAGGTCGTCGCGGACGCCGACCACCCGCTCGACGAGGTCCTCGGTCGCGCGTTCCTTCAGTTCCTCGCGCCGGCGCTCGGCGCGCTTCTTGTAGTTCTCGAAGTCCGCCGCCTTGCGCTTGAGCTTCGCTTCGAGATCCTCGACCCGGGCTTCGAGTTCCGCCACCCGGTCCCGGCTCGCGTCGCGTTCGTCCCGCAGGGCTCGCACCTCGTCGGCGAGCGCCTCGTCGTGCGCCGCGACGCGGGCGACGAGGTCGCGGTCGGCGTCCGCTTCCGCGTCGGCGTCGGCCCCCGCGCCAGCGGCGGAACCGGTCGATCGCTCGTCGGTCGTGTCCGCCTCGTCGGCGGTGTGGGCCGCCGTCGCGTCGTCGTCGGCCGTCGGTTCGACGCCCGCGGCGGCAGACCCGCCGTCGGCGTCGCTCGCCTCGCCCTCGGCCGCGTCGTCGCTCATGGGGGAGGGAAGCGGCCGGCCGGACATAAGGGTTGAGAAACGGCCGCGGGGAGGGGACTGGCGGCCTCGACGCCGACGGCCACGACGGGGAACGGGTTACTGATACATCCGGAGGGGCTGTGCCCGCGTCGACTGCTCGTCCTCGCCGTGCATCCGCTCTGCGAGCTTCTCGCGCGCCTTCCGGATCTCCTCGGCCCGCTCGATCAGATCGTCGGTCGGCACCGAGAGCCCGGTCAGCGCCTCGATCCCGCGGCCCAGCAGCACGTTCGCCGCCTCGGGGTCGGGAAACCGCGGGTCCGACTCGACGATCAGGCCGACGGCGGTCCGTCCGGACTCGACGGCGTCGAGCAGGAGTGCGCCGGTCGGCCCGGAGACCAGCCCCGCCTCCGACGGCCCGGGAACGCCGGCCTCGTCGAGCAGCGTCGCGCCGTCGCCGGCCGCGACGCCGTACAGCGCCGGCGGCGCCTCCTCCTCCTTCTCGGTCGGCAGACCGCTCAGGTAGACGGGGGTGACGGCGTGGTCGTCCAGCCACCCGGCGAGACAGTCAGCGACCGACTCGGCGGCGCCGGGCGCCACCGGCACGTCGCTCTGGAGGACCACGAGGTCGCGGTCCTCGTCGGCGTAGATGCGGACGGCGGTCCGCAGGCCGGGGTCGTCGTCGCCGTAGGCCGCGACCGGCGGCAACTCCTGGCAGTGGACGTCGGCGTAGTGGATCATGTCGAACTCCTCGACGAGGTGGTCGGCCGCGATCTTTCCGACCAGTCCGACGCCCGGAAACCCCTCGACCAGCGTCGGTGCGTCGAGATCGATTCCCCGCGCCCGGACCGCGATGCGAGCCATGCCCGACGTAGACTGCCTCCGGACGTAAAGAGGAGGGCCGACCGGGCGTCGAGAGGCCCCGTGGACGGTGTCCGGACTGCCTCCGGACGTACCGAGGAGGGCCGCCGAACCGGGCCGACGCGAAGGCGACCCCCGGCCGATCAGGTCACGACCAGATACGTGGCGTAGAGCGCCAGTGCGACCAGCACCAGCACGGCGAGCAGTCGCACGGCGGCCCCCGACGCGCCGAGGACCCGTCGCAACAGCCCGCGTCCGCGTTCGACCGGCGACGCGTCGATCACCTCGCCCCGGTCGTCGACGCCGGGTCCCGGGGGACGACCGGCCTCCGGTCCCCACGTCGTGTACTGGTCGACGGAGCCGTCGGTGGCGGGGTCCGGACCCGCCGCCCCCGACCGGTCGGCGGTCGCCTCCGACCGGGACGGCGGTGGATCCGTTCCGGACGCGTCGGCTTCCGCTCCCGCGGTCGTCGACGCGCCGCCCCGTCCGCCGGCGCGTGCCCCGCCGTCGGCGTCCCCGGTCGCCGTCGCGGAGGCCTCCGGCGGGGTCGCCGCGTCCAGTCGCGGACAGTCGTGCGTCTCCGGGATCCGGTGGCGCACGCAGTGGGGCGCCTCGCACAGCGAGCAGACGAACACCTCCTCGCCGACGATCTCGTCGCCACAGACCTGGCAGCGAGCCACGCGGGGGAGTTGTCGGCCGGCCGGCTAAAACCTAGGCGTCCGTCGACGCCGGGCCGAGAGATCCACGTCGACCCCGCCGCGTCGAGCGGACGCCGCGCCGACGGCCGGTCGCCGAGGCCGTCCGACGGCCGTCCGGTCGGATCGACCCTGGGTGTCTCACGGCGATCGGGACCGTCCGGTCGGATCGGTCGGACCCCTGGGCGTCTCACGCCGGGTCGAAACCGACATACGGTCGGGTGGCGAGGGGGCGAGCATGAATCCGCTGGACCGCTACGAGACGCTCGTCGACGACCCGGCGGCGTTCCGGCGGGCCTGCGACCGGCCGCTCCCGCAGGTGGTCCGCGTCAACACGATCGAGGCGACCGTCGAGCGGGTCCACCGGGCCCTCGAGGAGGAGGGCGTCCCTCACGACCCGGTCGACTGGCATCCCGGCCTGTTCGAACTCCCCGAGGGCCACCCCGGGCGGTCCTGGGCGTACTTCCACGGCTGGCTCCACGGACAGGAGGAGGTGTCGGCGCTCCCGCCGCTGGCGCTCGACCCCCGCCCCGGCGAGCGGATCTGGGACGCCTGTGCCGCCCCCGGGAGCAAGGCCACCCAGATGGCGGCGCTGATGGACGACGAGGGGCTGGTCGTCGCCAACGACGGCAACCTCGGCCGGCTGTCGGCGCTCCGGCACAACGCAGAGCGCCTGGGCGTGACCGCGATGGCGGTCACCAACGCCGACGCGCGCAACTACTCGCTGAACCCGTTCGCCTTCGACGCCTTCGACCGCGCGCTCGTCGACGCCCCCTGCTCCTGCGAGGGCACCGTCCGGAAGAACCCGGACGCGCTCGACGGCTGGACGCTCGACGGCGTCCGCCACCTCGCGGGCGTCCAGAAAGGGATCCTCCGGCGGGCGGTCCAGGCGACCCGGCCCGGCGGGACCGTCGTCTACGCCACCTGCACGTTCGCCCCCGAGGAGAACGAAGCCGTCCTCGATCACGTCCTCGGCGCCGAGGACTGCCGGCTCCTCCCCTACGACCCGCCGCTCGACGCCGCCCCCGGCGTCACGGCCTGGCAGGGCGAGCGGTTCGACGAGTCGGTCCGACTCGCCCGCCGGATCTACCCCCACCACAACGACACGGGCGGGTTCTTCTGTGCGAAACTGGAGGTGGGCGGATGACCGGCGACGGGGCCGGTGACGGGACCGGGGCCGGAGACGGCGACGGTGACGGCGACCCGCCGACCGAGAACGACGGCCAGCGGTTCGACCGCCTGCCCGCGACGCCCGCCGACCGGACGGTCCCCGGTCGAGTCAGTCGGGCGGAGGTGCTCGACTGGTGGGCGGAGCGGTACGGCGTTCCTCCGGCGACGTTCGCCGACCACGGCTTCTGGGAGAAGGGGAACGGAAAGGTCTGGATCGCTCACGCCGCCGTTTCCCACCCCGACCCCGTGCGGATCGAGGCCCTCGGGCTGAAGTTCCTGCGGACGCGCCGGGAGCACTGGAAGCCGACGACGAACGCCGTCCAGCGGTTCGGGGACGCGGCGACCCGGAACGTGATCGCCCTCGACGCCGAGGAGGCGGCGCGGTTCGTCGCCGGCGAGGACCAGGACATCGCGTGGGACGGCGACTGGGGCTACCTGATCGCCGCCCACGACTGCGGGGGCGAGCGGGCGCCGCTCGGCGTCGGGCTCTACCTCCACGGCGAACTCCGCTCGACGGTGCCGAAGGGCCGCCGGCAGGGTCACCGGACGTGAGCGGCGTCGGGGGCGCCGTCGCGTCCGGGGCTCGCGGGTGAAAACCCTTATTCGAGCCACGCGCCGAGGAGGGGACATGGACGAGGCCGACGTCCGCGAGCGGTTGCGCGCCGTCGACGATCCGGACCTCGGCGACGACGTCGTCTCGCTGGGGCTGGTCAACGCCGTCGAGGTCGAGGACGGCGTCGCGCGGGTGTCGCTCGCGCTCGGCGCCCCCTACGCCCCCCACGAGAGCGACGTCGCCGCCCGGGTCCGCGAGGAACTGGTCGACGCCGGGCTGGAGCCCGAACTGACGGCGAAGGTCCCGTCGGGCCTGGATCCCGGCGAGGAGGTCCTCCCGGGGGTCAAGAACGTGATTGCCGTCGCCTCCGGCAAGGGCGGCGTCGGCAAGTCGACCGTCGCGGTCAACCTCGCGGCCGGGCTCTCGAAGCTCGGCGCGCGCGTGGGGCTGTTCGACGCCGACGTCTACGGCCCGAACGTGCCGCGGATGGTCGACGCCGACGAGCGCCCGCAGGCCACCGCCGACGAGACCATCGTTCCCCCGGAGAAGTACGGCGTCCGGCTGATGAGCATGGCGTTCCTGGTCGGCGAGGACGACCCCGTCATCTGGCGCGGACCGATGGTCCACAAGGTGCTCACCC
>JBDGUC010000004.1:0-39740 GCA_042216285.1 Haloferacaceae archaeon
CGAAACGTTTTCCATCCCGACCGGAGAACCCCGGAACATGCCCGATCGACCCAGGCTCGAACGGCTCTGTGTCCACGAGACGGTGTCGACGAAGATCCCGGCCGAGGCGTTCGTGGAGGCCTTCTCCGATCTCTCGATTCCGGCCGAACTCGTCGGCGACGACGAGACGTACGACCGGACCGACGCGGTCGCCTCCTTCAAGCCCCGGGAGGCCTTTCTCGACGCCGCCTGGACCCACTGCATCCGGGCCGGCTACGACGAGTTCGACACCGACGCCTACGAGGCGGCGGGGATCCCCCTGACCAACAGCACCGGGATCCACGGCACCACCGTCGGCGAGATCGCGGTCGGCTACATGCTGTCGCTGGCGCGGATGCTCCACATCTACCGGGACTACCAGAACGAAAACGAGTGGTACGAGCCCGAGTACGAGCGCCCCTTCACCGTCGAGAACGAGAAGCTCTGCGTCGTCGGCCTCGGCACGCTCGGAGAGGGCACGGCGACGCGCGCCGACGCGCTCGGCATGGACGTCGTCGGCGTCCGCCGGTCCGACGAGCCCGTCCCCGGCGTCTCGGAGATCTACCACCCCGACGAACTCCACGAGGCCATCGCCGACGCGCGCTTCGTCACCGTCGCCATCCCCCACACGCCCGAGACCGAGGGGATGTTCTCGACGCCCGAGTTCGAGACCATGCGCGACGACGCCTACCTCATCAACGTCGCCCGCGGCCCCATCGTCGACGAGGACGCGCTGGCCGACGCGGTCGCGGACGGCACCATCGCCGGCGCCGGTCTGGACGTCTTCGAGACCGAACCGCTCCCGGCGGACTCGCCGCTCTGGGACCTCGAGGAGGTCATCATCTCCCCGCACCGGGGGTCGGCCACGAACCGCTACCACCTCGACATCGCCGACCTGGTCAAGGAGAACGTCCGCCGGTACCAGGCGGGCGAGGACCTGAAAAACCGGGTCGCGTGAACGACGTGACCCGGGCGGTGTGCTAAAGGGGACCGGGCCGAAACGGGGGACGATGAGCGACGACGCGGACGCCGACGGGCCGGCGATCCGTCGGCTGGACGAGCGGACCGTCGAGCGGATCGCCGCCGGCGAGGTGGTCGAACGGCCGGCGTCGGTCGTGAAGGAACTGGTCGAGAACGCCCTCGACGCCGGGGCCTCGCGCATCGCCGTGGCGGTCGAGGGCGACGGCACCGACTCGATCCGGGTGCGCGACGACGGCGCCGGGATGACCGCCGCCGACCTCGACCTCGCGGTCGCCGAGCACGCCACCTCAAAGATCGACGACGCCGACGACCTCGACCGGGTCGGGACGCTCGGCTTCCGGGGCGAGGCGCTCCACACGATCGCGGCGGTGTCGCGGACGACGATCCGGAGCCGACCGCCCGACGCCGACCGGGGTCACGAACTGGCCGTCGAGGGGGGCCAGGCCGGGGACGTGCACCCGGTCGGCTGTCCGCCGGGGACGGTCGTCGAGGTCGAGGACCTCTTTTACAACACGCCGGCGCGCCGGAAGTTCCTGAAGACCGCCGCCACCGAGTTCGACCACGTGAACGCCGTCGTCGCCCAGTACGCGCTGGCGAATCCGGACGTGGCGGTGTCGCTCGACCACGACGACCGCGAGACGTTCGCGACCGACGGCCGCGGGGACCGCCGGGCGGCCGTCCTCTCGGTCTACGGCCGCGAGGTGGCCGAGTCGATGGTCGACGTGGCGTGGACGGCCGACGACGGTCCGGTGACCGCCGTCGAGGGGCTGGTTTCCCACCCCGAGACCACCCGGAGCGGCCGGGACTACCTCTCGACGTTCGTCAACGGCCGGTACGTCCCGGCCGCCGCGTTGCGGACGGCGGTCGTCGACGCCTACGGCGGGCAACTGGCCAGCGACCGCTACCCCTTCGCCGTCCTCTTTCTCGACGTGTCCCCGGACGCGGTGGACGTCAACGTCCACCCGCGCAAGACCGAGGTGCGCTTCGACGACGAGCCGGCGGTCGCGCGCGTCGTCGAGCGGGCGGTGCGGGAGGCGTTGCTGGATCACGGCCTGGTGCGTTCGACGGCCCCCCGGGGACGCGGCGCCCCCGACGAGGCGGCGGTCGACCCCGAACCCACGGACGGGGACGAAGCCGTCGGCGGCGCCGGGACGGCCCACGAGCGCGCGAGCGGCGTCGGGGGGCCCCGCGGGGCGGGGGGGGGGGGGGGGGGGGCCCCGCCGGGAGCGCCCGCCGACGCCGGTCGACGCGGCAGGCGAGAGCGGTGACGGGGAGGAAACCGGTGTGCCCGCGACGGCCGACGACGCGGAGACGGCGGCCGCCGCCACCGGGGGCGAGCACGACGCGCCGGGGACGTCGGCCGCCGACGCCCCCGGGAACGACCCGGACGCGACCGCCGGGGCGGCCGCCGACGCCCCGGGCGCGACCGGACGAGCGCCCTCGCCGCGGCGCTTCCAGGACGACGAGCCGGCGGGGCCCGACGCCCCGGACGGCCCGGACGACGCGGGCGCGGCGGACCCGACGGATCCGACGGACGCGGCCGGCACGGGCCGGCCCGCCGGCGTGACCGGCCAGACCGACCAGCGGACGCTGACCGGCGAGGCGGCCGGGCGCCACGAGTTCGAGCGCCTCCCGCGGATGCGCGTGCTCGGCCAGCTCCACGACACGTACGTCGTGGCGGAGACGCCGGAGGGGCTGGTCCTGATCGACCAGCACGCCGCCGACGAGCGGGTGAACTACGAGCGGTTGCGCGCCGACCTGGCGGGCGAGACGCCGACGCAGGCCCTGGCCGAGCCGATCGAACTGGAGCTGACGGCCCGGGAGGCGGCGCTGTTCGCGGAGCACGACGAGGCGCTGGCGTCGCTCGGCTTCCACGCCGGGCGGACCGGCGAGCGGACGGTCGCGGTGCGCGCCGTCCCGGCGGTGTTCGACGCGGCGCTCGACCCCGCCGTCCTCCGGGACGCGCTGCTCGCCCTGGCCGCCGACGAG
This sequence comes from Haloferacaceae archaeon, assembly GCA_042216285.1. Taxonomy (GTDB): domain Archaea; phylum Halobacteriota; class Halobacteria; order Halobacteriales; family Haloferacaceae; genus CAZMLQ01. Next base: position 2,989 of record JBDGUC010000004.1, read on the forward strand.
GAGGGCGGCGAGCGGACCGTCGAGGCGGTCGCCGACGACCTGCTGGCCGACCTGGCGTGTCATCCGTCGATCACGGGAAACACCTCGCTGACGGCGGGGTCGGTGGTCGACCTGCTCGCGGCGCTCGACGACTGCGAGAACCCCTACGCCTGTCCGCACGGTCGACCGACCGTCGTCGCGCTCGACCGGGACGAACTGTCCGAGCGGTTCGAACGCGACTATCCCGGCCACGGTCGGCGCCGCGACGACGCGTGAGCGCGCCGCCTCCGGTCTCGCGGCCCGTCCACCCGATCCTTTCGTCTCCGGGGCCGTAACAATTATGAGTGGCGAGGGTAAGGCCGAGGTGCGATGCCGGAATGTCAGAACTGCGGGGCCTTCGTGACCGAGGCGTACGTGAGAGTGTTCGCCCCCGAAGGAATGGAACATCCGCGCGTCTGCCCGTCCTGTGAGGACAAGGTCCGGGACGGGGCCAAGGTCCGCGACGCGCGCAGCAAGCGCCACTGAGACGCGGCGAGGCGCGTCGCGAATGGGGAGGGCCCCGCGCGGTGTGCGTCTCTCGTTTTGGACGTCCGCGCCCGGGGATTCTCTGCGGGTCGCGGTCCTGAGGCAGGTGTCGGCCGCGAGTCGACGAGTCCGCACGACGTCCTCGCGGCCCGGGTCGACCGGACGCCGCCCTCGGTCCCCCGCCCCGGCCGGACCGCCCCCGCGACTTATCCCCCCTCCCGCAGAACGGCGACGCATGACCGATCTGGTGACGTTCGGCGAGTCCCTCCTCCGCCTGTCCCCGCCGGCGGGGGAGCGCCTCGCGACTGCCGGACGGTTCGACGCCCACGTCGGCGGTCCCGAGAGCAACGTGGCGGTCGCGGCCGCGCAGTTCGGCGTCGAGTCGGTCTGGCTGTCGCGGCTCCCGGACACGCCGCTCGGCCGGCGCGTCGTCGCCGGGGTCCGGGCCCACGGGGTCCGGACGGGCGTGGTCTGGGCGGATTCCGAGGAGGCCCGCGTCGGCACCTACTACCTCGAACGCGGCGGCGCTCCCCGGGGGAACGAGACCCGATACGACCGCGCGGGGACGGCGATGGAGGCCGTCGCGCCCGGGGACCTCCCGCTCGGCGTGGTCCGCGACGCGGAGGCCGTCCTGGTGAGCGGTGCCACGCCGGCGCTGTCCGATCGTGCGCGCGAGACGACCGCGCGCCTGCTGGAGGCCGCCCGCGAGGCGGGCACGACGACCGTCTTCGACGCGACCCACCACCCGGAACTGTGGACGACGACGCGCGCACGCGAGGCCTACGAGGCCCTGTTCTCGATGGTCGACGTGCTGGTCGTCCCCAAGGCGGACGCCGTCGAGGTGCTCGGGACGAGCGACCGGCCGGTCGAACTGGCCCACGGCCTCGCCACCGCACACGACTTCCGGAGCGTCGTCGTCGCCCGCGGCGAGCGCGGGGTGCTCGGCCTGCACGACGGCGAGGTCCACGAGCGCCCGGCGTTCGACGCCGAGACGTGCGACGCCGCCGGCGCGACCGACGCGCTGGTCGCCGGATTTCTGACCGCTCGGCTGGCCGGCGAGGGGATGGCCGCGGCGCTCGACCGGGGGGCGGCCGCGGCGGCGCTCGCACGCACCGTCGCGGGCGACGTCCTCGTCGCCACGCCGGCCGAGGTCGCGCGGGTCGTCGAACGGGGAGCGGTCGCGGACGGACCGCGGTGAGGGCCGTCAGCCGGAGGGCGGATCGGTGCGCGTCTCCGACTGGCCGGAGACGGCATCGGTCGCGTCCTTCCACTCGTCCAGTCCCGCGGGGTCGAGGTGGACGTGGGCCTCGGAGACGGGATCGATCTCCTGCACCCGCTCGCGGAGGGACGATTCGATCTCGTGTGCCTCGACGACCGAGTGGTCGGCGTCGACCTCGGCGTGAAACTCCACCTCGATCGTGTGCCCGGAGTAGTACGCGACGAAGTCGTGGACGCCGTGGACCGCGGGATGGGCCCGGATCGCGTCCTGGATCCGTTCCTGTTCCGCCTTCGGTGCGGCCCCGTCGGCGAGATATCTGACGTTCTCCCGGGAAATCTCTATGCCCTGGTGGACGACGAGCAGGCTCACGACCCCCCCGGCGATCGGATCGAGGACCGGGTAGCCGAGCGCCATCCCCGCGACGCCGACGACCGCGGCGAGGGTCGTATACAGATCGTTCCGGCTGTCCGCGGCCAGCGCCCGGAGGCTCGGCGATTCGAGGTCGCGGTTGACGATCCGCGTGTACCAGTAACAGCCGTATCGATCGACGAACGCGAACAGGAGGCCGGCGACGAGCGCCGCGCTGTAGGTCGCGGAGGGGCCGGTGACCAGGGCACGGCCGGCGTCGTACAGGAGCGAGAGACCGAGCACCACGAGGACGCCGCCGACGAAGAGCGCGGCGAGCGGTTCGAAGCGCTCGTGGCCGTGCGGGTGGGTCTCGTCGGGGTCGTCGTAGACGACGCGACCCCAGACGAGCACGACCGCGCTGGCGAGGAGGTCCGCGACGGAGTGGGCGGCGTCGGCGAGGAGAGAGAGGCTCCCCGACGCGAGCCCGAGCGCGCCCTCGACGAGGATCTTGAGGACGTTCGAGAGCACGTTCGCCCACGACGCCTTGAGGAACGATTCGCGGGTGTCCTCCATCGTGGCTGGGCAAAGCGCCACGTCCACATAAGAGCCCGCATTGGGGGGGTACGCCGGCGTCAGGTGGACGATTCGGCCGGCCGGCCGTCCCCGGGCCGCCCCGCGTCGGCGGGCGTCGATCGGTCGTGACCGCACCCGTGAACTACTACGTTCCAACACTGATGGCGGGCTATAATTCCACGAATTCTTATTTGACCGGGTGACGAAGTACGGAAACCCAGCCATGTGGAGCCTCGTCAAGAAGGGCCTCAAGAACCCCCACCACGTCCCCGCCTACGTCCTCGGGCGTCTCTTTCCGGGGCTCCCGTTCGGCCCCACCTGGCAACGCAAACACGGCGTGATCACCTGGACCGACGACTACGTCTGGGGGAGCGAATCCGTCCCCGACATCAGCGCGACGGACTACCACCAGTACCGAACCCTTCGGGGACTGTTCGCCGACCGCACCGCGACCGAGGCGCTCGAAGTCGGCTGTGGCTACGGCCGGGTGCTCCCGTGGATCGCGGAGGCGACCGGTGCGGAGGTCCGCGGCATCGACGCGAATCCGGACGCCATCGAGACGGCGCGCCGCCACTACCCCGGGTTTCGCTTCGAGACGCAGAACGCGGCCGACCTCTCCTACGCCGCCGACGCCTTCGACCTCGTCGTGACGTGGACCGTGTTGCAACACGTCCCCCCGGACGACTTCGCGGGGGTGACGGCCGAGGTGAAACGCGTCCTCGCGCCCGACGGCTGGCTGCTGTTGTGCGAGAACACGACCGGCGGCGAGGCGGGCCCCAGCGTCTGGACCCGATCGGTCGAGGAGTACGGGGAAACGTTTCCCCGCTGTGAGCTCCGGGAGGTCCACGAGTACGCCTGCCCCCACCTGGGCGACAGGGACGAGGAGATCATGCTGTTCCGGGCGACGGACGGGGAGTGACCGGACCGGACCGGACCGGACCGGACCGGATCGCCCGGGGATCGGACTAAGGACCGTCGCGCACGTACGGGACGTATGTCTCCGGTGGTTCCGGACGAGGCCGAAGCACTGCTCACCGGCGAGCCGCTGGTCGCACATCTGGGGACGTGTCACGACGGCGGCCCACACGTCGCCCCCCTCTGGTATGCCTATCGCGAGGGACACGTCGACGTCGCCACGACGCGGCGAACGCTGGCCAACCTGCGGGAGAACCCGCGCGTCGCCCTCTCCGTCCAGAAGGACGAGAACGGCCGTCCCCGGTGGGGTGTGGTCGTCCGGGGAACGGCGACGGTGATCGACGACGAGGAAGAGCGCCGGTCCGTGCTCCACCGGATCAACCGCCGGTACGGCGTCGACGACGACGCCTGGTCCGGGAACACGCCGGTCCGGATCGACGTCGGCTCCGTGGACTACTGGACGTACTGAGTCCGACGCGTCGCGGTTCGATGGGCCCTGTGGGGGTCGAACCCACGACCACCCGGTTATGAGCCGAGCGCTCTGACCACTGAGCTAAGGGCCCCGGTCGGAGTATCCTCGGCCGGACCTTCAGGGTTTCCGTCGGACGCAGTCGGGAGAACGGGCGGGACGGCGGGCGCGGAGCGCCGGAGCCAGGACTCGAACCTGGGACCACCTCGTTAACAGCGAGGCGCTCTACCAGCTGAGCTACTCCGGCCGGCACCGGTGCGGTACTCGAACTCCGCCATTAAGGCCTTCGCTTTCGCCCGGTTGGGCACACCGACACGCTTTCGCCACGGGCCCGCCAACCGGGCGCCATGACCGACCTCCGGGCGGTCGTCGCGCGGGTCGACGAGCGGGTCGCCCCGGACGAGCGCGAGCGCGAGCGGATGCGGCGGGCCGCCGAGACGCTCAAAGAGCGGGTCCGGGCGGCGCTCGCCGACCTCCCCGTCGGGGCCGACGTGTTGCAGGTCGGCTCGACCGCCCGGGGGACGTGGCTGTCGGGCGACCGGGACATCGACCTGTTCGTGCGGTTTCCGACGACGCTCGACCGCGAGCGTCTGGAGGAGTACGGGCTCCGGGTCGGGCGGGCGGTCCTCCCCGACGGTCGCGAGGAGTACGCCGAACACCCGTACGTCACCGGCACCCACGACGGGTTCGACGTCGACCTCGTCCCCTGTTACGACGTGGACCGGGCGACCGAGATCCGGTCGGCGGTCGATCGCACCCCCTTTCACACCGCCTACCTCGACGAGCGCCTCGACCCGGCCCTGGTCGGTGACGTCCGCGCGCTGAAGCGCCTGCTCAAGTCGATCGGGGCCTACGGGAGCAATCTGCGGACGCGCGGGTTCTCGGGCTACCTGACCGAACTGCTGGTGCTCGCGGAGGGCGGGGCCGTCCCGCTGTTCGAGGCGGCCGCCGACTGGTCGCTCCCCGTCCGGTACGACCCCGAGGGTCACGGGACCGCCGAGTTCGACGACCCGCTGGTGGTGATCGACCCGACCGACCCCGAGCGCAACGTCGCCGCGGTCTGTGCGCCCGAACACGTCGTCCGCCTCCAGCATTACGCGCGGGACCTGCTCGCCGACCCGGGGATCGAGCCGTTCTTTCGCGCGCCACCGGACCCCCTCTCGCCCGGCGCGGTCCGCGCACACGTCGAGCGCAGGGGGACGACGCCGCTGGCCGTCGTCTTCGACGCGCCGGACCTCGTCGACGATCAGCTCTACCCGCAACTGCGGCGCTCGCTGACCGGGATCACGTCGGCCCTGGAGCGCCGCGGGTTCGCGCCGATGCGCACGCGCACGTTCGCGGCCGACCGCGCCGTCCTCCTCGTGGAGGTGGCCGTCCCGGAGCTTCCGGCCGTGGAGCGCCACGAGGGCCCGCCCGTGGACGTCCGCGAGCACGCGACCGGGTTCTACGAGACGTACGCCGACGATCCGGACGTCTACGGACCGTTTCTCGACGGGACGCGCTACGTGGTCGAGCGCCCCCGGGAGGTCAGGCGGGCGGCCGACCTGCTGGCGAGCGACGCGCTGTTCGACGTGGCCCTCGGCGCGCGGGTCGCGGACGCGCTCCGGGCGGGCTACGAGGTGCTGACGGGGACGGATGTGGCCGTGCTGGCCGAGGAAGCGGCGTTCGGCCGCGAGCTCGCACGGCACTTCGATCCGCGCGTGTAGGCCAGGCGGCGTCCGGTCAGTCGTCGTCGAACCCGTGGACGTCGGCGACGCGCGCGACGATGTCGGTCGTCCGGTCGGTCGGATCGCCGTCGGCCGGGACCGGCTTGCGGCCGTCGAACGTCTCGTGGACCATCGCCACGCTCTCGGAGAGGGTTTCGAGCCCGTAGCCCCCTTCGAGGACGAACCCGAGGCCGGCGTCGGATCGTCCGGCCAGGCTCCGGAGCCGGTCGGTCAGGAGGGCGTACCCCTCGGTCGAGAGCCGCATCCGCGAGATGGGGTCGTGGCGGTGGGCGTCGAACCCCGCGCTCACGAGCACCAGGTCGGGGTCGAACCGGTCGAACAGCGGGACGAGCAGCTCGTCCACGGCGAGCAGGTAGTCCGGGTCGCCGGCGCCGGCCGCGAGCGGGACGTTGAGCGTCGTCCCCGCGGCCGCGTCCGTCCCGGTCTCCTCGACCTCGCCGGTGCCGGGGTAGAGCCCGTTCTCGTGGATGGAGGCGTAGCAGACGTCCGGGTCGTCGTAGAAGATGTCCTGCGTGCCGTTGCCGTGGTGGACGTCCCAGTCGAAGATGGCGACGCGGTCGGCGGCGCCCTCGTCGAGCACGCACCGGGTGGCGACGGCGGCGTGGTTGAGAAAGCAAAAGCCCATCGCGTCGTCGGCGACGGCGTGGTGGCCGGGTGGCCGGCCGATCGCGAACGGCGTCTCCCGGCCGTCGTCGCCGTCGAGCGCTCGTTCGGCCGCCCAGCGGGCCTGGCCGGCGGCCGCCAGGGCGGCGTCCCACGTCCGCTCGCAGGCCACGGTGTCCCGCCCCCACTTCCCGCCGCCGTCCTCGCAGAACGCCCGGATCTCGTCGACGTAGTCGGGCCGGTGGACGGCCGTGACGACCTCCTCGCTCGCCGGATCGGCCTCGACGTACTCGACGCCGTGGCGCTTCGCGAGCACCTGCCGGATCGCCCGGAGACGGGCCGGCGACTCGGGATGCCGGTCGCCGGGGTCGTGAGCGAGGCAGGTCTCGCTGTAGCCGAACCGCATCTATTCGAAAAGTTCGAAGTAGGTCACGATGTCCTCGGCCTGGATGGTGCGACGGTCCGCGTGCCGGGCCAGCGTCGCGGCCGCGGCGGCCACGTTGTCGGCGTAATCCTCGAGGATGTCGGCGAGTGCGATGCGTGCGTCCATCGAGACGCGATACCGCTCGTCGATGTCGAGGCGCGCGATGCGATCGACCGGGGCGACCGGCAGTTCGAGGTCGTTCCGGTCGACGACCCGCTCGACGCCGAAATCCCCGGGCATCAGGGTCTTGCGCCCGTCGGCGGTCGCCCGTTCGGCCGCCTCGGCGGCCAGCGCCGCCCCGTGAGACTGGACCCGCCGGGCGAGCTCCTCGGCGGCGTCCGCGCTCACCCTGAGGCCCCCCGCGTTCCGCCGGATGATGGCGTCGACCGGGGCGAACGGGAGCTCGACACTCATGCCCACACCTCGCGGCCGGTGCAGGTATAATCCTTTCCGTCGCCCGCGACGATCCGGCGTCCGTCCGGCGCTCGGGGGACCGTTCCGCCGACCTACCGGACCTCCTCGGCGTCGATGCGGCCGTCCCGGAACCGCCCGCGGACGGTCACCTCCTCGCCGAGTCGGAGGTCGGCGTCGGTCTCGACGCTCCGGGTTCGTTTGCCGTCGTCGAGCACGACCGGATCGCCGGCCTGGACGACCGTCCCCGTGAACTCGATCTCCTCGCCGTCGTCCGGTCCGTCGGCGGCCGTCGCCTCCTCGGCCCCCGCTCTCTCGTCCCCGTCGGCGCCGAACGCCGACAGGCCCGTCTCTCCGCCGGTCGGCCCGTCGCCGGAGCCGTCGGCCGATCCGCCGTCGGCGTCGGTCCCGCCGACTCCGGTCGTTCCCGCCGGCGGGCCGTCGTGGACCGTCACCGTCGAGCGCCAGTTGGCCGATGCCTCCAGGTCGTCCTGCCACCCGTCGCCGATCTCGGCGTCCGTCACGACGACGTAATCCCCGAGTTCGATCTCCGCGTCGGCCTTCTCGCCCCAGAGCGCGACGCGGATGTCGCCCGTCTCGTCTTTTATCCGTACGTTCCGGACCTGGCCCGTCGAGCCGTCGTCGCGGTCGAACGTACGCGTGCTCGACGCCTCGATGACGCCGCCGGCGACGTCGACGACGTCGTCCATCTCGACGCTCCCGATGTCGGCGGTCTCCGGGACGTACTCGACGTCCTCGTCGATGGCCTCGACGGCCCCCCGGGAGCCGACGTGGAGTTCGAGGTCGCCGTCCCGCTCGCGGACGTAGCCGTCGACCACCTCCACCGACTCCCCCGGGTCGAGGTCCTCGGCGCGGTCGGCCCGCTCGTCCCAGAGCGTGACCCGCACGCGCCCGGTCGGGTCGCCGAGCGTCAGGTTCGCCACCCGTCCCTCCGAGCCGTCGTCGCGGTCGAACGTTCGCACCGCGTCCGTGGCGAGCACCTGTCCCCGGAGGTCGACGTCTGAGAGCCCGAGCGAGAGGTCCTCGACGCGGTAGGTGTCGCGCACCTGCACGTCGACCGCGGCGTCCTCGTCGACCTCGACGCGGTCGGCGTTCACCTCGACGCCGCTGTACCCCTCGCCGGGCCGGCCCTTGATCCGGAGCACCTGGCCCACCTCCAGTTCGCCGTCGCCGACGGCGTCGGCCATGTCGTCCCAGAAGGCGACCCGCACGCGACCCGTCTCGTCGGCCACCTCGACGTTCGCCACGCGACCGTCCGGGTCGTCGCCGTCCCGCTCGAACGTCCGGACCTCGCCGACGCCGACGACCTTGGCCAGGAACTTCACCTCGTCCATCCCGGGCTCGACGTCGGCGACGCCGTCGACCTCGCCGCCCTCCTCTTCGAGTTCGTGGGCGACGAGCATCGCCGCCGTCTCCTCGTCGGCGAGGCCGCCCATCTGGTCGACCTTCTCGCGGACCGCCGTCTCGAACGCCTCGAACTCCACGTCCGCGTCGAGGTCCCCGTAGACCTCCTCGATGGCACCCATGGCTATCGTCCTCCTCCTCGTTCGTGGTCCGTGTCTGTGCCGGCGGACGGCGCGCGCTCGACCGCCGCCGCGCACGGGCCGTCACCGTCCCCCGTCCCCCGAGGGCCGCCTCGTGTCGCCGTTCGTCGCCCCGGCGACGCCTGCCGTGACCGGGCTGTCATCACGGACGCTGTAGACGCCTTTTCCGGTAAGGTCGTTTCGGTCGGGGGGGTCGCGGTCGACGCCACCGGCACGGCGGCCACGGTTCCTGCACCGGACCGCAACTCCTTAGTAGCAGTCCGCAGTTACTCGAAACGAGTCCTGGTAGGGTAGTGGACCATCCTCCTGGCTTGCGGAGCCAGGGACCGGAGTTCAAATCTCCGTCAGGACGCTCCCGTCGGTCACGACCTGACTTGCCCCCGCTCGCCGCTCGCGGGGACTCCGTCAGGACGCTACACTTTCCGGCGCCACGTCGCGAGCGAAGCGAGCGACCTGCGCCGGGTACGCGTGGACCGGAGATTCGAGCAGCGAGTGAAGCGACCGGCGGGAGCGAAACGAGTGAATTCAAATCTCCGTCAGGACGCTCCCTTCGGTCACGACCTGACTTGCCCCCGCTCGCTTCGTCGCCGGCGCTTCACGCCGGCTGAGAGACCGCCGGTCCCTCGCCGCTCGCGGGGACCCCGTCGGGACGCTTTTCACGGCGCCACGCCGCGAGCACGCCGCGCTTATCCCGGCCGGCCGCCCACCTCCCCACATGGACGCGGCGCTCCGGGCCGGACTCGCGGTCTACAACGACGGCCACCGCCACGCCGCCCACGACGCCTGGGAGGAGCGCTGGCTCGACCTGCCCGACGGGAGCGACGACGAGCGGTTCCTCCACGGCCTGATCCAGTTCACCGCGGCGGTCTCCCACGCCGAGCGACGCAACTGGGAGGGCGCGACCGGCCTCGCGGCGAGCGCCGCCGACTACCTCGACGGACTGGGGGCGACCCACCGCGGCGTCGACCTGTCCCGGGTCCGGACGTACCTGCGACGGCTCCGGACCGACCCCGAGACCGTCGAGCGAACGCCGCCGCCGCCGCTCGTCCGCGACGGCCGGACGCCGACGCTCGCCGACCTCGACGCCGAGGCGGCGGCCCGCGCGGCCGTCGCCCTCGCCGAGTCCGACGACCGATACGACGCGTCGGTGATCGAGGACGCGGCGGGCTACGCCCGGGAGGAACTCGCCGACCGCGGCGGTGGACGCTTCGTCGCGCTGGTGATGGACTTCGCGCGCGAGGGAGGCGACGGGGTCGTCCACGCACGACTGCGCGACCACGTCGGGCGACGACGACAGCGCGACCGGGACGTCGACGCCCTGTTCGACTGATCGCGGGTGATGGGTCTACGTGAGTCGATATGTCCGTTCGAGGTGAAATCCCAACTACTATGGTGGACGGTACCAAACCCCTAACATCACGGGTGGACGGGCATGACCGACGCCTCGGAAGCGACGCTTCCACGGGATGAAGAGACGATCGACGACGTGCTTCGAGCGATGGCCGACGAGCATCGGCGACGGATCCTCTACCATCTCCGGGCGAACGGGGGCGTCACCGACGTCGATGCCCTCGTCCGCCACCTGTCCGCGCGGACCGACCTCGATCCCGACTCCGTCGCGATCCGCCTCCATCACGTGCTTCTGCCGCGACTGGCCGAGAGCGGCGTCGTCGACTACGACCCGACCCGCCGGCGGGTTCGATACTGTGGCGGAGCGTTCGCCACCGAGTTGATCGAATCGGTCGGGGATCGGGAACGGGAGAACTGACGCCCGAAGGTCCGTCCCTGGCGGCCCGGGCGACGTCGACCCGTGGCGGACGTCCGAACGTCGTGCGCGCTCGCCGGTACGGGCCGATCGAAGGCCGAGGAACGGCGGGATGCCACGGGAGGGCCGGTTTCGGCCCTCGGGCACGCGGCCAGGCCCGACCCCGCCCTAGCGAGTCCGTCGACGGGAGAGAAGCTGGCGTGGTCGAAGTGGTGTATGGCGCTCACGGACCACGCCGACTGTTAGTATACGATCCCTCCGTAAAAGTCTTCATATGTTTATTTTTTCGCCGAATAATCCACCAATGCTTGTTGTTGTTGAATGATCATCGATGTGGACAGATTCGACGGTCGGCTACTCCTCCTTCGGCGTCCCGTCGAAGTCGTAGTCGGCCGAGTTGTCCTGGGGGTCGTAGCCGAGGACCTCTTTGGCGCGCTCGATGGAGTAGTACTTCCGGTCGTTGTCGGAGATGCCGTAGACGATCTCGTAGTCGTAGTCGGCCCGGAGACAGCGGTCGTGGAGGTGGGCACAGTCGCGATACGAGAGCCACATCGCCTGGCCGCGCTCGTAGTTGCGCGGCGGGTGGCCCTCGGTCAGGTTGCCGATCCGGACGCAGACGGCCGCGATCCCGTGGGCGTCGTGGTAGTACCGACAGAGCGTCTCGCCGGCGGCCTTCGAGACGCCGTAGAAGTTGCCCGGGCGGGGGAGTTCGGTGCCGTCGAGGCGGAACTCGTTTCCCGTGCGGTAGATCCCGGGTTCGCGGTCCGTCTCGTACCCCTTGACCGCGTGGTTCGAGGAGGCGAACACGAACTTCTCGACGCCGGCCTCGACGGCCGCCTCCAGGACGACCTTCGTCCCGTCGACGTTGTTGGGCAACACCGAGTCCCAGGGGGCCTCCGGCCGGGGGTCGCCGGCCAGGTGGATCACGGCGTCCATCCCGTCGACGGCCTCGCCGATCGCCACGGGGTCGGTCACGTCCCCGACGAGGTGGTCGTAGGGCACGTCTTCGCCCGGCGGGTTGTGAAAGAGGAGCCGCCAGTCGTAGGCCTCGCTGTCGCCGATGCCATCGAGGATGGCGCCGCCGACCCGACCGCCGGCGCCCGTGAGCAGGACGCGCATTCACGGGGAGTGACGCGACTGGCGGACAAGAAACTGTGGTTCCCTGCCCGTTCCGCCGGGAGCGCTCCGCTCGCGACCCGCAGGCCTTTGCCCGCGCGCGGCGTGGGCGGCGCATGGTCACGGACGCCCAGCGGGCGTGTTTCGAGGCGGGTATCAAGTTCGGGTCCCTCTACCACCAGTTCGCCGGGACGCCGGTCAGCCCCGCGAGCGCCCGGAGCCTCGAACGGGCGATGGCCGAGGCCATCGAGAACCAGCCCCACTGCGAGGCCGTCGAAGTGCGCGTCCTCGCCGACGAACTCGCGGCGGCGATCGACTCCGACCACGGCTACGCCGAACTCACCGGGCGGCTGATGGAGGTACGCATGCGAATCGCCTACGAGGGCGTCGTCGTCCGGACCCGGATGGCGACCGAGGACGGCTATCCGCTCATGCGGATCGAGACCGTCGAGTCGACCGACTGACCCCCGGGCGCCGATTCGGGGGCGATCGTCCCCGTTTCCCGGCGGGTTTCACTTTCACTTTCACTTTCACTTTCGGGCGCGTGTTGAAGGGGGAGGACGTCGAATCGGGGGGCATGAGCCAGTCGACGCTCGGGGACGAGGACCTGTTCGGCGAGGCGGCCGACGAGATGCGCGCTGACGTCGAGGACCACCTCGCCGACGCCCGCGCGGAGCTTCCGACCGCCGACGAGGTCTGGGAGACCGGGGCCGACAACGTGCTCGGCGTGCTCAACGGCCTCGGGCAGGCGCTGGACGCGGGCGACGCCGAGGAGCACCTGCGTCAGGCGAAAAAGTGGTACGCCGTGGGCGAGCGCGCCGACGCGTTCGACGACGCCGAGGACCTCGCGGACGAGATCGAGCGCATCGAGGAGGTCCTCGCGGCCATCGCCGACGCCGGGGACCTCGTCTCCGACCTCACCGGCGTCGTGCCCGAACTGCGCGGGACGCTCCAGGAGTTCGAGGCCGACGAGGACTAGCGCCCGGCCACGGCGTCGAGCAGCTCCGCGAGCGCCGCCGCCGCCTCCGCCAGCAGCCGTTCCCCGAGGTCGGCGCTCCCCTCGCGCGGGTCGCCGACCACCCCGTTCTCGCTGAACGCGTCGACGTCGTACGCCAGATTCGTCCCCGCGACCCACTCGCCCCAGCGGTCGCTCCCCCCCTCGGCGGCCGCGTCGAGGCGGTCCTCGTGGATCAGGTCCCGCCGGACGTGCCGGACGAGCGCGGTCTCCAGCGGCCCGCCGTGGCCCATCGCCACCTCCGGATCGACGGCCTCGAACCACGTGAACGGGGCGGCGGCGACGACGCCGTCCCGCGTCAGGCGGGCACAGGCCTCCCGGAGCGCGGCCGAGTTGCCGCCGTGGCCGTTGACGACGACGACCCCCGCGACCCCGTGCCCGGCGAGACTCGCGACCGTCTCCCGGACGTACGCCCGGAAGGTCTCCGGCGAGACCCAGAGCGTGCCCGCGAACGCGCGGTGCTCCTCGGCGACGCCGACGGGGACGGTGGGCGCGAGCAGCGCGTCGCCGTCGTGGGACTCGACGCCCGCCGTCGCCACCGCCTCGGCGGTGAGACAGTCGGTTCCGAGCGGTGCGTGCGGGCCGTGCTGTTCGGTGCTCCCGACCGGCAGGACCGCGAGGTCGGGCGCGGCGTCGCGGACGTCGGTCCAGGTGGCCTCGGCGAGGTGCATGACGGCCCTGCGCCCGCGTCGGGGAAAAGTCACCCCCTCGCGGCTCGTGGCGGCCGTCGGGGCCGGGGATCCCCGGGGTCGACCCGGGCTCCCGAAACGGTTAATTCCGGCCCCGGGCGAGAGGACCCCAATGATCCAGGTTGGCGTCAACGGGTACGGTACCATCGGCAAGCGCGTGGCCGACGCGGTCGCGGCCCAGCCGGAGATGGCGGTCGCGGGCGTGGCCAAGACCCGGCCGAACTACGAGGCCGAGGCCGCGGTCCGGACGGGGTATCCGCTGTACGCCGCGGTGCCCGGGCGTGCCGACCGCTTTGCCGACGCGGGCGTCGACCTCGCGGGCGAGGTCGACGACCTCGTGGCCGAAAGCGACGTGGTGGTCGACGCCACCCCGTCCGGGGTCGGCGCGGAGAACGCCGCCCTGTACGACCGTCTCGACACGCCGGCGATCTTCCAGGGCGGCGAATCCGACGACCTGGTCGACGCCAGTTTCGTCGCCCGCGCGAACTACGACGACGCCCGGGGGGCCGACGCCGTGCGGGTCGTCTCCTGTAACACGACGGGGATCTCCCGCCTGCTGGCCCCGCTCCGGGAGGCCTACGGGGTCGAGAAGGCCCGCGTGACGCTCGTGCGCCGGGGCGGCGATCCGGGCCAGACCGGCCGGGGCCCCATCGACGACATCCTCCCCGATCCGATCACCGTCCCCTCCCACCACGGGCCGGACGTGCAGACGGTGTTTCCGGACCTCGCCATCGACACCCTCGGGGTGAAGGCGCCGGCGACGCTGATGCACCTCCACGCGGTCAACGTCACGCTCTCGGCGACCCCCGACGCCGACGCCGTCCGCGACCTGCTCGCGGCCGAGCCCCGGATCTTCCTCGTCCCGGGGGCCGCCGGGATCGACGGTGCCGGAAAGCTCAAGCAGTTCGCCCTGGACGCCGGCCGCCCCCGGGGGGACCTCTGGGAGAACTGCGTCTGGGCGGAGTCGGTCGCCGTCGAGGGGTCGGACCTCTACCTCTTCCAGGCGATCCACCAGGAGAGCGACGTGGTGCCCGAGAACGTCGACGCCGTCCGGGCCATCGCGGGAGCGGCCGACGCGGCCGAGAGCATGGCGACCACCGACGAGAGCCTGGGCGTCGGCATCGAGAGCCTCCTCGACGGCGCGTAGCGCCCGCGCCCTCTCGTTCGCACGTTCCGCGCCCTTTCCTTTCAGCCCAGCTCGTGAAACGTCACGTCGCCGCTCGTCGCGTCGAGCGTGGCGACGTGGAAGGCGTCGTCGGCTCCGGGGATCGGGAGGCCGCCGGGATTGATCCGGACGGTGCCGCCCCGCTCCTCGCGCCCGTGTTCGTGCGTGTGACCGTGGCAGACGTAGTCGTAGGCGCCGGAATCGACCAGCGCGTCCACGAGCGGTCCGGCGGTGCCGTGATAGACCGCGACCGTCCGGCCGTCGAACGCGAGTTCGGCACACTCGCCGTGGTGGGTGCCGAAGGCCTCCACCGCGTCGATCAGGGCCGGTTCGCCCTCGTTGTTTCCGGCGATGCAGTGGAAGTCGAAGCCGGCGTCGAACGGCGCCGCGGCGAACGGCGAGACCACGTCGCCACAGTGGACGACCGCGTCCGCCCGGTCCGCGAACAGGTCGGCCGCCCGTCCGGCGGCGTCCAGGTCGTCGTGCGTGTCGGAGACGATGCCGATCTCCATGCGCCCCGCGACGGGGGCGAGGGACAAGTCGTTTGCCCGGGCGGATGTCAGGCGGCGTCGGTGTCGGCGCTGCTGGCCCCGGGGCTTCCGGCCTCGACGCCGACGCCGAAACGCTCCGCGCTCGCCCGCAGCGCCTCGACCGCGGGGAGGGGTTCGCCGGTCAGCGCCCGGAGGTACGCCCCGCCGGCGATCGAGACGTGCGAGAAGTCCGCGCCGTCGAGTCCGTAGGCGTCGATGGCCCGCGAGGTGTCGCCGCCGCCCACGACCGAGAACGCGTCGGACTCCGCGATGGCCTCCAGGACGCCCACGGTGCCGACGGCGAACCGGTCGTCCTCGAAGACGCCGAGCGCGCCCTTGACGAACACCGCCGACGCGTCCGCGATGACGGGCGCGTACGCCATCACCGTCTCGGTGCCGACGTCGAGGAAGTCACGGGTCTTCGCGTCGATCTCGTCGACCTCGATCTCCGCGCGCTCCCCGTCGTCGTCCGCGTACGCGAGGTCGGCGGGCAGGTGGATCGTCTCCCGGTGCTCGTCGAGGAGGCCCGCGACGGTCCCCCCGACCGCCGCCCACTGGTCGTCGTACAGGTCCGTCCCCTCGACGTCGTATCCCACCTCGTACCCCTCGGCCCGGAGGAAATGTTCGCCGATCGCCCCGCCGAGCAGGAACGCGTCGACGCGGTCCGCGAGCGCCTGCATCACCCTGACGACGTCGCGGGTCTTGTTCCCGCCGAGCACCATCACCACGTCGCCGTCGAACTCCCGGGAGCCGATGGCGGTGTTGGCCTCGTACTCCCGCTCCATCACCCGCCCGGCGTAGGCCGGCATGACGAGCGGGAAGCCGACCAGCGAGGCGTGCGACCGGTGGGCCGCCGAGTAGGCGTCGTTCACGTAGGCGTCGAACTCCGGGGCGAGCGTCCGCACCAGGTCGCTCTCGGCGTGTTCGGCCGCCGGCCGCTCCGGGAGTTCGTCGTCGGTCATCCGGACGTTGCCGAGCACGAGCACCTCTCCCGACGACAGCGCGCGGATGGCGTCGAGCGCCTCGTCGCCGTCGGTGTCGGGGACGTACTCGACGGGCGACTCGAGGTGGTCGGCGAGCAGTTCGGCGTGGGGTTCGAGACCGACGAACGTGTCGCGGCCGGGCCGGCCCTGGTGGGCCAGGACGGCCACGGCGTGGTCGGCAGCGAGGAGTTCGCGGAGCGTCTCGGCGTGACGGGCGAACCGGGGGTTGTCTCGTACGACCCCGTCGTCCACCGGGGAGTTGAGGTCCAGACGGACGAGGAGGCGTCCGCCGGGCGACAGGTCGTCGAGAGTGCGCAGACCCATGCCGGACCGCACGGGGTGGACGTACTTAGTGGGGTCGGAACGATTCAGGTGCTGAATACGTTCCCGCGGCCACGGGAGCCGGGCGCCGGCGTGCGGGTTCCCCCGTCAGAAGGCTTTTACGCCGAACGGACCCACCTCCTGGCGATGAGAGACGACCGCGACGATCCGTTCGGCGACATCTTCGACGAGATCGAGCGGATGATGGGCGAGATGGCCGGCGACGGGGCCGGCTTCGGGACCGAGACGCACGTCGACGTCCACGACGAGGGCGACCGACTCCGCCTCGTCGCCGACCTCCCCGGGATCGAGAAGGAGGCGATCGAACTGCAGTGTGACGGCGAGACGCTGACGATCGCCGCGAGCGGAGCCCAGCGGGAGTACGACGAACGGATCCGGCTTCCCGTCCGCGTCGACGAACGCTCCGCCGAGGCCACGTTCAACAACGGGATCCTCCAGGTCACCTTCGAGAAGATCGACGAGTCGGCCGACATCGACCTGGAGTAGCCGTTACCCTCCGTCCTTCTCCCGGTCCCCGTTTCCCTCCTCATTCGCGTCCGTCGGCGGCCCGCCGCTCGATCAGCGCCGCCAGGTCGTCGTAGAACGCCGGATCGTACTTGGTCGCCTCGTCGATCGTCGGGCGGGCGTTGGTCTCGTTGACGAGGAATCGTCCGTCGGCACACAGGAGGTCGACCCCGAGGTAGTCGGCGCCGACGGCCCGCGCCGTCGCCTCCGCGAGTCGGCGGGCCTCGGATGGGAGGTCTGCCCCGACGGCCGCGGCGCCGCGGTGGACGTTGTGTTTCCACCGGCCCGCCTCGCGGGCGTCGTCGGGGAGGCGGCGCTCGACGGCGCCGGCGTACGACCCGTCGACGACCATCGCCCGGTAGTCGCGGGCGTCGGGGAGATACTCCTGGACGAGAAAGGAGCGGTCGCCGGTCGCGCGGTAGTCGTGGATCAGCCCCAGGTAGTCCGTGATCCCGAGGTAGGTGTCGAGGTCGGCGGCCCTCGCCACCCCGACCCCGCGGGTCGTCGAGTTGGGCTTGACGACCACGGGCCAGTCCAGTCCCTCGACGGCGTCGCGCAACGCCGCCTCGTCGACGGGGTTCGACACCAGGCGCGTCTCGGGGACGGGCAGGTCGGCCGCGACGAGGCGGGCGTACGTCTCGGCCTTGTTCCGCGAGCGGAACACCGTCTCGCGGTCGTTCACCCAGGACAGGCCGTGGAGCGCCGAGAGCGCGCCCCCCTCCATGGCGCGCGGCGGGAAGACGAAGCCGACGTCGAACTCCGACCGCGGCCCGTCCAGGCGGACGACCCGCTCCTCGGCGCGCAGGTGGCCGACCGCGATCCCCCGCTCCGCGAGCGGGTCGCGCATCCGCTCGAAGGTCTCCGCGCGGGTTGCGACCGCGAGCCGAAGCATACCCTCACCGGGAGCGCCCGCGACAAAAAGCCCTGCGCGCCGGTTGCGGGATCCGGTTTCGGTCCCCTGGCGTCAGGCGATCAGCAGTTCCTCGCCCTTCTCGACGACGATCCGGCACGGCGGCGCCAGCTTGTTGTAGGCGCGCCGGAGGGCGTCTTTCACGACCGGCGCGTCCTCGACGTCGCAGTAGGCCGTGAAGATGGCGTCGTTCCGGCCGACGCGGGCGGCGGTCCCGACCGGCTTGCCGAAGGCCTGGCGCATCCCGTCGGAGACCCGGTCGGCGCCCGCGCCCGTCGCCTGCTTGTTCTCGCGCAGGACGTGGTGGGGGAACTTCCGGAGGACCATCTTGTACTCGCCCTCGCCGAGTTCCTTCAGCAGGTGACGGTTGGCCGAGAGGCGGGCGGATTCGAGCGCGCCGTGGCGGATCTGGCCCTCCTCCTCGACCCGGAGGGTGACGTGGACCGGGTAGTCGTCGGGGTCGGCGTTGAGGTCGCCCATGTTGTGCTGTGCGATCTGCGAGCCCGGGATGCCGGTGATGTACTCCCGCCGGGTGTACGCCGGCTTGCTGATCTCCCGGTACATGGAGGCCGGTTTGTCTGCCATGGTCAGTTGCCGGACGAACGCCCACGGCGCGATTAAAGCCTTCGATGCACCGCAACGGGCGGCGTGCGGCCTCCCGTCGACGCTCGCCCGGCTCCCCCGGTCGTCGTCCACTGGCACCGTCCCGGGACGACGTTCGTCCCCGGTCAGGCCCCCGTCTCACCCTCGTCGGGTGTCACCTCCGACTCCGTCTCCCCCTCCGTCGGCTCTCCCTCCGATCGCGCCCCGGTCCCGGCGTCGTCCTCCGGCGGCCGCCCGGTCGTCGGGTCGAGCGCCACGTGTTCCAGCCCCCGTTCGTCGAGAAGCGCCGCCGCGCGGTCCGTCACCGACGGGGCGACGAGGATCCCCCGCACGGCCTCCCCGTCGCCGAGTTCGCGCCGGAGCGCGTCGACGTAGCGCGCGAGCTGGCCGACCGCGTCGGGCCCCACCCGCCGGCGCTTCAGTTCGACGACCACCGGGACGCCCTCGGCGTCGACCCCGAACACGTCGACCGGCCCGGCGGCCGTCTCGCGCTCGGTCGCCTGCGGCTCGAACCCCGGCTCGATCCGGTCGGGACGGTCGAGAACGCGTTCGCGCAGGTCCTCCTCGCTCCCCCGGAGGTCGAACGATCCCTCGTCGTCGGCCGCGAGCGCCGAGAGCTGATCGACCCGGTCGAAGCGCACGTCGAGGCGCTCGTCGGGCGTCGATCGGACGCTCCGGATCCGCAGGCGGCCGTCGCGGACGCTCGCCCGGTGTTCACAGCCCGGGGGCTGCCAGTTGACCGGCGTCCGTTTTTCCTCGGTGTGGACCAGCGCCGTCCCGTCGGGCTTGAGCACCACCAGCCGATCGCCGGGACCCAGGCTGCTGGCCGCCCGTCCCTCGTACTCGACGGTACAGCGTCCGAAGAGCGTCACCATCTCCCCGCGCTCGAAGGCGTCCGCCAGCGCGTCGAGCGCCTCCCGGTGAGCCGGGCGGTGCAGCGTCGTCACCGTCACGGCCCGCCGTACCCCGCCCACGGCCAAAAGCGCCCCGGGAGTCCCGCACCTTCATGCCCCTCGCCGCGCTCCGCCCCGGTATGCGCTCCGAAGCCGAGATCCGTGCGCGCATCGACGAACTCGAGCGCGTCTACGACGCCCACGACCCGCCGTCGTCGCCGACCCAGGAGGAGAGCGAAATCGCGTTGCTCCGCGCCATCGAGGAACTGGAGTGGGTCCTCGGCGCGCGCGACGACGCCGACGAGTTCACCCGCTGACCCGCGGCGAGTCGGCGACGACCGGCGACGACCCCCGGCGTGCCGCATTCCGCCGGTCGCCGCCCGGGCCGGCGCCGTCGCTCGTCGGGGTGGATAACGGAGTCAGTTGTCGCCGATACCTCTCTCCAGGGCGACAGCGGCCTTACAGCCGTTCGAGGTTCGTCGCCCGCGGACCCTTCCGGGCCTGCTCGATCTCGAACTCGACCTCCTGTCCCTCTTCGAGGTCCGGGCCGCCGACGTCCTCCATGTGGAAGAACACGTCGTCGTCGGAGTCGTCAGTCGCGATGAAGCCGTAGCCGCCGGTGTCGTTGAAGAAGTCGACCGTTCCAGTCGCCATTGCCTGTGAGCCGATGCCCGCCCGACGGATAATCCTTGCGTGTGTCGCGGTGACACGCGACGGCGGGGTCGGCCGGGCGGTCGGCGGGCGTCGCGCGCCGGGCGATCGGTGGGGGAGTCCGCGCGAGACGAGGGACACGCGAGTCCGCAGGGTTAAGTCGGATCGGTCGATAGCCCCCGGCGTGAGCGCACCGACGATCAACACCCAGCCCGCGGACTGTCCGAACTGCGAGGGCGAGGCCACCGTCGTCCCGATGGACGTCGTCGAGGAGACGGAGGCCGAGGAGCCGACGTTCACGCTCTCGTATCGGTGTATCAGCTGTGGCACGTGGTACAACCCCAAGAACCCCTGAGCGGTCGCCCGCTCCCGAGCGCGGGGACGGCACTCGTTCGCAGGGGCGCCCGGGATCCCCACCGTTAAACGCCGCCGACCGGTAGGGCCGCCCATGAGCGCGAACGCGCCGGCGGTCAACGTCCAGCCCGCGTACTGCCCGAACTGCGACAGGGAGGACGTCGTCGTGCCGTCGGGCGTGATCCGCGACGACGACGAGCCGACGATTCTCTTTTCCATCGCGTACCGGTGTGTCTACTGCGGGACGGAGTTCGGCCCCGAGAATCCCTGATTCCGGTCGCCGTCACCGCCTTCCGGCCCGTTCCCCACGGACGGATCGCCGCCGACCGCCCGGCGCCCGGCGGGTCCGTGGTCGGGGCCGGGTCCGTGACCGGGGTATTTGACGGCCCCCCGCGAAGGGCGGGTGTCATGGACTTCGCAATCGAGGGGAACGCGGCGCTGGTGACGGCGTCGAGCAGCGGACTCGGGAACGCGGCGGCGACGGCGCTCGCCCGCGAGGGGGCGAACGTGGTGCTCAACGGCCGCGACGGGGAACGCCTGGAGGACGCAGTCGCCACCCTCCGGGAGGACGAGGCGGTCACGGGTGAGGTGGTGGGCCAGCGCGGCGACCTCACTGACGCCGGGGACGTCGAGGCGCTGGTCGACCGTCCGGTCGAGGAGTTCGGCGGCCTCGATCACCTCGTGACGAGCGCCGGCGGGCCGCCCTCCGGGCCCTTCCTGGAGACGACCGACGAGGACTGGTACGACGCCTTCGACCTGCTGGTGATGAGCGTCGTCCGGACGGTCCGGGCGGCGGCCCCACACCTCCGGGACGGCGGCGGGACGATCGTCACCGTCACCTCGCGCAGCG
Organism: Haloferacaceae archaeon; assembly: GCA_042216285.1. Taxonomy (GTDB): domain Archaea; phylum Halobacteriota; class Halobacteria; order Halobacteriales; family Haloferacaceae; genus CAZMLQ01. Next base: position 24,117 of record JBDGUC010000004.1, read on the forward strand.
TCAAGGAGGCCATCGACTCGCTCGTGCTCTCGAACTCGGTGCGGATGGGCGTCGTCGGGCTGGAGAAGACGCTCTCGCGCGAACTCGCCCCCGAGGTGCGCGCGAACGCGGTCCTCCCCGGTCCCCACGAGACCGCGCGCATCCGCGACCTCGTCCGGCAGGGGGTCGAACGCGGCGAGTACGACTCCTACGAGGACGGCCTGGCCGCCCGCGGGGCGTCGAACCCGCTCGGCCGCATCGGCGACCCGATGGAACTCGGCGACGTGGTCGCCTTCCTCTGCTCGCCCAGGGCGGGCTACGTCAACGGCGCCGCGATCCCCGTCGACGGGGGACTCGGGCGGTCGAACCTCTAGACGAACTGCGGACCCTCGTCGGCGCGCAACACCCGCCGGATCGACCCCCACGTCGAGACGAGGGTGTAGTCGCCGGTCACGCCCTCGATCTCGCTGTCGCGGACGGCCTCCAGGTCGAACCCCGGCCCGGACGCGGTGATCACGTGGCGGGCGGTGTCGGCCCCGGGGTCGGCGACCAGCCGCGCACTGGTGTCGTCGAGGCCCAGCGACGCCAGCGCGACGGTCGCGTGGGAGTTGAAGTTCCGGGGGAACCGTCTGCAGAGGCCGCGGACCGGCCCCTCGTAGACGACGGTCCGGCCGTCGACGGCCGCGCGGTCGACCTCGCCGGCGTACGCGAAGTCCAGGTGGTCGGGGGCCTTCGTCGCCTCGACGTGGACCTCCTCCAACTCGCTCCGGGCGTCGACCAGTCCGTCCACGCCGAACAGCGCCGCGTGCGGGAGGTAGAGGTCGTGATCGCTCGCGGCCACGAGGTCGGTCAACCGCCGCTCGACCTCGGGATCCGCGAACGCCGACCCCGAGAGGACGAGCAGGTCGTTCGCCGCCAGGATCCGGTCGGCGAGGGCGTCGACCGCCGCCGGCGTCGCCGCCTCGACGGTCAGGTCGGCCGACCGGCGCTCCAGGTCCGCCGGGTCCGTGACCTGGACCGACGGGGGCAGGCCCGCCTTCTCCGAGCGGACGTAGACGTACGCCAGGTCGACGTCCGGGGCCGCCTCGACCCGCTCGGCGAGGTCGCGGCCGATGCGGCCGTAGCCGACGAGGCCGATGGTGTGTGTCACTCCCGGCCCGTCGGGCTACTCCGTAAAGAAGGTCCCGCCGGCACGCGTCGGACGCGTGACACCGCACCGACGGCGGCTCGCCCGCGCCGGCCGGGCGTGGGGCCCGACGTCGCCGCGATCAGACCCGGAACTCGGCGAGACGCGCCTCGTCCAGGACGACCCCGTGGCCCGGTCGGTCGGGGAGGTGGAGTCGCCCCGCCGCCGGCTCCATCGGCTCGGCGAGGACGTCGTCGAAGACCTTCACGTCCTGCTCGCGGTAGAAGTACTCGACCCACCGCCCGGTCTCGCTGGCGGCGACGAGGTGGGCGTGTAGATCCCAGTTGTAGTGGGGGACGACCGGGACGTCGTGGGTGGCGGCGGCGTGAGCGACCCGGAGCCACTCGGTGATCCCGCCCACCACGGTCGCGTCGGGCTGGACCACGTCGACCGCTCGCTCCCCGAGCAGGCGGGCGAACCCGTAGCGGGTGGACTCCAGTTCGCCGGCCGCCACGGCGTAGTCGAGCGCGTCGTTCACGCGAGCCATCAGTTCGACGCTGTCGGGCATCACCGGCTCCTCGACGAAGTACGGGTCGTACGCGCCGTAGCGCCGACAGGCGTCGACGGCGTCCTGCGCGCTGCTCCAGGCCCCGTTCGCGTCGAGCAGGAGCGTCCGCTCGTCGCCGATGGTCTCGCGGACGACCCGGACCCGCGCCTCCTCCTCTCGCGGGGGGAGCCGTCCGATCTTCAGCTTCACGACGTCGTGGCCCCGGTCGACGTACCGCCCGAACTCCTCGCGCAGGTCGTCGAGGTCCTTCCCCTCGCGGTAGTAGCCCCCGCTGGCGTAGGCCGGCACCGACTCCGCCCGCGCGCCGAGGTACTTGTAGAGCGGGAGGCCGGCGTCCTTGGCCTTGAGGTCCCACAGGGCGACGTCGACGATCGAGATGGCCCGCAACAGCAGCCCCTTCCGGCCGACCTGGACGGTCCCGTCGAACATCTCGCGCCAGAGCCGGGTCGTGTCGTGGGGGTCTTCGCCCCGGACGACGGGAGCGAGCAACTCCGTGACGGCGTCGGCGACGAGTCCCGACGCGTCGTAGCCGAGGGTGTAGCCGACCCCCTCGATGCCCGCGTCGGTCCGGACGCGGACGACGGCGTGATCGCGCGCCTCGACGACCCGCGTCGCGAACGCCACCGGCTCGTCGAGCGGGATCGACACCGCGAAGCTCTCCACGTCGGTGATCTCCATGCGTCGGGATGGTCGTGGAGCGACAAGGAAGTTCCCCCGTCGGATCGACCGGCACGGGGCCGCGAGCGCCCGACGCGTGTCGGGCGGCGTGGCGGCGGCCGGCCCTACACCAGGAGGTTCTCGCCGGTCTCCCCCTCGAACAGGTGGATCTCGTCGACGTCGACCGCGAGTCGGACGACCTCGCCGGCGTCGGCGTCGGTGTCGTTCGAGACCCGGGCGGTGAACTCGGCGTCCTCGTCGTCCTCGCTGTCGACCGCCCGAACCGCGAGGTCCGTGTGGGGACCCATGGGCTCGACGACCATCACCCGGACCTCGATCGACCGGTCCGCGGAGACGTCGTCGAGGAGGGCGGCGTCCTCGAAGCTCTCGGGGCGCACGCCGAGGTCGAGGCGGTCGAGGTCGCCGCCCCACTCCGTGAGCCGTTCGCCGACCGCCGGGGGAACCACGAGGGAAAAGCCCGCGGCGCGCACCCGGACGCCGTCGTCGGTCACCTCGGCGCTGGCCGGAAAGAGGTTCATCGGCGGTTCGCCGATGAACCCGGCGACGAACCGGTTTGCCGGCTTCCTGTAGACCACCTCCGGGGGGGCGACCTGCTGGATCCGACCGTCGTTCATCACGACGACCCGGTCCGAGAGCGTCATCGCCTCGGCCTGGTCGTGGGTGACGTAGACGGAGGTCTTGCCCACCCGGTCGTGGAGCTTGTTGAGTTCCGTCCGCATCTCGATGCGGAGCTTCGCGTCGAGGTTCGACAGCGGCTCGTCGAACAGGAAGAGTTCGGGATCCCGGATGATCGCCCGCCCGAGCGCGACGCGTTGCTGCTGGCCCCCCGAGAGGTCGGAGGGGCGCCGGTCGAGCAGGTCGCCGATCCCGAGCATCTCGGCCGTCTCGACGACGCGTTCGTCGATCTCGTCGGTCGGATACTTCCGGATCTTCAGCGGGAACCCGATGTTCTCGCGCACCGTCTTGTGCGGGTAGAGCGCGTAGCTCTGGAACACCATGGCGATGTCGCGCTCGCGGGGATCCTGGCCGGAGACGTCCTCGCCGTTGATGAATATCTGCCCCGACGTGGGCTCCTCCAGCCCCGCGACGGTGCGGAGCGTGGTCGTCTTGCCACAGCCCGAGGGACCGACGAGGACGATGAACTCCCCGTCGTAGATGTCGAGCGTGAAGTCGTCGACGGCGACGACCTCCCCGTCGCCCTCCTCGAACACCTTCGTCACGCCGTCGAGCCGGAGGCTCACCTCGCGTCCGTCCGGCGACTCCTCCCAGACGATCTCAGCCGGATCGACGTCCTCCGTGTCACTCATCGTCGTCACCCCCGTCGCGGAGCCGTGTCAACCCTTCGCCGGACCGACCGGAACCGACGGCGGCGGGGCGGAGCGAACGGGGGCCGGGTCGTCTCGCGGTCATCCCCCTTTCATCCCTCCCGTGAGTCCGACGACGATGTAGCGCTGGAAGAAGATCACCACGAGCGCCGAGGGGATGATGGCGACGATGGCCGCGGCGGCCATCGCCGCCCAGTCGATCCCGGCGTCCCCGACGAACAGGAACGTCGCGACCGGCATGGTCATCGAGGAGAGGTCGGTGCTGACGGTAAAGGCGAAGAGGAACTCCCGCCAGGAGTAGAGGAAGGTGAGGATCGTCCCGGCGGCAAAGCCCGGAAGGACGACCGGGAAGACGACGTGGCGGAACGCCTGGACCTTCGTACAGCCGTCCACGCGGGCCGCCTCGTCGAGCGCCTGCGGGATGGTGATGAAGAAGTTCCGCATGACGTAGATGACGAGCGGGAGCCACAGGTAGATGTTGGCGATGACGATGCCGGCCTTCGTGTTGAGGAGGCCGAACGTGGTGATGATCCGGTAGTACGGCGTCACCAGTCCGATGGGCGGGAACAGCCGGGTGAACAGGACGAAGACGAACACGGCGTTGTCGTACGGGAACCGGAACCGGCTGAACACGTAGCCGGCGGGCGTCCCGAGCACCATCACGATGGCCGTCGACGCCGAGGCGACGATCACGCTGTTTACGACCGCGTGCCAGAACCCCCGATCGAACAGCGCCCGCCGGTAGGCCGCCAGCGTCGGATGCTGCGGGAGGTAGGTCAACGCCGTGACGCCCTGCTGGGTCTTGAGCGACGTGATCAGCTCCCACACCAGCGGCGAGACGATGAAAAACACCGCGAGAAAGAGCACCAGGTGGATGACCTGGGGGCTCTCCAGGAGGTTCCAGACCCGCTGTCGGCGACGGTACTGGTCGAGGGTGAAGTCGGCGCCGGCCATCTCAGATCTCTATCTCCTCCATCCGTTCGAGGATGAGGTAGACGTATCCGGTCGCGACGACGAGGGTCACGGCGACGAGGATCATCGAGACCGCCGACGCGAAGCCGAAATCGAGCAACTGGACGCCGAACCGGTGGATGTAGATCGCCAGGGTCTCGGTCGCCCCTCCGGGACCGCCGCCCGTCGTCGAGAACGGGATGGCGAAGGCCCGGAAGGCGAACATCCAGGTGATGAGCCCCGCGACGAAGAAGGACGGCCGGAGGTAGGGCAGGGTGACGTGCCGGAACGTCTGCATCGTCGTGGCGCCGTCGGTCTTGGCGGCGTCGTACATCTCCTGGGGGATCGACTGGAGCCCCGCCAGCAGGACGATCGTCGCGAAGGGAATGCGGGACCACGAGTCCGCGAGGATCACGACGATCATCGCCGTCGTCGAGTGTCCGAGCCACGAGAACGACTCCGAGAGCACTCCGAGGTCGAGCAGGAGCTTGTTGATCACCCCGAGCTGGCCGTTGAACATCCACCGCCACGTGACCCCGACGATCGAGAGCGGCACCGCCCACGAGAGGAGGATGAGCGTCGAGTAGGCGTCGCGAACCCGTCTGTTGACGAGTTTGTTCAGCGCGAGGGCGACGACCAGCCCGACGCTCACGGAGACGATCAGCGAGCCGAACGAGTAGATGAGCGTCTTCTCGACCGCGTTCCAGAACGTCGGATCGGTGACGATGCGGCTGTAGTTGTACGCCGGCTCGAACGTCGATCCGAACCCCCGCGTGTTCAGCATCGACAGCCACACCAGCATCACCGCCGGGTAGATGAACACGACGAACAGCGCGACTAGCGACGGGCCCAGGAACACCGTCCGGATGTGGTCGTTCACCCAGTCGGAGATCCGACCGGTGATCCCGTCGCCGTGCGGTGGCGTCTCGGTCCTGACTTCCTCGGTCGCCATGGGCTTTCCTCGGCGGTGTCAGGAGTTAATCTCGTCGTCGACGAAGCTCTGGACCTGGTCCATCGCGTCGCGGGGCGTGGTCTGGCCCTGGATGGCGCGCTGGACGGGCGAGAGCATCCGCTGGAACACCGACGACATCTGGGGGAACAGCTCCAGGACGCCGTTCTGGATGGCGTCGCCGAGCGCGTCGCCGAACGTGACGAAGTCGTTTTTCGCGGAGTCGTCGTAGACGGTGTTCATGTAGGACATGTTCCCCTCGTAGGTGAACTCCAGCCACTGGGTGTAGTAGCTCAGCTTGAGGTCGCCGTACAGCATGGCCGCCAGCTTGTGGCCGGTGTCGGCGTACCGGTTGATGCTCGTCGTGTTCGGAGCGACCAGGCCGGCCTGGGTCGGGTTGGGACCGGCGGTTGCCGCCGGGGGAACCACGACCTGGTACTCCGAGCCGGCCTCGTACTGTTCGAGCAACCGGGGAACGAAGTCGCTGAACGCGGTCGTGTACGCGAGCTGTCCGGAGGCGAATACGTCGATGATGTCCCCCTCGCCGTAGGAGATGACGTCGCCCGGAACCCACCCCTTGTCCCGCCACTCCTTCATCTTCCGGACCACCCGGACCGCCGCGTCGCTGTTCATCTTGACGGTGCCGTCGTCTTGCACCATCCGGCCGCCCTGCTGGAACAGCATCTCCCGGAAGGAGATGCCGAGATAGGTCGACGTGCCGGCGTAGTAGGCGAAGCCGAACACGTCGGTTCCCTCGAAGGCCTTCATCACGTCCTCGAGGTCGCTCCAGTCCCAGCTCCCTTCGAGCCGCGAGGGGTCGATCCCCTGCTCTTTGAGGAGGTCCGGACGCATGTGACCCATGCTCGCCTCCGTGATGTTCGGGTAGCCGTACGTGTGGGTTCCCTGCCGACTCTCGTCGGTGTCCCACTGGACGAGGGTCTGCAGCGCCGGGATGTACGGATCGAACCCCCCCTCGGGATAGAGGGCGTCGGTCACCTCCAGATATCCCTGCTGGACGAACTGGGGGACGAGCAACCCGTCGACGTTGAACGCCTGTGGGCTTCCCTTCTTGGAGGAGAGGAACTGCTGTTCGCGCGTGTTCGCCTGGTCGACGCCGATCTCGATCACGTCCATCTCGATGCCCGTGACCTCGGTGAACATCTCGTGGGCCGCGAGCGTCGCCGGGTCGAACTCCATGTTCGCGGCGCCGTGGTTGAGGATCGTCAGCGTGTCCACGTCGCCGGCCGCCGTGTCCTTCCACCCGTCCGGCGGCTTCCACACCTCGGCGTCGACGGCGCTCTTGAACGCCCCGCTGTTCGTCCAGGTGGTGTCGTTCTGCCGGTCGGGGACGTCCTTCCTGTCGGATATCGACCAGTCGTTTCGCGCCTTGTTGATCCGCCGCTGTTTCCAGCCGTCCGACAGCCCGAGTTCCTGGGCCGCAGACGTGAACCCCTGATCGCCGCCGCCACCGCCGCCGCCACCGCCCGAACAGCCGGCAAGGGCCGCCGCGAGGCCGGCCCCGCTCAGTCTGAGCAGTCGTCGCCGATCCAATATGGTATCAATTGACATGGCCTTCCCTGATTTGCCCACGTGTGTATTAAAAGTACCCCGCAGGACCGCTGCGCGAACACGCGGCGCTCGGGCGGGGCCGATCCGTCCGGAGCGGGCGCCCCGACGCGCCGCAACCGTGATGCGCGTGCTCCACCATCGACCGGTATGGACGGACGCGTTTCCGTCGTCGATCCGGCCACGCTGACCCCCGCGGAGCCGGTGTCACGACTCGCCGTCCGGACGCCGTTTCGCCGCCGTGACGTCCGGTTCGACCTGATCGACGCCGAGGTCGGGGAGCCGTCGGCGTGGCACCGCCGCGACGGGGCGCTGTTCGGCTGGGTGCGCGCCGGACGGGGGTGGATCGAGTACGGACCGGGGAGCGACGACGCCGTCACGGTGGCCGAGGGGGACTTCGTCCGGATTCCGGCGGGCGCGGTCCACCGGTACGTCGCCGCGGGCGCCTCGCTCTCGGTCCTGGCGGTCGCCGCGGGGGGCCTGGCCATCTCGCGGGCCGACGCGCCCACGGCGGGGACGGCCGTCGAGCCCACGGTCGTCGGTCCCGCCGACCTCGTTCCGACCGTCGAGAGCGCCAACCTGACCCGGGAGACGCCGTTTCCCGACGCCGAGGGGATGCTGACGATGCGCGTGCGAGCGGCCGGTGGCGCCGCGGCCGGCTGGCACCACCACGGGCAGAACGTCTACTTCGGCTACGCCGTCGACGGGCCGAGCGAGACGGAGTACGGGCCGACGGGCGACGAGGTCGCACGGATCGAACGGGGGGAGTGTTTCCACGTCCCGGCGGGGCTGGTCCACCGGGACACGAACCCCTCCGGGGAACCACACACGGGGATCATCTGGCTCCGTGGCGGCGAACCCTGGGTCGTCAACGTCGACGGGCCCGGCTGAGCGGCGACACGGCGTCCCGCGGGTCGTCCGGAGGACGCGAGTCGCCGCGATGGCCGTCGCTATCGACGCGGAGGGGACGAGGAGTGGCGCGCGCGACGGTCAGTCGTCGGCCGGGGCGGCGAGGGGGTCCTCCGGATCCTCGACCGGGTCGCCGGTCTCGCCCTCGGCGGCCTCCTGCTCGCGTTTCCACTCCTCCCACTCGGCCGCCAGTTCCATGACGCGCTCGTGGTCGGCCGTCTCGACGTGGTGGCACATCGGCCTGGACCGGCGTACGCACTGTGGAAACGTAACGATTGGGGTGGGAGGGCATCGGTCGGGTCGCGGGCGGGGGACCGAGCGGATCGATCGATCGGACGCGTCGACTCGCCGTCCGCGTCGTCTCTTCCCGGCCGGCGCGTCGCCCGTCTCCCCGACGATTCGACGGGTGAACGAACATTCGATGGCCGTACGCGAAACGATATTCGTGGGCGAGAGGTAGCTCGACCCGTCCCATGAGAGTCCCAGTTCCCACGAACAGACTGGTCGCGTTCACCCTCGCGGGCGCCGTCCTCACCGGCATCGTCGCGGTGGGGCTGGCGATGCCCGGCTTCGGGCTGACGTCCGCCGACGAGACTCCCCAGGCGGGCGACGCGGGCGCGTCCGGCGTCGCCGCGGACGCCCCGACGCCAAACCAGAACTTCACCCCCGCCGTCGCCTCGTCGGGTGGCGGCGGCGAACGCGAGCACCACGAGGAGGAAGGCGAGGCGGACGAACACGAGGACGAGGAGCACGAGCGGGAGTAGATGACGACCACCGACGCGGTCGCCGCGACCCACGAGCGCCTCGGCGACGTCGTGCCCACCACCGACGGCTTCGACGCCCATGTCCTGGACCGCTAGACAGTACGTGACCGCCATCGCGGTCCTGGTGCTCGTCGCCACGCTTCCGCTGACGTGGCAGATCGCCGACGTCCGTGCCGCACGGACGGCCGACCGCCAGCAGGCCGACCTCGTCCGGCAGCAGGTCACCACCCGGCAGGCGCCGACCGACTACGACGGGGACGGCATCGGCGACGGGGCCGACCGCTGTCCGACGCGCCCGGAGACGACGAACGGCTTCCGGGACGGCGACGGCTGTCCGGACGTGGTCGCGACCACGGGGGCCTCCTGATGGAGGTCGTCTGGTATCTCGACCGGGCGGCCGCGCTCCTCGCCTATCCCGCCCTGTACGTGGCGACGCTGACCGGCGTCCTCTACAACGCGGAGGCGTTCGGTCGGCTCCACGAGGCGGCCCGGCGCGTCCACGTCGAGGTCGCCGTCTTCGCGATCCTCCTGACGGTGCTCCACGCCGCCCTGGGCGTCCTCGACACGTGGCTGGTGGCCACCGGGCGGGCCCCCCACCCCGCGTACTCGACCGGCTACCTGTTCGCCGGCGTCGTCGTCGGGTCCGGCGCCCTGCTGTTGCTCGTCGTCGCCGTCCTCGGCTTCGTCGACGCCAGGCGGTTCGACCGCCCGTGGGGCCCCCGGGTCGTCCACGCCTTCGCCTACGGGGGGTTCGCCTTCGGGACGATCCACGCCGCAGCGATCGGCACCGACGTGGCCGGACTGATCCGTCCCGTCCTCGGGTCGACGATCGCCTTTCTCGTCTACGTCCTCCTGTTGCGGTCGCTGGTGGATCGCGGCCTCGTCGCGGCCGGCGCGACGGGTCAGTAGCTGTCCCAGAGGTCGAAGAGCCGATCGACGACCCGGTCGGTGAACGTCCGACGGTGGACGGTGTAGAGGCGTTTCACGCGGTCCGGGTCGGTCAGTTCGTAGACGACGCTCCGTCCCCGACGTTCGCCCTCGACGAGGCCGGCGTCGTCGAGTTTCGAGAGGTGCCAGGAGACCGTCGAGGGCGACCTGTCGAGGCGGTCGCTCAACTCGGCGGTCGAGAGGGGCCCGTCGGCCGCCAGGTGGGCGACGATCCGGCGCGCGTACTCCCGGCGGAGGGCGTTCATGACGGCCCGATCGGCCTCGTCGAACGAGTCGGCCGGATAGTACCGGGTGTAGTTCCCGTCCGCGGACGTCTCGACCAGCCCCTCGTCCTCGAGCCAGCCGAGGTGGTACTGGACGGTCCCCTGGGCGTAGTCGAGCGCGTCGAGCAGGCCGCGAAAGTGGACGCCGGGATTGGCGGCGACGTACCGATAGATGGCCCGGCGCGAGTCGAGTTCCAGGTCCGGATCGGACATCGTCACTCCCGGGAGAGCGCGACGAAGAACGCGAGGAGGCCGACGAGGATGAGCCCGGCCGCCCCGTGTTCGATCAGTTCGACGGCCCGGAACGACAGGTAGGGGAGGAGCAGGTACTCGAGCAGGACGAGCATCCCGTAGACGGCGAACATCGCGTACGCGCCCGTCACGACGGCCATCCGCCGGTCCCGCTCGCGTCGCCACGCGATCAGGCTCAGGACGGCGAGCGCGGACCCCAGCACGAAGATGCCGAAGCTGATGAACTGTTCGAGTTGCTGGGCGAGCGTCACGGTCTGCCCCCCTCCTCTCCCCGTTCGTTCCGAGTCCGTGACGGGGCGGCGCACGCGTGGCCGCGCCGTGCGTGACGGGTGCGTCGCGGACGCCGGAGGCCCGCCGGACGGTACACTCGTGCGGGCGCCGTGCCTCGGCGTGACGGACTTTTACGTCCGAGGCCCCTACCTGCGGCTATGTCCACCTCCGACACCGGCTCCGCCACGCTGTCGCTCTCCCGCGAGGAGGCGTGGGCGGCCCACGCCGCCCTCGTCGCCCACGTCGAGCACTCGCTGGCGGACGACGACGTGCCGCGGTTCGACGACGCCCGGCCGGCGTTCGCCGAGTACCTCATCGGCCGGATCGAGGCGTCCGACGGGACCCTCGACCTCGACGCGCCCGCGCTGACGTATCTCCGCGACCGTCTGGAGACCCACCTCGACCGGGGACCCCCCCGCGACCGCCCCCACGTCCGGGCGGCCCTCGACGAGGTGGCGTCGGCACTCCGGGCCGCCTCCCGGTCGTCGACGGCGCCGCGATAGCGCCGCCGGGGTCGGACGAGTCGGCGGATCCGTCCCTCATTCGACGGCGAGTCTCGACGACCGCTCGTCGAACTCCTCGTCGTCGATCTCGCCGCGAGCGTACTGCTCGCGGAGCAGGTCCATCGCCCGGTCGGACCCGCCGGTCGCGCCGGACCGGCGCGCGAGCAGGTACGCGCCGCCGACCGCGACCGCGGCGACGACGAGCAGCACGGCGAGCGACGGGAGGAGGCCGCCGCCCCCCGGACCCGGGCCCGGGCCCCACATGCCGCCCATGCCCATGCCGCTTCCACCCCAGTAGGGACACGTCTGTAACACCTGGAACATGATTTTATTCACAGGTGATCGTTGGACTCGGGCGGGGAAATACCGGAGTCGTGGTTCTCGCGTTCCGGGAATCGAGCGGGCGGTGGCGTCGTCGTTCGTCGCTCCGTCGGGGGCTCCACGGCCGCCGACGGCGGGCGGGCCTCAGGCGACCCGCTTTCGTTCCGTGAACCGCACCGAACCCCCGTCCCAGCGGACGACGGTCACGACGGTCACGGTGCCCCCGTGTCGTTTGATCTTCGCCCCGCCGAGGAAGCCGACCTTCACGCGCTGGGTCCGGGTCGTCGACGCGCCAGCGCCGAGTCGACCGACCGACTTCTCGCCCGTCCAGACCCGGTTCTCGCCCGCGGTCTTCCCCGCGTACATCTTCGTCGTGACGGCGACGTCCCGCCGGGGGTGATCGGCGTTGTTCGTCAGCGAGACCGTCACGTCGCGGCAGGTCTTCCCGCACGTCTCGACGTTCCGGATGGCGAGCGAGAACGGGCGCTCGGGTTTCGGGGTCGGGGTCGCCGTCCCCGACCCGCCGTCGGCGTGCGCGTCGCTCGCGGCGTGCGTGTCGTGTGAGGCGTCCGTGGTGCCCCCGTCTCCGGTCGCTGGCGTCGGGCTCGCGGTCGGCGTCGGGGTCGGGGTCGCGGTCGGCGTCGGGGTCGGCGTCGCGGTGGCGTTCGCGGTGGCGTCGCTCGCCGTGGGGGGCTGGACGCCGAGGGCGACGACGCCCCCGGCCGCGAGGACGACGAGGGCAACGACGCCCACCGCGATCCCGGTCGTGACGGCGCGGCGCGACGACTCCGATTCCGGCGTGGCGTTCGGATCTCCCATGGCGGCGTTTCTCGCTCCCCCGGGATGCTTATGGGGCGTCTAAACGGGGATCCGTGGGTCCCGGCCCGGCCGTCCCGCGCCGGCGCCGCACCGCCGCGCCGACCGTCGGTCCCGTCCCGGCTCACTCTCCGAGGGGGTACCACTCCCGGTCGGCCTCGATGCGGCCGGCCAGATAGGCGTTCGCCACGACGCCGACGAGCACCGAAAGTCCGACGACGTAGAGCCAGGTGAGCACGAGCAGGACGGCGCCGACGATCCCGTAGAGGTCGACGCTCTCGGACGGGGTGACGTACAGCCGAAGGGCTCCCGCCGACACCGTCCACCCCGTGGCGGCGACCACGGTTCCGGGGACGACCTCGCCGACGGAGACGTCGCTCCCCGAGAGCCCGTAGTAGACCGGGGCGAACAGGACCACGAGCGCCAGCCAGAGGACGACCGGACCGAGCAGTCGCCCCGTTCCGCCGGCGGTCCGAAACAGGAAGAGCGAGCCCGCCACGACCATGGCGCCGACGATCAGCGTCACCGCCACGAGGACGAGGACGGCGTCGACGACCGTCCGGAGCGGGGATCGTTCCTTCCGGGTTCCGTAGACGTCGGTAACGGCGCTCTCGACGGCCCCGAACAGCCGAAGCGAACTCCAGACCGAGATGACGACCGCCAGGCCGACCGCCCGCCTGCGACCCGCCGCCGTCCCCCCCATCCGCTCGAAGAGCCGCTGGAACTCGGTCGCGCCCACCCCGGTCAGGAGTTCGAGCGTCCGCGCGAGGACGTTCCCCGTCCCGGCGACGGCGAACGTCGCGTACGCCAGGATGACGAGGGCCACGAGGGTGTTGGCCGCGTAGAACGCCAGGCTGGCCGCGTTGACGGTGATCCGCTTCTCGCGGGCGATGGCGACGACGGCCGCGATGGTGGTCGTCCCCGACACGGTCACGTCGCGGGTTCGGGCCGCGCGGTCAACACCGTTCGGGGGCGAGCGGGGCGCCGCGCCCCGGGCGGTACGGTCGGACGAGCGTCCCCGTTCCCGTCCCCGCTCTCCCCCGCCGTCGACGGCGCCACCCGCCTGCGTTGCGTCCCGGCGCCCGAGTCGTATGTCCGGTGCTCGACGAATTCGAGCACGACCGTCACGTCCCTGCTGGTGTCGGCTTCGAGCCGCTCCCCGATCGTCCGGGCCAGCACCGGAAAGTTCCGGTCCGCCGGTCGGCCGACGACGACGGTGACCTCCTTGCGTTCGGTCACGGAGAACGGCGGTTCGCCCTCGAACGCGGCCCGGACCGAGACCAGTTCGAGGTCGGCGTACCGATCCTCGGCGAGGACGTCCGACGCCACCCGGTTCGCGTCCCGTTCGAAGGCGACGTGGGAGGCGACGAGCCCCCCGGCACCGACGACGACGGCCCCCAGGACCACGAGTACCGCCGCGAACCCCGCCGCCTGCCGTCGCGAGAGCGTCGAGCGACGGGTCGCCTCGGTCCGCCGGTCGGGGCGATAGCCCAGATACCGGAGGACCGACGCCCCGGCGACGTGGATGGCGGCGGCGTTCAACACGAGCAGGAGGAACGCGCCCAGCGCGATCCCCGGGACGCCCCACGCGACGCCGATGCCGACGGCGGCGGCCGCGGGGATGAGCGCCGCGGCGATCATCACGCCGACGAGCGAGACGGGAACGTCCGTCGCCAGCCCGAACGCCCCCGCGCCTCCGGCACAGACGCCGACCACGACGGAGAGCAACCCGGGGGAGATGCGCTGGGCGATCTGCTGTGTGGTCGTGACGTCAAGCGGCGGCGGGAGGAAGGCGGCGGATCTGAGGCCGAAACTGAACAGCGTCGCGCCGACGATCGCCACCGCCAGCCCATGACATCCTCCCCGGCGTTCACGCCGGGGTTTCCTCACGTTGGGGGTATCGCTTACCGGCCCACGGAGGCAACTTGCGGGTTCGTGCGCTCCTCGTTGGAACAAGAGCGTGGTGACTCTGACCAGTCGTGGTCGTTCCACTTGAGGCGCACAGGCCGTGCCATCGGCCGTGCTACCGTCGTCTGCCGTCTCAGGAACGTTTCGCTGGCGGTGAGGTCCGCGTGGCCGCCGAATCCACACGGACACGTCAGCGTGTCCTGATGCCGAGTCGTCCGGTCGGTCGAACCGCATTGCGGACACTCCTGCGAGGTCCACGCCTCCGACCGAACTTCGACCGAGATACCGTACTCCTCGGCAGTACACGCGAGGCGGTCGGTGAACGCCCGGAACGCCCAGAAGTTGTGCGTCTTCGCATTCGCTTCGACCGACCAGTGCGTGTCGAGGACGTCCGTCAACGCGCCGACGTACACCGTGGAGATACCCTCGCCGTGCAACCGTTCGATGAGGTCGCGGGCAAGCGCGTCTTGGGCGTGGTCGCGGCGGCGCGTCCGTCGTCGGTACAGCGAGCGTATCCGGTGACTGCTGTACCTGCCGTCGTCCAAGAGCGATTGAAGCCGGGCGATTTCTCGCGTCGTCTCGCGGAACCGCTCGAACAGGTCGCGCCCCTCGTACAGCAGTTGCGTGCCGGTCGAAGTCGAACAGGCGACGAGGTTGTTTGCACCAATATCCAGAGCGGCGGTTTCGTCCGCCAGTGGTTGTGCCAGCCGAGAATCGTCGATAGTGACTGGCTGAAAGGCCCTGAACGTCTGTGCTTGCTCGTCCCAGAACAACTCCAACCGACCCTGCTTGTCGTACTCTTTCCAGTTGGGGTTGCCCCTAAGTTCGAGCCGGAGGCGTTCCTGCCGTGCAAGCCCGTACTCGTCTTTCAGGTCTTGGCCGACGAGGATTTCGAGTCGGGAGTATTGCCCCCACTCGACGGAATACGACGTGTTGCGGATGAACGTGCGAAGTTCGCGGCCTTCCTCGGCGTTGCCCCAGAATCCGGGCTTGCCGTTGGCTTCGCCCTTTTTTTTGGAGCGCGAAGAACGACCGCCACGCTTCGCGGTTCTTCCGTTCGATTTGCTGAACCGTGGACGCGCCGAGCGTCCCGCCGTAGCGTCCGCGATACTCGCTGATTTCCCACACGTCCGCGTCGGGGTCGGCGTAGTGTTCGCGGCGCTCGTAGTTGATTTCGTTCCAGAGAGCGGCAGAAGCGTCCAACAGGCGTCGAAGCAACTCCTCGTCCTCGTCGGACTGAGGAACCACGTCGAACGTGTTGGTCCGCTTCATCAACTACTGGTTCGTGCGGCACATTGATAAACCCATGGTTAGTCAATGGTAGCATGGCAACGACGGTCCAAATCGAGATAGAGGATGACGAACAGTACGAGCGGTTACGGGCGATTAAGCGGCACAACGGGCTGACGTGGAAGGGGATGTTGCTCCACGCGGCGGAGAACTTGGATACCCCGGACTGAGTGTCGTCGGCGGTTGTTCGGCAGTTGTCGGATTCACGCCCGCCGTGAACGGCGGGACTCTCTCCTTG
>JBDGUC010000048.1:0-39583 GCA_042216285.1 Haloferacaceae archaeon
GGGCGACGCCCTCCTCGCCGACCATGTTCACGCCGAGGAGGCGGCCGCTCTCCCGGTCGGCCGTCCCGTGGACGACGATGCGCGACCAGCCCGGATAGTAGTGTGCGCGCGAGATGGTCGTGATCGTGGTCGAGACGGGATCGAACCCCGCCGTCCGCGCCTCCGCCTCGTCGACGAGGCCGGTGCGGGCGACCTGCAGGTCGAACGCCTTCATCACGAGCGTCCCGACGACGCCACCGACCGGCGTGGGGGTGCCGGCGACGGTGCGGCCGACGGCCCGGCCCGCCCGGTTCGCGGCGAGCGCGTACGGCCAGTGGATCGACTCGCCCGTGAGGAGGTGGCGTTTCTCGGCGCAGTCGCCGGCGGCGTAGACGCGGGAGTCGTTCGTCCGTCCGTACTCGTCGGTGGCGATGGCCCCGGTCGGCCCGCGGTCGACGCCGGCCGCCTCGGCGAGGTCGACGTTCGGTTCGACGCCCACGTCGGCGACGACCGCGTCGACGGCGACAACGTCGCCGTCCGTCTCGATTCCGTTCACCCGTCGGCCGTCGCTCCGGAACCGCTCGATCCCCGTCGCGAAGTGGAACTGCACCCCGGCCTCGTGGAGGTGTTCCTCGACCACCTCCGCGACGTCGGTCCCGAACGCCGGCAGGACGCGCGGTCCCGCCTCGAAGACGTGGACGTCCATCCCGCGGGCGACGAACGCCTCCGCGAGTTCGATCCCGATCTTGTTCGCGCCGACGACGCCGACGACCTGCAGGTCCGTCGCGTCGAGATCGGTCCTCGCGGTCGCGGTCGCGCCGCCCCGCGGACCGGGCGGTTCGTCGTGGGGCGCGACGTAGTTTCGCAACGCGTGGCCCGCTTCGAGGCTCCGGATCGAGAACACCCCGTCCAGGTCCGCGCCGGGGACGTCGGGCAGCGGCGCCCGCCCACCGGTGGCCAGGAGCAGGTCGTCGTATCGTTCCTCGTACTGCTCGCCGTCGTGTGCGACCGTCACCGTCCGCCCGTCGCGGTCGATCGACACCACCTCGTGGCCCCGCCGGAGGTCGATGCCCCGCTCCTCGATGAACTTCCGTGGCTGGACGACGACGAGGTCTTCGAGTTCGGCGATCTCCCCTTTCACGTAGTACGGCAGTCCGCAGGCGCCGTACGAGACCCAGGTCCCGCGCTCGAACGCTACGACCTCCCTGTCCGGATCGTCGCGCTTGGCCTTCCCTGCCGCACTCATCCCCGCGGCGTCGCCGCCGACGATCAGGAACCGGTTCGTCATACCCCTCGTAGCGGCCTCGGGCGGGTAACTCGTCGGCCCGGTCTCTCTCGCCGGGATTTTCGGGTCAGTCACCGCCCGGCACCCCGATCCCGGCCCCGGCGTCCCGGCACCGCCGACCGCGGGGCGTCGCCACTCGGTCGACTCGCCGGGACGGCGTCCCCCACGGGCTTATAATCGTGGCGGCGCTACTCCACGGCATGCCCGCGACGCTCGAAGTCGAGTGTACGAGTCCGGACTGCGAGCTCGACATGTTCGAGCTTCACTACACCTACGACATGCCCGACGACGTCGGCGTGTCCGACTTCGCCTGCCCGTACTGTGGGGGAACCGACTGTCTGGCCGAGATCGAGCTATGACCCGCTTTCGCGAGTTCGGCGAGTCGGCGGCCCACGCCGTCCTCGACCGGATCGGTCGCGGGATGAGCCGGGTCCAAGAACGCACGCCCCTCCCCTCCGACCTGCTCGAAAGCGACGACGCCTACCTCGTCGTCTTCGACGCCCCCGGGGCCACCCGGAGCGACGTGCAGGTCCGGTTCGTCGAGGGCGAGGTGCAGGTCCGGATCGACCGCTTCCGGGATTTCCGGGAGGGGTTCGAGATGCGGTACCCCGGCCGCGGGCTCTCGCTCGACGGGAGCGTCGACCTCCCCGACGACGCGGTCGTCGATCCGGAGGAGGCGACGGCGACGCTCTCCGACAGCGGCGTCCTCGAGGTCCGACTCCCGAAGGCCGACGCCGGGCGGTCGGTCCCCGTCGAGGAGGCCCCGGAGTCGGTCGACGTGCGCGCCGGCGAGGCGCGCACGGAGGGGACGGCCGCCGAGGACGACCAAGGCGGAGAAGGCGAGGACGGCGGGGACGGCGAGGGGGACGCGACCGACGAGGCGGAGTAGGACCGGTCGACGGCGCGGATCGACCGCCGGACGTCCGGCGGCCTCCTCCGGGTCCCAACACGCCCTCCGTCGCCCCGCGGTCTACCCCGGGAGGTCCGCGTCGGGGTCGACCACCCGGTCGACCTCCGGCGGGATCCGCCAGTCGGTCGTCAGTTCGAGCAACTGGACCAGCATCCGGGCCGTCGCGCCCCAGACCGTGTAGCCGCCGACGCGAAAGAAGTGGAGTCGGACGTCGCCGTAGGTCGGGTGGTCGCGGCGCTCGGACTCGTAGTTGTCGAGGTCGGTCAGCCCCGCGACGGGCAACACGGCGATCTCGGCCACCTCCCGCAGGTCGGGATCGTACGCCCGGTCGGGGATCCGGCCGACGAACGGCCGGACGGCGTACTCGCTGACGGTGCGCACGTCGTCGAGCCGCCCGACGACCTCGACCTCCTCCGGCCGGAGGCCGATCTCCTCGTTGGCCTCCCGCAACGCCGTGGCGGTCAGGTCGGCGTCGCTCGGCTCCCGACCGCCGCCCGGGAAGCTCATCTGCCCGGGATGTTCGCCGAGGTGGTCGGCCCGCTTGGTGAACAGCAGGTGGTCGGCGTCGGCGCGGTCGACCACCGGCGCGAGCACCCCCGCCCGCCGCTCGGCGTCGGCCACCTCGACCGGCTCGTGGGCGCACACCCCGTCGAGGTCGAGTCGCATCCGTTCGTCAGAAACGGGGCGAAGCGTACTGTACGTGTCGGTCCTCACCCCTCGTCGTCCGCGTCGCCTCCGCCGTCCGCCCCGTTCCCGGCGACGTGCTCCCCGCTTCCGTCTGCCGCCCCGTCCCCGGCGAGGGCCGCGTCCAGCCGCTCGCGCACCGACCCCACGTCGGCCTCGGGCGCCCAGCTTTCGAGGTCGTAGGTCGCGTCGAGCAGTTCCTCGATCCGCTCGCGGTCGCCCGCCGCGACCGCGCTCGCGGCCGCCTCGCGGAGCCGTCGCTCCGCGGACTCCGCGAGCGCCGCGCGCGGGACGGTGCGCTCCCCGGCGTCGAGGATGTGGGGCAGGTCGTCGGCGTCGGGGGGGAGCCGCGGGAAGGCGGTCGGGCCGGGGGCCAGGAGCCGGTCGCCGTCGCGCTCGACCGCGACCAGTCGGAGGTCGGCCAGCGCGTCGTCGATCGCGCCCCCGCTCGCCGCCTCGCTCGCCTCCTCGCCGCGCTTGAAGGCGAGTTCCGCGATCGCTCGGTCCAGTTCGGCACGCGTCAGCGCGCCGAACTGCGAGACGATCCCCGCGAGTTCGTCGCCGTCGAACATCTACGTCACCTCCTCCAGGTCCGCCGTGGCGGCCTCGCGGACCGCCGCGCCGTCGATCGGCGCGTCCGTCCACGCCGGCAGCCGTCGATCCGGTCCCGGCGGCGCGACCGCCTCGGCGTAGGCCTCGACCTGGTCGAGTTCCGCCGCGCGGTCGTAGGCCAGGTCGTTGAACGCGGCGTCGGCGGCGTACGCCCGGACGAACCGCCGTGCGGTCGTCAGGTAGCGCTCGGCGAGCGCCCCGTAGTCCGGCCGGACCCCGTGGTCGTCGAGCACGCGAAACAGCGCCCGGCCGACGTGCTCGCTCATGTCCGAGAGGCCGGTCGGACCGCCGACGGCCCGGTGGTCGTGTTCGTGGTTCCCGAGGTCGACCTGCGCCGTGCCGTCGAAGCCCGCGCCCGCGAAGGCCTCGCCGAGCGTTCCGACCTCCAGCCCCCAGGACCGCTGGGCACGCAGGCGCCCGGCGAGGTCGGCCGTGGCGGCGAACGCGCCCGCCAGCCCGTAGCGGAAGGCGGCGAGGTACTCGATCACCGGGGCGTCGTTGCCCTCGGCCAGCGCGGCGACGAGCGGCTCGTAGAACAGCCGGCAGAGCCGGCCGTACAGTCGCCCGTTCTCGACGCGGGAGTAGTACCCCTTCGAGAACGAGAACCCCTCCGCGAGCGGACACAGGAGGCGTCGGACGTGGGCCCCCGAGTACGTCCGCGCGTCGGCGTCGTGGACGACGACGTACTCGGCGTCGGCCGCGAGCGCGGTCCCCAGTCCGAGCCAGACGTCCCGACCTTTCCCCCGGTCGCCGTCGAGGCCCACCCCGTCGAGCAGCTCCTCGACGCGCGGTCCGTCACACCACAGCGTGGTCGTCGGGACGTCGAAGGAGTCGAGCCACGCCGCGAACTCCGGGACGCGCCCGGCAGACGCGTGGAGGGGGACGACGACCGCCGCCGGATCGACGGCTTCGAGTTCGGCGAGGACGCGCTCGGGCGCCAGCCCCGCGTACTCGCGTTCGGTCATGGGGATCACGACCGCCGCCCGATCGACCGGCGCCGCCGGATCCGGGTCGGTCAGGTCGTGCAGGGTGGTCACCCGCTCCTGGGCGTACTCCATCGGGGCCCCATCGCGCATCGACGGACAAGAAACCGGCGGGTGGGGGGCGGCCGGGGTATTTTTCACCGGCGCCGTCGAACTTCGCCGCATGCAGTCAGTCCGCAAGGGACTCCGCGAGGGAAGCATCACGAAGGACACCTACGAGCGGCTGACTTGCGCCGAGTGCGAGAAGGTGCTGAAAAAGCGCAACGATCCCGACGAGGTCTTCTCGGTTCGGACCTGTCCCGAGTGTGATCGGGAGTGGAAGGACCTCCGCTAGGCCGATCACTCGAAGACGGCGTCGAAGGCCCGCGCTCCCAGCGGATCGAACGTCCCCGCGGCCAGGTTCTCCACGACGTGCTCCCGTCGGCTCGCCCCGACCAGCGCCGCCGTCACCCCGGGCGCGCTCCGGGCGAAGTTGATCGCCCGCTGTGCCCGCGTGTCCCCCGAGAGTTCCGCCTCGATCCCGGCGGGGAACGCGTCGAGCAGGTCCCCCTGGGCGAGCGCCGCGCTCGCGAACACCTTGAGGCCGGCCCCGTGGGCGTACTCCAGCGCGCTCCTCGGCCCGTCCCCGTCGTCGTGGACCGCCCGCGTGAACGCGTCGGCCATGACGACGTTGAACGGAAGTTGCACCGCCGCGAGTCCGTGCTCGTCGGGATCCAGGCCCCGCGACGCCGCGGCCGCCCGCGCCCGGGCGTGGATCTCCGGCAGGGAGAGGTGGCGGTCGTCGTCCGGCGGGACCCGGAGGGCGTCCCACGTGGCGACGCCGTACGAGCCGACGTCGCCGGCCGCCCGGCGCGCTTCGAGCAGTCCGAACGCCGCCTCCAGCCGATCGTAGACCGTCTCCCGGTCGGCGTCGACGAGTTGCGTCTCCGGGTTGTGGACGTAGTAGCAGTCGACCGTCTCCAGGCCGAGGTTCGCCAGCGAGCGGTCGAGCATGGCGTCGAGGAAGCCGGGCGCGATGCAGTGCTGTCCGCGGGCCAGGTGGTCGGCCGGGGCCAGTCCCGCGTCGACGACCGTCTCGCGGACGTACGCGCCGGGGTCGTCCGGTCGCTCGCCGTCGAACGGGACGAAGCCGCCCTTGGTCGCGACGACGATCGACTCCCGGTCGACGTCGGCCTCGCGGATCGCCCGGCCGACGACCCGCTCGCTTCGCTGGCACCGGTAGTTGATCGCCGTGTCGACGAGGTTTCCGCCGTGTTCGAACGCCGTCACCAGCGCCTCGCGGTAGCGGTCGTCGATCGCGTCGGTCGGATCGCCGAGATACGTGCCCATCCCGACGCTCGCGACCACGCCGGGGCCGAACCGCCGGAAGTAGGTCCGGCCGTAGCCGTCGCCGAACCGGTCGCGGTAGCCCCACGTTCCGCCGCTGGTCGCCATGCCGGCGATACGCCGTCGCGGCTGAAACGCTCGTCGGTCGCCGTCCCGCGGCCTCGCTCGCGGAGTCGATTCAGCGCGGAGAGGACGTCAAAGCTCTCCCCCCATCGCGGCGAACAGGCGCTCGATCAGCGCCGAGCGGTCCACGCTCGCCCGGCCGACGGTTCCGCCGCCGTCGGTCGCGTTGGCGCCCGTCCCGGGCCGGGAGATCTGTGCGCCGCCCATCCGGGCGTGGCCGCCGCCGGTCGCCTCTCCCAACCCGTCGACGGTCCGCTCCATCACCCGGCCCATGTGGACGCGGTCGTCGCGCGACCGGCCGGACAGGCGGACGACGCCGTCCACCTCGCCACACACCACGACGGCGGTGACTCCCTCCAGGGCGACGAGTTCGTCGGCGGCCTGCGGGAGCGCGTCGGCGTTCGAGAGCGTTCCCACGTCGCTGACCGCGAAGGGCCCGCGGACCTCGCGGCCGGCGATGGCGCGGGCCTTCGCCTCCAGGACCTCTGCGCTCACCTGCGGATTCGCGATTCGGTCGAGCAGTTCCTCGTCGACGCCCGGGCGGAGGTAGCTCGCGACCGCGAAGTCGGCCGGCACCGCGCCGCGCGTGAGGTCGTCGGTGTCCGAGAGGATGCCGTACAGGAGTCCCGTGGCGACCTTCGAGGGGAGGGTGAGCGTGGCGTCGATCTCGCTCGCGTGGTCGTCCGGCGGGACCGGCAAGGCCCCGACGTCCTCGAAGTACTCCCCGACGAGACTCGCCGCCGCGCCGTACTCGGTGCGGACGTCGGTGAACGTCTCGGCGGTCCCGTCGCCCGGATGGTGGTCGACGACGGCCAGCGGGGTCACGCCCCCGGCTCCCTCGAACCCCCGGGCCTGGTTGTGGTCGACGAGGATCACCGGGTCGTCCCCCAGGTCGGCGGCGCGCTCGACGGGTTCCATCTCCAGGTCGAGTACGGTCCGGAACGCCCGGTTCTCCTGGTGGCCCACCGTTCCGCTGTACCGGATGGTCGCCTCCGCACCGGCCTGCTCGGCGAGCGCCTCGACGCCCATGGCGGCCGCCATCGCGTCCGGATCCGGGTTCGGATGGACCAGGACGGTCACCGCGTCGCGGTCGGCAAGCAGCGAGAACAGCCGCCTGCCGGCCGGCCGGCGGTAGAGCCACACGAAATACGCGCCCGCGACGAGCAGGCCGATCCCGAGGAGGACCGCGATCGCCAGCTCCGGGCGGTCGCGGACGAGCGCGGCCAGACGCCGCACGACGGCCTCCGGAGCGAGTTGCATCTCTCGTCCGCACCTCCATGTCGAACCAAAAGAGCGTTCCGGCGATCCGCACTCGACGCCAGTCCGATCAGCCGGCCTCCGACCTCCGGCCTCGCCGGAACGCCTCGATGGCCGGTCGGTAGCCCTCGCGGTACGTCGGGAACCGGAACGCGTAGCCGAGCGCCCGCAGACGGGCGTTCGAACACCGCTTGCTCGTCTCCAGCCGCCGGCGGGCCGCGTCGGAGAGGTCGGCGTCGGCCAGCCGCTGGGCGATCGTCCGCTTCGGGGGCTTCGGGACGCCACACTCGCCCGCCAGCCAGTCGGCGAACGCCCACTTCGAGACCGGTTCGTCGTCGACCGCGAGCACCACCGCGTCGCGGGCGCGGTCGGTCGCGAGCAGGTGCTCGATCGCCCCCGCGGCGTCGTCGCGGTGGACCATGTTCAGATACCCCTCCGTCACCGGCCCGTCGAGGTAGCGCGCCAGCCGGTACCGGTCGGGGCCGTACAGCCCGGCGAACCGGACGACCGCGCCGTCGATCCCGTGCTCGGGGGCCCGCTCCCGGGCGATCCGCTCGGCCTCGGCCAGGACGCGGGTCTTCGCGGTCGTCGGTTCGATCGGCGTCGTCTCGTCGACCCACTCCCCCCCGTGGTCGCCGTAGACGCCCGTCGAGGAGGTGTAGATCAGCCGATCCGGTGGATCGGATCGGTCGCCGAAGGCCCGGATCGTCGTCGCCAGGCCGTCGACGTAGACCTCGCGGGCCGCGGCGGCGTCGCGCCCGCCCGAACTCGCGGCGAAGACCAGCCAGTCGGCGTCCGGCACGGCGTCGAGCGAGGCGGCGTCGGTCGCGTCCGCCCGGGCGGCGTCGAGCCCCGCCGCCCGGACCGTCTCGATCCCGGCGTCGGACCGCCTGACGCCCGTCACGTCGTGGCCGCGGGCGGCGAGTCGCCTGCCGAGTTCGATCCCGACGTACCCACAGCCGACCACGACGGCTCGGCTCACCGGTCGTTCCGGCCCGTCACGTACCGGTGGATCTCGGCCAGGTGGGCGAGCGACAGCGGCATCTCCCCTTCGAGGGCCTGTCTGACCTCCGTCCCCGAGAGGTCGCAGTCGACGTTCGACGCCACCGTGTCCACGTCGACGACGCCCGTCACCATCCCCATCAGCAGGTGGTCGCGGACCTCGGCGGCGACCGCCTCCGCGTCGGCGACGTCCTCCCGGGTCGCCAGGATCGCGGCGGCCCGGTCGAGCGTCAGGTCCGGAACCGGTCCGTCGGCCAGCGTCCGGAGCGTCTCCGCCTCGACGCCCGCGGCCGCGGCGGTGGCCTCGACGCCCGCGTCGTCCACCGCCGCGCGGAGTTCGGCCTCGTAGGCCTCGCGCAGTTCGGCCGGCGTCAGCGCCGCCGGGTCCTCGACCGCGTCGTGGAGCATACCCGACCTGGGGTGGTGGCGCGCAAAACCGTTTGGCCCTCCGTTCCCGCCGGTGGGGTGTCGATGAGAACTCGTCGGACCGACCGGCGACGTCCCGAACGGCGGGAGCGCCGCGTCCCCGAACTCGCGGCGGGTCGGGAACGTCCCCGTCCGAACGCCCCGGCGACGCGGGACGCAACGCTTATGTACAAAACTGGCCACGAGTGAACAACGATGGACGCTAGTGACGAGGAACTCGCGCCGGCGGTGCGGTCGATCCTCGCGAGCGCACGACGGCGGGGCGGTGGCGACGGTCGCGTGCGCGTCGACGCGCGGTCGTTCCCGGCGGCGCTCGCGGGAGCCGAGGCCGACGGTCGGGTGCCCGTGATCGCGGAGGTAAAGCCCACGAGTCCGACGACGGAGGGGACGCGCGACGCGGACCCGGTCGCGCTGGCGCGGGCGATGGTCGAGGGAGGCGCGGCGGCGCTCTCGGTGCTGACCGAACCCGACCACTTCGGCGGGTCGCCCGCGGCCCTCCGGGAGGTCCGCGAGGCCGTCGACGTTCCCGTCCTCCGGAAGGACTTCGTCCTGCGCGAGGCCCACCTCGACCGCGTGGCGGCCGACCTCGTCCTCGTCATCGCGCGGTTCGTCGACGACCTGCCGGGACTGATCGCGGCGGCCGAGGACCGGGGCTTTCAGGCGCTGGTCGAGGTCCACTCGCGCGCGGAACTGCAAGCCGCCGTCGACGCCGGCGCGTCGGTCGTGGGCGTGAACAACCGGGACCTCGCCCGCCTGGAGGTCGACCTCGACACGTTCGAGCGGGTGGCGCCGGCCGCGCCCGACGACGTGACGCTCGTCGCCGAGAGCGGGATCGGGTCGGGGGAGGACGTCCGGCGGATGCGCCGAGCGGGCGCCGACGCGCTCCTGATCGGAAGCGCCATCATGGACGGCGACGTGGGGGCGAACGCCGAGCGGTTCACCGGGGTACGAGCATGAGCACGGGATCTGACGGGACGTTCGGGGAGTACGGGGGCCAGTACGTGCCGGAGGCGTTGATGCCGGCGATCGAGGAGCTGGAGGACGCCTACGAGCGGTACGTGCTGGACAACGAGGACGGCTTCGTGGACGAGTTTCGCCGACGGCTCCGGGAGTTCGGCGGCCGGCCGACGCCGACCCAGCACGCCGAACGGCTCTCGGAGCGATACGGCTGCGAGGTCTATCTCAAGCGCGAGGACCTCCTCCACGGCGGCGCCCACAAACTCAACAACGCCCTGGGGCAGGTGTTGCTGGCGAAGTACATGGGCAAAGAGCGGATCATCGCGGAGACGGGCGCCGGCCAGCACGGGACGGCGACGGCGATGGCCGCGGCCCACCTCGACGTGCCCTGCGAGGTGTACATGGGGACGCGGGACATCAACCGCCAGCGCCCCAACGTCTTCCGGATGCGGCTGAACGGGGCCGAGGTGACGCCCGTGACGGCCGGCCGGGGGACGCTGAAGGAGGCGATCAGCGAGACGATGCGCGACTGGGCGCGGACGGTGGAAGACACCCACTACGTCATCGGTTCGGTCGTCGGTCCCCACCCGTTCCCGTCGATGGTGCGGGAGTTCCAGTCGGTGATAAGCGAGGAGGCTCGCCGGCAGATCCGCGAGCGGGGGGGACTCCCGGACGCGGTGCTCGCGTGTGCCGGCGGCGGCTCGAACACGATGGGAACCTTCGCCAACTTCGTCGACGACGAGGGAGTCGACCTCTACGCGGTCGAGGCCGGCGGCTCGTCGCTCGGAATCGACGGGGAGGCGGGCGTCGCCCCCAACTCGGCCTCGCTCTCGACCGGCGAGGAGGGCGTCCTCCACGGCGCCCGCACCCGGATCCTCCAGGACGCCGACGGACAGATCGTGGAGTCACACAGCGTCTCGGCGGGGCTGGACTACGCGGCGGTCGGTCCGGAACTCGCCCACCTCGTCGACGCGGGCCGCGTGCGGCCGGTGACCGTCGACGACGACGCGGCGCTGTCGGCCTTTCATCTGCTCTCGCAGGCGGAGGGGATCATCCCGGCGCTGGAGACGGCTCACGCGTTCGCGTACCTCGACCGCAACGGCGCGGCGCTGGGCGACCGCGTGCTCGTGACCGTCTCCGGGCGCGGCGACAAGGACCTGGAGTCCGTGATCGAGGCGACCGCCGAGCGAGACGTGCCGAACGCCCCGGAGATGGACGTCTTCGAGCGGACGGGGGGGGTATGAGCTCCGATCTCGCGGCGGCGTTCGCGGACGGGCCCGTCTTCGTCCCCTACCTCGTCGCGGGCGATCCGAGCTACGAGGCGTCGCTCGCGTACGTCGAGGCGCTGGCCCGCGGCGGCGCGGACGCCGTCGAACTCGGGCTCCCCTTCTCGGAACCCATCGCCGAGGGGCCGACCATCCAGGCGGGGATCGGCCGGGCGCTCGACGCGGGGATGACCACCGACCGGTATTTCGACCTCGTGGCCGACCTCGACGCCGACCTGCCGGTCGTCTGCATGACCTACTACAACCTCATCTACCGGTACGGGGGCGGCGGGGACGGCGCGCGCGGTCCGGCCCCGTTCGTCCGCCGGGCCGCCGAGGCCGGGGTCGACGGGTTCATCGTGCCCGACCTGCCGGCCGAGGAGGCCGGCCCGCTCCGGGCGGCCTGCGACGACCACGGCCTGGACCTCGTCTGCATCGTCGCGCCGACGACGGGCGACGAGCGCCTGGGGGACCTGCTCCGGCTGTCGTCGGGCTACGTCTACGTGCAGGCCCGCCTGGGCGTGACCGGCGCGCGCGACGACCTCTCGGACCGCACGGCCGAGACGCTGGAACGGGTCGCGGCCGTCGAACGGACTGTGACCGACCGCGAGCCGCTCCCGAAGGCCGTCGGCTTCGGGATCAAGACCGGCGAGCACGCCGAGCGGGTCGTACGGGCGGGCGCCGACGGCGTGATCGTCGGGAGCGCGCTGGTCGACGTCGTCGCCGAGGGCCAGCAACGCGGGGACCCGCCGGTCGTCGTCACGGGGCGCCTGGAGTCGCTGGCCCGCGACCTCAAGGCGGGGGCGGTCCGCGGGACGGGGACGGCACCCGGCGCCGACTCCTGAGTCCAGCCCCCGGACGATCCCTCGTTCCGCCACGTTCAAGCCGCGGGCCGCGGAGTGAGGGTGTAATGACACGGAGCGTCTGGCTGAAGGCCGACGACGCCGTCGGGGACTGGGAGCAACGCAAGCGACGGATCACCGCCGGACTGGAGGCGGGCGTGGACTGGGTGCTCGTTGACGCGGGCGACGTGGCCCGCGTCCGGGAACTGGGTGCCGTGAACGTGGCCGCGTTCCGGGCGGACGCGGACCTGGTCGCCGAGGCCGAGACCGACGCCGAGGCCGACGCCTACGTGGTCGGCAAGAACGGCGAGGGCGACGGCACCATCGACCTGCCCGAGGACCTGGCCGGGTCGGCCGACCTCTCGACGCTCCGACGCTCGGACGACCGCGCGCAGGGGGCGTACGTCCGCATCCTGGAGGAGGCCTACGAGGGGTTCGCCGAGGCCGCCGCCGCGGACGCCGAGTACACCCTCGTCGTCGGCGAGGACTGGACGATCATCCCGCTGGAGAACCTCATCGCGCGCATCGGCGACGAGACGACGCTCGTCGCGGGGGTCACGAGCGCCGAGGAGGCGAAAACCGCCTTCGAGACCCTCGAACTCGGCGCCGACGGCGTGCTCCTCGACACGGACGACCCGGACGAGATCCGCGCCACGGTCGAGGTCCGCGACGCCGTTGACCGCGAACACCTGGACCTGCAGTGGGCGGAGGTGACGGCGGTCGAGCGGGCCGGCAGCGCCGACCGGGTCTGCGTCGACACCGGGTCGATCATGGACCACGACGAGGGGATGCTCGTCGGGTCGATGTCCCGGGGGCTCTTTTTCGTCCACGCCGAGACCGCCGAGTCGCCGTACGTCGCCTCGCGGCCCTTCCGGGTCAACGCGGGCGCCGTCCACGCCTACGTCCGGACCCCGGGAGGCGAGACGAAATACCTCTCCGAACTCGGGAGCGGCGACGAGGTCCAGATCGTCGACCTCGACGGGAACACCCGGGAGGCCATCGTCGGCCGCGCCAAGATCGAGACGCGCCCGATGTTCCGCGTCGAGGCCGCCGTCGGAGACGACCGGGTCGAGACCCTGCTCCAGAACGCCGAGACCATCAAGGTCCCGACCCGGGACGGCCGGACCGCCGTGACCGACCTGGAGGCCGGCGACGAGGTGCTCCTCTACTACGAGGAGACCGCCCGCCACTTCGGCGAGGAGGTCGAGGAGAGCATCATCGAGCAGTGACGTCCCCCCCGGCGTCGGACGCGGCCTCGACCGGCTCGGCACAGTACCAGCAAAAGTTCATCGACGGATCGACCGCCCGCCCGCAGTTCGGACACGACGGGGGGTCGTCGTCCGGCGCGGCCGCGTCGCTCGCGGTCCCCGACGGGGACGCGGCGAGCCCCCCGCGCGCCTGGTACGTCGCGACCCGGTAGGCGTCGGCCGCGCTGAGCACCAGGAGGCCGGCCACCGGGATGGCGACCTCCGGAGGGAGGCTCGAGAGCGTCACCGTCCGCGGGTCGGCGAGGACCGACACGAGCACCAGCGCGGCCCCGAGGACGAACGAGAACCACGCGACTGCGCGACGCCACTCCCCCAGGTAGGCGTGACCGGCACCGGCGATGCCCAGGGCCGCTCCCAGCAGGCCGGCCGCGACGGCGAACAGCGCACGACGGCGGGCGTCCGGCATCGAACGCCCATTCGGCCGGCCGCGGACGTAATCCTTGGGGTTACACGAGGGGCGAACGCTTATTGAGGCCACCTCCGAAGTCCAGCTATGGGGTTCGCCCTGTTCCGGGCCGGCGCCTCCACCGGCGTCCCGGCGGTCGGCCCGCTGGCGCCCGTGTCGCTCCAGCTCGGCGTCGACGTCGGTACCTTCCTCGTGGGCCTGTTCGTCCTCGTCCTCGCGGTGGTCACCGTCTACTCGATGGTCGAGATCGTCGACGCCTACGAGAAGAAGGCCCTCACCGTCTTCGGCGAGTATCGACGGTTGCTCGAACCGGGGATCAGCTTCGTCCCGCCGTTCGTCTCCCGGACCTACGCGTTCGACCTGCGGACCCAGACGCTCGACGTGCCCCGCCAGGAGGCGATCACGCGGGACAACTCGCCGGTCACCGCCGACGCCGTCGTCTACATCAAGGTGATGGACGCCCGGAAGGCGTTTCTGGAGGTCGACGACTACAAGCGGGCGGTGTCGAACCTCGCCCAGACCACCCTCCGGGCCGTTCTCGGCGACATGGAACTGGACGACACGCTCAACAAGCGCCAGGAGATCAACGCCCG
The DNA here is from genome assembly GCA_042216285.1 of Haloferacaceae archaeon. GTDB lineage: Archaea > Halobacteriota > Halobacteria > Halobacteriales > Haloferacaceae > CAZMLQ01. Next base: position 13,919 of record JBDGUC010000048.1, read on the forward strand.
GATCCGGAAGGAACTCGACGAACCGACCGACGAGTGGGGCGTCCGCGTCGAGTCCGTCGAGGTCCGGGAGGTCAACCCCTCCAAGGACGTCCAGCAGGCGATGGAACAGCAGACGAGCGCCGAACGCCGCCGCCGGGCCATGATCCTCGAAGCCCAGGGCGAGCGCCGGAGCGCCGTCGAGACCGCCGAGGGCGAAAAGCAGTCCAACATCATCCGGGCACAGGGCGAAAAGCAGTCTCAAATTCTGGAAGCCCAGGGGGACGCCATCTCGACGGTGTTGCGGGCGAAGTCGGCCGAGGCGATGGGCGAGCGTGCGGTGATCGAGCGGGGAATGGAGACCCTGGAGGCGATCGGCGAGGGCGAGTCCACGACGTTCGTGCTCCCCCAGGAACTCACGTCGCTTCTCGGGCGCTACGGCAAGCAGTTGACCGACAGCCACGTCCAGGAGTCGGCCGGACTGGAGGCGCTCGACTTCGACCGGGAGACCCGCCAGATGCTCGGCCTCGACGAGATCGACGAGATCCTGGGCGAGATCGACGAGGCCGCCGAGATGGACGTCGCACAGATGGAACAGGAGGCCGAGGCGATCAAGACCGGCGAGCCGACGATCAAGAGCGCGGACGAGGTCATCAGCGAGGCCGACGAGGGGCTGGAGGATCGGGATCCGGACGTCCACGAGGACGGCGAACCGGAGACGGAAGTCGAGTGAGACGGCCCATCGCCCGTCTTAACCACCCGTTGCTTTTTACGCAGGCCTCGCATACTCCGGATCGTGACGGGTGACGGCATCGACGAGGAAAAGCGGGAGACGCTCAGGCGGTTCGCGGCGCTCGGCGCCGCGACGCCGCTCGTGGGGCTCCGCGGAACGAGCGACGACGCCGACCGACGGACCGACGCCGGCACCGACGGCGACACCCGCGCCGCCGTCCGCGGCTACGTCGCCGCCACGCCCGGCGCGCACTTCTCGAAGGTCCGCGACGACCTGCGCCTGGCCACCGGCGAGGCCCAGCACCACCTCCGCCGGCTGGTCGACGACGGCGTCGTCGCGTCGCGCCGCGACGGCGACTACCGCCGGTTCTCCCTCGCCGGGCGCTTCTCGGAGTTCGAGCGGGTCGCGCTCGGCCACCTCCGGCGGCCGACGCGTCGGGGGATGCTCCTGACGGCGCTCCGTCGCCCGGGCGTCTCGGGAACCGACCTCGCGGCCGCCCTCGACGTCTCCCGTGCGACCGTCAGCGCCCACGCCCGCGACCTGGAGGCGGACGGACTGCTCGCGCGCCCCGACGGCGGCGGCTACCGGGTGTCCCGTCCGGAGACGGTCGTGACGCTGGTCGTGCGGTACGCCGACTCGTTCGGCCCCGACGCCGTCGCGTTCGCCGACGACGCCGACGGTCTCCTGCGGTACGACCCCTGAACCGGCCCGGGGTCGGGCGTGGCCCTAGCGGGTCACCTGCCAGGTCGTCCCCGAGGAGTAGCCCCACTTCTCGACGGTCACGTCGAACTCCCCGTCGAGGATGGCCCGCATGTTCGCGCCGACCTCCTTGGCCGTCAGGCCGAGGTCCTCCGCGATTCCCCGCGACTTGAAGTAGGTGCGGTCGTCCGCGTGCTCGCGGAGGTACGCGAGGATGCGGCGCTGTTTCGGCGTCAGGTCGAGTACCGGTCCCCCTGCGGTCGTGCTCATACGTTCGTTCACCGCGTCGACCGGTATAGCCGGTTTGGTACGTTCGGCTAACTCGACGCCGTCCCTCGATCGTCGCGCTCGTTCGGGCCGAGGTCGGCGCTCTCGGACGGCGGCGACGGCGCCGTGGTACGGCCGGCTAACGCCGCCGCCACGGCGCGGGCGCGTGCCGGTCCGGACGCCCCGACGGTGACGGGCGTCGTCAGAAGGTACTTAGCCGATCGGTCGCCAAAGGGGGGACGATGACCGGCCCGTCCGGCCCCGAGGTCAGCGTGGTGTTGCCGGCGTACGACGAGGCGGGGACGATCGAGCGGACGGTCGAGGTGACGCTCGATCACCTGTCGTCGTTTCTGCCGGCCGGGGGCTTCGAGGTGATCGTCGCGGAGGACGGCTGTACGGATCGGACGCCGGCGATCGCGGATCGGCTGGCGGCCGCGGACGACCGGGTGCGTCACGTCCACAGCGACGAGCGTCTGGGGCGTGGGGGGGCGCTGGAACGGGCGTTCGGGATCGCCCGGGGCGACGTGCTGGTCTACTTCGACACGGACCTGGCGACGGACATGGGCCACCTCGAGGACCTCGTCGAGCGGGTCCGCTCCGGCGAGTACGACGTGGCGACGGGGTCGCGCTGGATGCCGGGCCGGGAGGCCGATCGCCCCGCCAGACGCGACGTGGCGAGCCGTGGCTACAACGCGCTCGTCCGCCTGTTCCTCCGGTCTGACCTGCGCGACCACCAGTGCGGGTTCAAGGCGCTCTCCCGCGAGGTCTTCGAGGCGCTGCGGGCCGACATCGGCGACGAGCACTGGTTCTGGGACACGGAACTCCTGGTGCGGGCCCAGCGAGCGGGCTACCGGGTCGCCGAGTTCCCGGTCGAGTGGGAGCCAAAGGGCGACTCGAAGGTGGATCTGGTGCGGGACGTCTTCGGGATGGGGAGTCAGCTCCTCCGGACGTGGTGGGAGCTGTCGGTGCGCCCCCGGATCACGCGCCGGCGGACGGTCGCGGGCGGCGTCCTCTTCACCCTGATCGCGCTCGGGCTGATGGCGCTGTACATCGACCCGAGCGACGCGTTGCGGGCGCTCTCGTCGGCCGACCGCCCGCTGATCGTCCTGGCGGTCGGGGTCTACCTGCTCTCGTGGCCGATCCGCGGGCTCCGCTACCGGTCGATCCTGGCCGAACTCGGCTACCGCGAGGGCGCCGGCTTCCTGACCGGCGCGGTGTTCGTCAGCCAGACCGGCAACCTCGTCTTTCCCGCACGGCTCGGCGACGCGGTCCGGGCCTACGTCGTGAAGGCCCGCCGGGGCGTCCCCTATCCGACGGGCTTTGCGTCGCTCGCCACCGAGCGGGTGTTCGACCTGCTCACCATCGCCACGCTCGCGGGCCTCGTGCTCGTCGGCCTCGTCCTCGGGGGCGACGTCGACGGGATCGCGGCCGGACTCTCGGGGACCGTCCCCGGGGTGGAGGCGGCGGCGGTGCGGACGGCGATCCGGGTCGCCGCCGGGGTGGGGATCGCGGCCGTCCTCGCCGTCGCCGCCATCGTCGCGAGCGCCCGGACCGACCGCAACCTGGTCCGGGACGGGATCGCCCGGCTCTCCTCGGACAGCTACGCCGACTACGTGGCCGACGTCGTCGAACGATTCGTCGCCGACCTGCAGACCGTCACGCACTCGCGCGGCGCCTTCGCGCGGATCGGGGCGGCGAGCCTCCTCGTCTGGACGATCGACGTCCTCACCGCCGTCGTCGTGCTCTCGGCGTTCCCCGCCGTCGACCTCCCCCCGCCGACCCTGCTCGCGGTCGGCCTGTTCGCGGTGAGCGTCGGCAACCTGGCGAAGGTGCTCCCGCTCTCGCCCGGCGGCGTCGGCCTCTACGAGGCCGCCTTCACGGCCTTCGTCGTCGTGCTGACGCCCGCGGGAGCCGTCGTCCCCGCGGTCGCGTTCGCGGCCGCCGTGCTCGATCACGCCGTGAAAAACGCCGTCACGATCGTCGGCGGCGTCGCGTCCATGCTGGCGCTCAACGTCTCGCTGACGGCCGCCGTCGAGGAGGGAACCGAGGCGGCCGAGGCGTCCGGCTCGCACTCCGGATCGGGATCGATCGGGCCCCACGACGACTGACGCGGTGACAAGGGTTACGTCGACTGCCCCCGGTGTGGCGATATGGCCGACCTCGCGTTCGACTCGTTCGTCCTCGCCGCGAGCGTCTCCGACCTCGACGAGGAACCTGCGGCCCGCGAGCACGCCGACGCCGTCGAGTTCCGGATGGACCTCGCGGCCGACCCGCTCGGCGCCCTGGCGGCGTACGACGGCCGCCTGCCCCTGATCGCCACCAACCGGGCGACGTGGGAGGGCGGCGAGGCGGGAGACGGGGGGAGACTCGCGGCCCTCCGGACCGCGGCCGAACACGACGCCGTCGCCGCGGTGGACGTCGAGTGCGCCGCGCTCGCCGATCCCGAGGGCCGGCGGACGGCCGCCCACGCCCGCGAGCACGGCGCCGCGGTCGTGGCGTCGGTCCACGACTTCGAGGCGACGCCGTCCGTCGACGAGATGGGCGACCTGCTCTCCGACGCGGCCGCGCGCGGCGACGTGGGAAAGCTGGCGGTCACGGCGGGCGACCGCGCCGACGCGCTCGCGCTCCTGCGGGCGACCCACGCCGCGACGGCCGCGGGCGACCGCGTGGCGACGATGGCGATGGGCGCGGCCGGCCGGCACACCCGCGCGGTGGCGCCGCTGTACGGCTCGCGGATCGGCTACGCGCCCGTCGACCCGGCGGCGGCGACCGCACCCGGCCAGTACGACCTGGCGACGCTCCGGGACCTCGTCGCGCGCCTGTCGGACGAGTCGGGCTAGCCCGGTCGCGTGGGCAGACGGCGACGCTCGGCTCCGGGAGCGACGGCGTGGCGGGTTTGAAGGCGCCGGCGGGCGTTCGGCACGCATGGACGACGCCGCATCCGACGACACGGGCGTGTTCGCCCGCGAGTCGTCGCGTCTCGGACGCGCCGTACAGATCGGTCTCGCCTCCGGTCGGGTCATCAGCGTCTCCTTTCCCGAGACGGTTCCGCCCGACGCCGGGTCCGACCATCCCGTCCTCGACGCCCTGTTCGCCTACCTCGACGGGGAGCGCGACGACCTGCCGGACGTCGAGGTGGCGCTGACGGTGCCGACCGACCGTCGCCGGGTGCTGGAGGCGGTCGGAGCGATTCCGGCGGGGGAGACGGCCACCGTCGAGGCGGTGGTGCGGATGGCCGACCTCGACCCGGAGGACGAAACCGACCGGGAGATTGCGACGGCGGCGCTGGCGGAGAACCCCGTCCCGCTCCTCGTGCCGGACCACCGGATCGAGGGGGTGCGGGGTGCGACGCCCGCCGACGTGGCCGAGCGGCTCAGAGCCCTCGAAACCTAGTCGAGCACCGCCGCGGTGACCCCGCCGTCGGCGTGGATCGCCACCACGCAGTTCCCGACGACGAAGCTCACCGTCCCGCCGCGCCGGCGGGAGCCGTCCGGCCGCGTCGCGAAGAGGGCGTCGAGCGCACCCGGATCGACCGCCCGGCAGAGCGTTTCCGGGTCCGGCCGCTCGCCGGTCGCTCGCTCGATCGCCTCGGTCACCGCGACGCTCGGTCGGTCGGCGTCCTCGCCGATGCGGACGTGGCCGACCGTCTCTCCTTCCCCGGGATCCGTTCCGGGCCACCGGTCGGACGGGTCTACCGCCATCGTGTCAGTTCCCTCTGGGGAGGGGACTTATATAATCCGTCCCCCGGTTCTCAGCATTGAATGGCCGCGTCCCGGTCAGCCTCCCGGACGCCACGTCCCGGCGACGGGATCGATCCCCGCCCACTCGTGGACCAGAAACTCCAGCGCGTTGACGAGGTAGTGTGCGACGACCACGGTCAGGAGGCTCCCGGTGAGGACGAACGCGGCCGCGAGCACGAACCCGAGCGTCCCGGTGACGGCCATCCCGACGCGTCCCTGGGCTCCGTGGCCGGCGGCGAACGCGGCCGACGAGCCGAGCGCGAGGAGCCAGGACGAGACGCCAAAGCCCGCGTGCATCGCGCCGATCAGCGCGCCGCGAAAGAGGAGTTCCTCGAAGCCCGCGATGACCGGCAACACGACGAACAGGAGTGCGGCCCATCCGGCCGCAGTCCCCGGGGCGAGCGCTTCGCGCAGTTCCTCGCCGCCGCCGCCGCCGACGCGTCGTCCGGCGACCGCCCCGGCCTCGTTGGCGACGTAGAGCGCCACCCCGAGGCCGATTCCGGCCGCGAGCACGGCGGGTCCCACCCCCGCCGGCCCCACCCCCAGGGCCGCGGGCGGCACCTGCGTGTACCACGCGCCCGCGAGCAGGAGCGATCCCAGGAGCCCCTGGGAGACGGCGACGTTGGCGAGCAGCGCCGCGGTCGTCAGTTCCTCCGCGGACTGGCCCCCGCCCCCGCGGCCGGGTCGGTCCGGCGTCGCGCCGGGATCGGCGCGGTCCGGCCACGCGTCCCACGGAGCGTCCGCTTCCTCCGGGTCGCGGCCGGGCTCCGTCCCCGACTCGACGGCCGATTCGGCGAACGGATCGGACGGCACGGAGTCGCGGTCGGCGGCGTCGGCGGCCGCGAGCGCGCCGTCCGCCGTGGCGTCTCGGTCGCCCGTCCGTCGGCGCCGGTCGTCCGGTCCGGTTCCGGACGCCCCCCGGTCGCCGGGGGAGTCCCCGACGCCGGTGTCGTCGATCGCGGTCCGTGACAGTCGGGCGAGAACGAGGAGAACGGCCAGCACGACGCCGGTGAACCCGGCGAACGCCGGCCAGTCGGGCACGGCTACTGCGGGCTGGGACTGCTCGGGCCGCGGGTCCCCTGTCCCTGTCCGTCGAGGGCGGAGCCGGTGATCTGCTTGAGGCGGTCGACCAGCGAGTCCTTCTCGGGTTCGCCCTCCAGGGCGACGTCGAGCACCTCGCTGATGTGATCGACGGGGATGATCTCGATCATGTCCTCGTACTCGTCCTCGATCATCACGTCCTGCATGTTCGACCGCGGGATGATGACCCGGTCCATCCCGGTCTTGGCGGCCGCTTCGATCTTGTGGGTGACCCCGCCGACGGGCAGGACGTCCCCCCGGACCGAGAGCGAGCCGGTCATCGCCAGGCTCTGATCGACGCCGACGTTCTCCAGCGCCGAGATGACGGCCGTGGCGACGGTGATCGACGCGGAGTCGCCGTCGACGCCCTGCTGGCCGGTCTGGACGAACTGGATGTGGATGTCCTTGTCCGAGATGTTCTCGTCGGAGAACTTCTTGATGATGGCCGAGACGTTCTGGACGGCCTCCTCGGCCATCTCCTGGAGCTGCCCGGTGGCGATCACCTCGCCCGGCCCCTGGGAGGGGGTGACCTCGGCCATCACGGGCAGGACGATGCCGGAGTCCTCGCCCATGACGGCGAGCCCGTTGACCCGGCCGGTGACGTAGCCCTCGGTGACCTGGAGTTCGTAGTCCTTGCGGCGCTTGATGAACTCGTCGGCCAGCTGCTGTTCGATGGAGCGCGAGCGCCCTTTCGCCTGGAGGACGTGATCCCGGGTGGTCCGGTCGGCGTCCTCGCTCCGGGCCATGTCGCCCGCGACCCGGACGAGACCGCCCAGGTTCCGGAGTTTGAGCGTCAGGTGACCCTTGCGGCCGGCCCGACGCTGGGCCTCGAGGATGACCTCGCGCACCGCGTCGTCGGTGAAGTGGGGCAGGCGACCGTCCTTGGCCACCTCCTGGGCGACGAACCGGGCGTACTTCCGGCGCATCTCGGGGGTGTCCTCGATGGTGTCGTCGAAGTAGACCTCGTAGCCGTACCCCTTGATGCGCGAGCGGAGCGCCGGGTGCATGTTCTCCATCGCGTCGAGGTTCCCGGCGGCGACCATGATGAAGTCCGTCGGGACGGGTTCGGTGTGGACCATCGCGCCCGAGGAGCGCTCGGACTGGCCCGTGATGCTGAACGCGCCCTCCTGGATGGCCGTCATCAGGTGCTGCTGGGAGCGGATGTCGAGCGTGTTGATCTCGTCGACGAACAGCACGCCCTTGTTGGCCTTGTGGATGGCCCCCGGCTCGACCCGATCGTGGGACGGCGTCTCCATGCCGCCGGACTGGAACGGGTCGTGGCGGACGTCGCCGAGCAGCGCGCCGGCGTGGGCACCGGTGGCGTCCTCGAACGGCGCCGTCTTGGTGTCGGCGTTGTTCACGATGAGGTTCGGGATCATCGAGTCGCTCCCCCGCGAGCCGTAGCGGAACGCGAGGTAGATGACGCCGGCCGCCAGGATGCCGAGCAGGATCTGTCCGGCGATGATGAGCGAGTAGCCCAGCACGATGGCGATGATGATCCACATCAAAAAGGAGCGCATCTGGTTGCGCTTGCGGGCCTCCTCCTTGTGGGCGTCGACGATCTGCTCGCCCTTGCCCGCCGGCACGGTGCGCACCTTCGGCTCGTTGCCGTCGTCCGGGTTGTGATAGACCAGAACGTCCTGGAGTTCCTCCCGCGGGAGGAGTTCCGACATCGCCTTGGCGAGCATCGACTTGCCCGTCCCGGGCGAGCCGATCATCATGACGTGGCGGCGCTGTTTGGCCGCCTTCATCACGACGTCCCGGGCGTGCTCCTGTCCGATCACCTGATCGACCAGCCGCTCCGGAACCTGGATGTCGGCGGTCGAGTCGACCTGGAGTCCGCCGAGCATGTCGTCCTCGGCGATCTCCTCGTCGACCTCGGCCTCGACCTCGACGCTACTCCCGAGGTCCTCGATCGACCCGTCGCGGTCGTCGAGCGTGTCGTCGCCCCCGTTCCCGCCGCGATCCGGGTCGTCCGGACCGCGGTCCGGGAGTCGTTCGTCCCCGTCCTGAGCGCGGTCGGGCACGGATCCGGACTCGTCTGCGCCCGGCGTCCGTTCCTCTTCGGCGTCGTCGGAGCGGGACTCGCCGCCGGACGCCGTCGACCCGTCCGTCCCCATCGGGGGGTCGTCGTCTGGTTCCCTGTCGTTGCTCATAGAACTTGGGTCGCTGATGAAACCGAGGGACCCTGAACTGATATACTTTCTCCCCTGGCGCTCGTGTCAGGGGTTCCCGTATCCCGGTCGGTGAGGGCTGCTACCGGCCGTTCGCGCCCTTCACCGCTCTCGCCGGGTTTATAAATCTCCGTCGCAACGCGGGAGGCATGCGGGGGTTCTACATCGGCCGGTTCCAGCCCTACCACGACGGCCACCACCACATGGTTCGCGAGATCGCGGAGGACGTCGACGAACTCGTCCTCGGCATCGGGAGCGCGGGCGACTCCCACACGACGCGCAACCCCTTCACCGCGGGCGAGCGCGTCACCATGGTCGCCAAGGCGGTCCGCGAGTTCGACCTGCCGACCTACACGGTCCCCATCGAGGACCTCGACCGGAACTCGGTGTGGGTCAGCCACGTCCGGAGCATGGTCCCGCCCTTCGAGGTCGCGTACTCGAACAACCCGCTCGTCGTCCGCCTGTTCGAGGAGGCCGGCGTCGAGGTGCGCCAGTCGCCGATGTTCCGCCGCCGGGTGCTCAAGGGCGCCGAACTCCGCCAGCGCATGATCGACGGCGAGGAGTGGCGGACCCACCTCCCCGATCCGGCGGTCGAGGTGATCGAGTCGGCCGACGGCGTCGAGCGCATCCGACGGATCGGCGAGTCCGACGGCCACGGGGTATGATCACCGTCGCCTCCGACTTCGGCTCCCCGTATCCCGCGGCCGTCCGCGGCGTCCTCGCGCGGCGCTCGACCGCCCGCGTCGTCGACGTCGCCCACGACCTCCCCCGCCAGGACGTCCGCGCGGCCGCCTTCTGGCTCCGGTTCGTCCTCCCGGAGTTCCCGCCCGCGGTCCACCTCGCGGTCGTCGACCCCGGCGTCGGCACCGACCGCGCCGTCCTCGTCGTCCGGGGCGGCGACCACGTCCTCGTCGGCCCCGACAACGGACTCCTGCTCCCGGCGGCCCGCCGCCTCGCCGGCGACGACGCGGTCCAGCCGTACGTCGCCGACCCGGGCCATCCCGCCTCCACGACGTTTCACGGCCGCGACGTGTTCGCCCCGCTCGCCGCCGCCGTCCACGAAGCGGGGACGGCGCCCGCCGACGGTCTGGCCGACCTCGACGGACTGGCGCCGACCGACGAGGTGGTCGACCTCCGGCTCCCCGACCCGACGACGTCCGACGACGGTGCCCGCGGGGAGGTGCTCGCGGTCGACGGCTTCGGCAACGCGATCACGAACCTGCCGGGCGCCGTTCTCGACGGCCGCGACCGGGTGCGGGTGAACGGGACGCCCGCGCCCGTCGTCCGGACGTTCGCCGACGTCGACCCGGGCGAGCGTCTCGTCACGGTCGGCAGCCACGGCAACGTGGAGTGTGACGTCAACCGCGGCCGGGGCGACAAGGCGTTCGACCTCGCGGCCGGCGACGACGTCTCCCTCAGGTTTTGAGCCGGCCCTCCCGTTCTGGGGGCCCGTCGCTCGCCCCACGGCCACGAATCGGGGGGCCGTTTATAAGGGCGCCGCCCGTCCGCCCGACGGATGCTGGAGCTGGAACATGAGTTCCGCGCGCTCGACTGCAACGCCCGGCTGTCGCCGGACGCGGACCGCGGCGAACGGGGAGGCCCCGAGGAACTGGAACGCGAACTCCATCAGGCCGGCGTGGTCCGTGCCGTCGTCGCGCCGCCGACGCGGGCGGGCCAGGGTGCGGACCACGACGGAGGATACCTCCGGGACAACAACGCGGTGGCGCGCCTCAGCGTCGACCGCCCCTTTCTGACCGTCGCCCGCCTCGACGGCCCGCGGGACCCGCGGGACACGCCCGCCGCCCGCCTGCGGAACGTGACCGCACGGCGCGAGGACCACCACGTCTCGCCCGACGACGTCGAACGGTTCTGCTACGACGACCGCTTTCACGGCTTCCTGCTGGCGCCGGCACGCGACGGACTTCCCGACCCGGCGACGCTCGACGCGCTCGCCGAGACGGACCTGCCGACGCTGGTCCGGGCCGGCCGGGGCTTCCCGCCGTCGGCCGCCGCGACGGCCGTCCTCGACCGGGGCGTGCGGACGGTCCTGCTCGGCTTCGGCGGCTACCCGCTCGACCGCGCCCTGATGTGTGATGGCCTCGCCCTGCTCGACGAGTACGACGACTGCTATCTCGAAACCGGGTACGTCCGGTACCGCGACCTGCTCGAACGGGGGTTGCGCGAGCATCCCGACCGGATCGTCTTCGGGAGCGGCGCCCCGACCACGCACCCGAACGTCGGCGTGATGGAACTCCTCACTCTCGACGTCCCCGCCGACGCGATGCGGCGGGCGTTCACCCACAACCCCGCGCGACTCCTCCCCGCCCTCGACGTTCAGCGCCAGTCGTAGCGCGCCACCGCACGGTCGTCCCGGTGCGAGATGCCGTAGGGGTTGCGCGTCGGCGTCCGGTCGCGTGCCCGGGCGACCAGCCCGTCGGCGGCGCCGCGGGCGATTCCCTCGGCGACGCTCCGCCCGGCCCCCAGCCACGCCGTCAGCGACTCCCCGTGCAGGACCTCTCGGGCGCTCTCGACGGCGTCCTCGCCGGCGCGCCCGAGCATCCGCCGGACGGGCGCCGGCCGGAGCCCGTAGTTCTTCACCAGCCGGTAGGCCCGCGCGCGGTGCGCCCGCTCCCAGTCGCCGGCCGTCCGTCCGCCGTCGGGTTCGTACTCGCCCCGGGCGCTCATCTCGCTCCGCCAGGCGACGGTCCCGCCGAGCCCCGCCAGGCGGTGGGCGACGTCGCGGGCCCCGCCCGCGTCGAGATACTCGTCGAAGCCGTCGAGCGCGTCGAGCGTCGCCCGCCGGAAGGCGACGTTGCGCCCGTCGAAGTGGGTGACGAACCGGCCCCCGACCCGCCGGCGTTCGGGCTCTTCGGCGGTCGCACCCCCGCGGAGGCGACGCCTGGCGGGGCCGGTGACGGCGTCGGCCCCGTCGTCGAGCGCCTCCCGCACCGCCCGTCCCCACGTCTCGCTGACGACGAGGGCCTGTCCGACGAGCACGACGGCGTCTCCGGAGGCCGCCTCGATGCCGGCGTTTCGGACGACGGTGCGGGCGCGGTCGGACACCTCGACCAGCAGGTCCACGTCGTCGCGGTCGCGCACCATCCCGGTGGTTCCGTCGGCCGACGGCCCGTTGGCGACGACCACCTCGGCCGTCGGAACCTGCTCCGCCAGCGCGTCGAGCGTCGCGCCGAGGTGCTCGCGGTCGTTGAGCGTCGGGACCACCACCGAGAGCTGCATGCTCCACGACTGGGTGCCCCGTGGGGTTAAATCCGTGCGCTCCTTTCGGCCGGCCGGATCACTCCCGCTCGACGACCACCGCGGGGCCGCCGTCGGCGACCAGTCCCAGGCGGAGTCGCCGCCGCCCCTCGCCGTCGAGGACCACCGGACCGTCCGGAGTCCGCAGGTCGACCGGCACGTGGACGCGCGTCGGCCTGGCGCCCCGAACCCGGTACCGGACCCACCCGCCCGGCTCCGCCGCGCCGTCGCTGCCGTTCACCGCGAACGACGCCACGGGCGCGGCGGCGAGCGACCGCTCGGGCAGGTCGATCCGGACGACGCGACGCGCGCCGGGGACGCCGACGGCCGTCGGGTCGTCGCGCGCGACGAGCAGGGACGCGGCCCGCCGGAGCCGGTCCGTGGCGGCGTCGAGGCGGGTCGTCGTCCGGTCGATCCGTCCGCGTTCGATCGCCTGGAACGCGACGCCGGCGAGCGCGACGGTCAGGACCACCGCGAGCAGGACGCGGATCACAGCGCGTCCCGGAGCCTGTCGACGAGCCGCCGTCCCTCCTCTTCCGTGCTGGCCCCGTCGACCCCGGCGGGTCCGGCCATCCCCCCGGTCCCGGCAGTCCCGTCCGCGCGCCCGGCAGGCCTCTCCTGGGCGCCGGGCACCCGCCGTCGCTCCGTCGACCCGTCCCCGATGTCCTCGCCCTCGGCGGGCGAGTCGCCCCCGATACGGGCGGACGCTCCGCCCTCGACGTGGGCGGGGTCCTCGGGGCCCTCGGTCCCGTCACGCGCCCGCGAGGCGGGGTCGTCGGTCGGCACCCGCTCCATCGCCAGGTCGGGCTCGTCGACCAGCGTCGCCTCCAGCCGCTCGACCCTGGCGAGCGCGGCGTCCGCGCGCCGCTCGACCGACTCGTCGACCGCGTCGACGCCCCCGACGTAGCCCCGGAGCGCCTGGAGCCCGCTCTCCACGTCGCCGAGCCGGTCGTCGAGCTCGTCGGCCCGCGTTTCGAGCTCCGAGAGTCGCCCCTCGACGGCGGCGACGTCGGCGAGTCCGCCCTCGTCCGGATCCGCGTCGGTCAGCCGGCGTTCGACGGCCGCGAGGCGCTCCGTGAGTCGCTCCCTGTCGACTGCCATGTGCCGGGTGGTCCCGGCATCGCATTTCAAGCCCCGGCTACACCAGACTCGCCCCGTCGAACTCCGTCCGGGGGTAGTCGACCTCCATGAGGTCGAGGATCGTGGGCGCGACGTCGTAGAGGTCGGCGCCGTCGAGCGTGGCGCTCGGGTCGTCGATCAGGAGCGAGGCGTTGGCGAAGGTGTGCATCCCGTTGCGCGGTCCGGTGTCGAAGACGGCGTCGTGCTCCTTGAACCCCGCCTTGAGGTCGAACCCGTCGTTCGGGATCGCCACCAGGTCGGGGGCGATGTCCTCGTGGTCGCCGCGGAACGCGTCCTGGCGCTCGACCACCCGCGAACAGACCGGGTTCCCGTCCGGCCCCTCCATCTCTTCGAGCATCGCCTTGAGTTCGTCGCGTCGCGCCTCGTACTCGCTCTCGGGGACGCCCCCGCGCGGTTCGCGCCCCTCCAGGTTGATGTAGAACCGGCCGGGGATGAGCGAGTACGCGACCGTCTCCGCGGCGACGTCGGCCAGTTCCTGGTGGTCGTCGTGTTCGTAGGCGAGCCACTCCTCCGATTCGAGCCAGGCGTTGAAATGGACCTCGTAGTCGAGCGAGGTGAAGCCGTGGTCGCTTGCGATCACGAGCGTCACGTCGTCGGCGAGCGTCGCGCGGAGCCGACCGATGTAGTCGTCGACCGTCTCGTAGAAGTTCAGAAACGCCTCGCGGCCGTCGAACCCGGGATCGGTGCGCGTGGGGTCGTCGCCGCGCTCGTAGTCCTTGAACAGGAAGTGGTTGACCCGGTCGGTCGTCATGAAGACGCCGAAAAAGAGGTCCCAGTCGTCCTGCTGGACGTAGTGGTCGAACGCCTCGTACCGCCGGTCGACGGTCTCGTGGGCGTTCTCGACGAACTCGGTTCGGTCGTCCTTGTGGCCGAGTTTGGCGTTGACGTCGATGCGGTAGTCGATCGAGTCGAGGTAGTTCCGGAGTTCGTCGGGGTAGGCGGCCTCGTCGACGCCGGGCGAGAGAAAGCCGGAGACCATCCGCTGGACGTTCCGCTGGGGGGGAAACGTGACCGGGACGTTCATCACCGTGGCCGACCGGTCGGCCTCCGACACCCGGTCCCAGATGCGGTCGGCACGGACGTCCCGGCCCATCGGGACGTAGGTGTCGTAGGAGCCCACCTCGCGGTCCTGAAAGCCGTAGACGCCGGTTTCGCCGGGGTTGACCCCGGTCGTGAGCGCCGGCCAGCACGCGCTCGACTCCGGCGGCACGATGCTGTCGATCGCCCCTGCGCTCCCCTCGTCGGCGACGGCCGCGAGATTCGGGAGCCGATCGCGGTTGTCGGCGAGCATCGAGTAGGGCACCCCGTCGATGCCGATGAAGGCGACACGCGGGTGATCTTCGCCCCGTAGCCGGTCGAACAGACCCATGCCGCCCCATACCGGGGAGCGTCATAAGAAGGTTCAGTTTCCGGTGGCACGCGCCGAGGGCGGTGACGCCCGCGTCCCGCCGCCCCTCCCGGTCGATTCCCGTCCGCGACCGTCTCCGCGCCCGGCCCGTGCCGAAGGAGCGAAGTGCGGCGCCGCCCTACCGGGCACCGTGAAGGAGTACCAGCGCAAGCAGTTGCTGGAGCGCGTCAACCGGGAGGGCGCGACCGTGGGGGCGGCGATCCCGGAGCGAATCGAGGTGCAAGGCGAGACGATCGACCTGCAGGAGTTCGTCTTCGAGATCAAGCGCCGCGACACGATCCCGGCCGGCGAGCGCGAGCGCGTCGAGGAGGCAAAGCGGAACCTGCGCCGCGAGCGCCTGGCGCGCCTCGAACGGATCGAGGACGGCGAGGTGAGCTTCGAGGAGGGCGAGCGCCTCGCCGAGAGCGTCATCGGCATCGACCGGGCGCTAGAGGCGCTCCAGCAGCTCCGGCCCGCCGACCTCGAACGGGAGGCCGAGGCCAGCGAGGCGGCCGACCGCAAGCGGTGGATGAAGTTCCTCCGGCAGGCGCTCGGCCGCGAGGAGTCGACGGGCCGGACGCGGGGGCGGTCGTGAGCCGGAACGGCGAGGTCGCCGCCCGACTGGAGGAGTTCGCCGACCTGCTTGCGGTCAAGGGCGTCGAGTACAAGCCCCGGAGCTACCGGCGGGCCGCCGAGAACGTCCGCGACCGGCCGGAGCCGATCGAGGACCTCGTCGCCGAGGGCCCCGACGCGGTCGCGCGCATCGACGGCGTCGGGGACGCCATCGCGGCCAAGATCGTCGAGTACGTCGAGACGGGATCGATCGCGGAACTCGACGATCTCCGCGAGGAACTGCCGGTCGACGTCGAGGCGCTGACCGCCGTCGAGGGCGTCGGTCCGAAGACGGTGGGGGCGCTCTACGACGCCCTCGACGTGCGGACGCTCGACGACCTGGAGCGGGCGGCCCGCGAGGAGGAGATCCGCGAGGTCTCCGGCTTCGGCCCCAAGACCGAGGCGAACGTCCTGGAGAACGTCGCGTTCGCCCGGCGGGCGAGCGAGCGCGAACGCCTCGGCGACGTCCGGCCGCTGGCCGACGACCTGCTCGCCTCCCTCGCGGACGTCCCGGCGGTCGAGCGCGCCGAGGCGGCGGGGTCGCTCCGCCGGTGGAAGGAGACGGTCGGCGACGTCGACGTCCTCGTGGCCACGGCCGATCCCGACGCCGTGATCGCGGCGCTCGTCGACTGGGAGCGGGTCGGCTCCGTGATCGAGGCCGGCGAGACCAAGGCGAGCGTCCGCGTCGACGGCCTCCGCGTCGACCTCCGTGCGACCGCCACCGACGAGTTCGGCGCCGCGCTCCAGTATTTCACCGGGTCGTGGGACCACAACGTCGCGCTCCGCAACCGGGCGATCGACCGCGGCCTGAAGATGAACGAGTACGGCGTCTTCGACCTCCCGGACGTGGCCGATCCGGACGGGGAACGCGCCGGCGAGCGGATCGCCGGCGAGACGGAAGCGGGGATGTACGCGGCGCTCGACCTGCCGCCGATCCCCCCGGAACTCCGCGAGGATAGCGGCGAGATCGAGGCCGCGGCGGCCGGCGACCTCCCCGACCTCGTGACGACCGACGACCTCCGGGGCGACCTCCACACCCACACCGAGTGGTCGGACGGCGACGCGACGATCGCGGAGATGGTCGAGGCCGCCCAACGGCGCGGCTACGACTACCACGTCGTCTCCGATCACGCGACCGGCCCCGGGATGGTCGGCGGCGTCGGTCTCACCGACGACGACCTCCGCGAGCAGATGGGCGAGATCGAGCGGGTCGCGGCCGACGCCGCCATTCCGGTGCTCGCGGGCGTCGAGGCCAACGTCGACGCCGACGGCGACCTCTCGGTCGGCGACGACGTGCTCGCGGCCCTCGACGTGGTCGTCGCCTCGCCCCACAGCGCCCTCGGCCAGGACCGCGAGGCCGCGACCGACCGGCTGGTGCGTGCCGTCGAACACCCCGAGACGACGGTGCTCGGCCACCCGACCGGCCGCCTCATCAACAGTCGTCCGGGGCTGACCCCCGACGTGGAGCGCGTGGCCGCGGCCGCCGCCGACCACGGCGTGGCCCTGGAGGTGAACGCTCACCCCCACCGACTCGACCTGCGCGACGTCGCGGTCCGGACGGCCGTCGAGGCGGGGGCGACCCTGGCGGTGAACACCGACGCCCACGTGCCCGCCGAACTCGACAACGCCCGGTACGGCGTCCACACCGCCCGTCGCGGCTGGGCCGAGGCGACCGACGTGCTCAACGCGCGGGAGGTCGACGGCCTGCGTGAGTTCCTGTGACCGCCCCGGTCGTCGTTCCGTCCGCCTCGCCTCGGCCGTCCCCTCTAGCGTCCGCCTCGCCTCGGCCGTCCCCCGCTCCGTCCCGCCCGTCCCCGGCGTCGCTCCAGTCCGACGATTTCCGGACGCGCGTCCCGGCATGAAGTTCCTCCTCGACGCGATGCTCGGTGCGCTGGCCACCTACCTCCGGATCTGCGGCCACGACGCCGCCTACGCGCTCGACCGCGGGATCGAGGCGGACGACCGCCTGCTCGCGTGGGCCCGCGCGGAGGACCGTCTGCTCGTCACCCGGGACGCGGCGCTCGCGGCCCGGGCCGGCGACCGGGGACTCCCGATCGAGCGCCGGGAGGTGCTCGACCAGCTCCGCGAGCTCCGCGCGGCGGGCGTCCCGCTCGCCCTCCCGGAGCGCCCGACCCGGTGTGGCTCGTGCAACGGGGTGCTCGATCCCGTTCCGGCCGGGGGGGAGACGCCAGCCTACGCCCCCGACCCCGCGGAGACCGACTGCTACCGGTGTCGGGACTGCGGACAGGTCTTCTGGCGGGGCAGCCACTGGGACGACGTGGGCGAGCGGCTGGCGTCGCTCTAACCGCTACCGCGGCGTCCACTCCTCGCAGGGGTCCATGCCGCTCATCTCCTCGCCGTGACGCCCGCAGTAGGGCTGCATCCCTCGCTCGGTGCGGACGTACTCGAAATGCTGACAGTTGCCACAGTAGGGGTCGCCGGGGACGCCGTCGCGGTCGACGCGGTCGTCGTCGAACGACTGGATGTCGCTCGTCGCGGCGCCGCCGTCCGAGACGGTTCCCGTCCCCGTCGTCCCCGCGTGTCCGGATCCCGACCCGGACCGGGACCGGGGCCGCCCCGACCGGCGGTCGGGTCCGTCGTCCATCACCATCGCGTCGTCGTCGACGGTCGTGCCCGTGCCGGCGGCCGTCTGCGTGGGCGTCTCGCCGTCGGGCGTTCCCTTGCCGAAGCCGACGCTCCCCTTCTTGCGCGGGTCGACCTCGACGATCTCGGTTTCGCCCTGGCGGGTGACCTCCAGCCGCGCCGTCCCGCCGGGGTCGTTGCGGCGTTTGAAGTTGGCGATGCCGACGAACAGATACCAGAAGGTGATCAGCGCGCCGAAGAAGTAGGTCCCGACCGTCGGGAGCGTCAGGTCGCTGACCGTCGTGGTGCAGTTCGCCCCGGACCACTGGCAGGGGTAGGCGTGGACGAAGAGGCCGACGCCCAGGATGGCGATGGCGGCGCCGACGCCGGCGGCGGCGCGCGTGCGCCGGTCGGCCGGCAGGACCGTCAGGAGGCCGAGGAAGACCGCCGGCACCCCGATCCCGGCGAGGACGCCCGCGTACTTGCGCGCCTGAAACAGGGTCGCTCCGTTCGCCCGTGCCACGTCGGTCGTCGCGACGACGATGCCCGCGACGACGAGCAGTACGCCGACGGAGAACAGTCCGGCGCCGGCGTAGAGCCGTCCCGTGCTCGTCTCGCGCCGGGCGTCCGGCCCGTAGACCTCCCCGAGGCTCGTCATGCGTGCGCGTTCCGACTGCACCCACAAAACGGTATGTCAGACGCTCGCAAGACGGCTCGCCGGGTCGAAGGGATTATGCGGGTCGCCACACGTTTCCCGCGTATGGCCGACACCGAGGACGAGGAGGAGGAAGCGGAGCCGGCCGTGGCGCTCGGCGAGGGTCCAGCGGTCGAGGGCGCGCCGATCGCCCGGGTCGCCTCCCGGCTCACGTGGCCCCAGGAACTGAGCAACGTCCGACGGAAGGAAGGCGACGCGGTCGTCCGGACGCCCGACGGCCCGCGAGACGTCGACGCCGTCCTCGACGAGGTCGACGAGACGTACTTCGACGGCCGGCAGGCGTTCGTCGAGGCGGTCCGGGACGTCGTCGGTCACGGTCCCGTGGCGACGGCCGACGAGTGAGCGGGCGGTGTCCACCGTCGGCCGGGTTCGCACACGACTTGCGGCACTCTCCTGGGTCCAGCGGTCGCTGATCGTCGGGGCCGTCCTGGGCGCCGCCTGGTCGCTCTGGACCCCCCCGGCCTACACGCTCCCGTGGCGGGTCGTCCACGACCTCGCGCTCTTCGTCGTCGGCCCGGGCGTCCTGGCGCTCGCCCACGACCGCCACCTGGGCTGGCGGGTCGACCGCCGCGCGCTCCGCAACGCCGTCCTCCTCGCCGCCTTCGTCCTCCCGTTCTACCTCGTCGGGTCGTCGCTCCCGACCGTCCGCGCCTACTACCCGATGTGGCAGACGACGACGGCCCTCGACCGCTTCCTCCCGCACGCGCTGGGCCAGTTGCTCGTGGTCGTGGCCGCCGAGACCTACTACCGCGGCCTGCTCTGCGTCGGCGTCCGCGACCTCGGCGCGAAGAGCGCGTTCATCAGCCCCGTCCTCTACGCCTTTCACCACGTCGGCAAGCCGCCGATCGAACTCCTGCTCTCGGCCCCGACGGACGTGCTCTTCGGCCTGGTGGACTACGAGTGCGAGTCGATCCTCCCGTCGGTCGTCGCCCACGGCCTCGGCCTCGCCCTGCTCGACTGGCTGGTGCTCCACCCGCCCCTGCTCGCCCCCGCCCGGGTGATGCGGTGGCTCTCGTGGATTCCCGTCAGGCTCTGAGGACCGACCGGACGGTTTCGTACCTCCGGATCCGGAACTTTCAGTATCTCGGCCCCGTATTCTCCCGCGATGGGACGGTACCGTCCGTGGCTGGCCGCGATTCTCGCGGTGCTCGTCGCCGGCCTGGGACACGCCTACCTCCGGCGGTGGCGACGCGCAGCCCTGTGGTTCGTCGCCATCCTCGGCGTCGGCGTCGCCCTGTCGACGACCGTCGCCGATCCGTCGACCGTGGGACCGACGAACCTCCCCCTCACGGTCGCCGGGCCGCTCCTGGCGCTGTACGGAGCCAGCGCCATCGACGCCTTCCGGATCGCTCGAGACGCCCGGCCACGGGCGGTGGCCGGGGTCGTCGGCGGAGGCGCCCCGACCGCGGAGGACGACGACGCGGCGGTGTGTCCCCACTGCGGTCGGTCCGTCGACCCCGACCTCGACTTCTGTACGTGGTGTACGAAGCCGCTGGACGAGGAGTCGACCGACGAGGAGTCGACCGGGGAGACGGTCTGAGGCCGGTCGGAGCCGTCGGGTTCCCCCGTCGCCCCGCCCCGTTCGCCGTGGCTACTCGCCGTCCTCCAGTCGATCGACCCGCGCCTCCAGGCGACCGATCTTCCGCTCGATCCGGTCGAGGCGCTCGTCGACGCTCCCGCCGCTCCGGACCCGGAGGAGGAAGTAGCCGAGGCCGCCCAGGAAGCCGATCACCACCAGGGCGTTCAGGAGGAGGACCAGCACGACGACGAGCAGTTCCGGACCACCCGGCAGTTGGAGGGGGACCATGTCCCCCGTGGCGTCGCCGGCGCGAAAAATCCCCGGTTTCGGCGGTCGCGTTCGGATACGCCTGCGAGCGATACCGGGACCACCTCGAAAGCCCCCGACCGTTCGACCGACCGAACGTTGAAGCCCGTCCGCCGCCTCGCTCCGACGAATGCGCCTCGACGACTACATCGAGGGGCTCGAACCCGACGAGGCGGCCGAGCGCCGCCGGCTGGCGGCCGAGAAGTCCTACGAGGTCCTGGACTACCTCGACGGGTTCGCGGACCGGTTCGAGTCGGCGACGCGAGGGGGGACGCTGTTCGGTTCGACCGCGCCGTCGATCTTCGTCGGCCGGTCGAACTACCCGGAGGTCTCGACGGGCATCCTCTCGCCGGTCGGGGCGGAGGACCGCGCCGCGGAGTTCGCCACGAGCGGCGAGTGGTACCGCCGCGGGCTCGACATCGAGTCGGTCCTGCAGTACCGGACGGGCCTGCTCAACTCCAGCCGATCGACCGGCGGGGACGTCCACGACGTCTGGAACGGGTTCGTGGGCGTCCAGCGCGAGGTCGCCATCGCCGACCACCCGGTCGACGTGGAGATCGGTCTCTCGGGACGGCCGGATCTCGACCTGTCGGTCGACGAGGTACACACGCCCACGGGCCCCCGGGCCGTCGCCGACTCGGCGACGCTCGCGGAGAACCCGCACGTCCCGCCGGCGGTGGAGAAGACCCTGGAGGACGACGACTGGCGGGCCGAGGGCGCGATGACCTACCTCTATCGCCGGGGGTTCGACACCTACGAGATCGACTCGATCCTGTCGGCCGGCGCGCTGGGCCGGGAGGGCGACCGTCGGCTCGTCCCCACCCGGTGGTCGATCACCGCCGTCGACGACACGATCGGACGCTACCTCCGGGGACGCATCCGGGACGATCCGTCGGTGGATCGCGTGCAGGTGTGGGTCAACGAGTATCTCGGGAACCGCTACTGGGTGGTGCTCGCGCCCGGCCGGTGGGAGTACGAACTCGTCGAGGTGAAGACGCCGGGGAGCGTCTGGAACCCGGATCGGACGGGCGAAACCTGGCTGGCGAGCGCCCACGAGGGGTCCGAGGGGCGCACCGGGTACGTCGAGGAGACCGCGGGGGCGTACTACGCCGCCCGTCTGGGCGTGCTCGAACACCTCGACGCGATCGGCCGCCAGGCCAAATGTCTCGTCCTCCGGGAGGTGTCCGACGACTACTGGGCGCCGGTCGGCGTCTGGCAGGTCCGCGAGAGCGTTCGGAACGCGTTCGCCGGTACGCCCCGCGACGGCGCCGACGACCTCGCGGGCGAGTGCGGCGAGGCCGAGACTCTCCACGGGGCCGTCCGGCGGATCGTTCCGCACCTCCCCGTGTCGCTCCCCGACCTTCGCCGGAAGTCGACCCTCGTGACCGGCGTGCAGTCGGATCTCGACGACTACGTCTGAGCGGGCACGCCGGCGGGCCGTCGGTCAGCCGTCCTCGCCCTCGCCGACCTCGATCCGGCCCTGCAGGTCGCGCTTCGAGGCCGGGCTGATGGTGATTCCCGCCGCCTCCAGGCGAGTCTTGACCCGCCGGGCGTAGTTCGACCTGACGGCGAAGACGTCGCTCCGGGTCGGGTTGGCGATCCAGTAGTGGACGCGGACGACGACGGCGTCGCTTCCGAACTCGTCGACGTAGACGTTCGGGTTGGGGGCGTCGAGCACGCCGTCGACCTCGCCGGCTGCCGCTTCCAGGTGATCCAGTGCCTCGTCCACGTCGTCCTCGTAGGCGATCCCGACGTGTTCGACGACGCGATACCGGTCGTGGCCGTAGGGGCGCGTGATCGCCTGTCCCGTCAGCACCGTGTTCGGAATCGTCACGAGTTCGCCGTCCTGGGTCTGGACGCGGGTGACGCGGAGCGTGATCGACCGGATCGTCCCCTCGCCGCCCTCCCACTCGACGTAGTTGCCGATGTTGAACTCGGGATCGAGCACGAGCACCAGGCCGCTGACCAGCGAACCGATGACCGTCTGGGCCGCGACGCCGACGGCGAGCGTTCCGGCGGCGATGACGAGCGCGGAGTCGGTCAGGAATCGGGTGTAGCCCGCCACGCCCGCCCCGACGTAGAGGCCGACGACGACGACGAGGAGCCGGACGTACCGCGAGATGGCCTCCCGAACGGTGGGGTTGTTCCGGTTGCGACTGCGGACGATCCGGATGATCGTCGGCTCGACGACGTACAGGCCGAGGAGCGCCACGACGAGGAACCCCGCGGCAAACCACGCCACGCGGACGACGAGCGGCCAGTAGCCGGCGAGTTCGTCCGGTCCGACGCCGACCCCGGGCGTCGCCGTCTGCAACGC
The DNA here is from genome assembly GCA_042216285.1 of Haloferacaceae archaeon. Classification (GTDB taxonomy): domain Archaea; phylum Halobacteriota; class Halobacteria; order Halobacteriales; family Haloferacaceae; genus CAZMLQ01. Next base: position 36,422 of record JBDGUC010000048.1, read on the forward strand.
GGTTTCGTGAACGCCAGCACCCATGTCACCTTTTCACGGGCACCGGTCACAAAAGCCCGGTCGTCGCCGGTCGCCCCCCGGCTGCGGGGACGATGCGCGCGTCGCCGCCTCGCGTCGGGACGTCTCGACGGCGATGGGCGATCACGACGTGACGCGTGTGTTTCACCGATCGTTCGGGCCGTTCCGAACGTGGGTACTTTTGGTCTCTCGACAGGTGAGGGGGAGTATGGGAGAGAGCCTCACGATAAAACTCGCCGAGACGGTCGCCGACCTCCAGGGGGTGGATGCCACGGAGCTGGAGTACACGCTCCACGACTACGTCGACACGGACGCGCTTCGACTGCTTGCGAACCAGGGGCGCGGGTCCTGGCGACTCTCGTTCGAACTTCCCGACCACGACGTGACCGTTCGAAGCGACGGGACGATTCTCGTCGACGCGGTTCGAACGGCGACCTGGTGATGCGGACGCGTCGCCCGGACGACGGCCGGGTAAGGAGGACATTACTAAACCGGTTTCGACCGAAGAACTCCCCGACGGCACACGGCCTGCTCCGCCCCCCTCCCCCTGTGTGCCGTCGTTCCGTTCCCACGCTGTCCTCGGCCCGTCCTCCACCCCGAGAGCCGGATCGGTCGCGTCGCACGGCCGACGAGCGCCGCGACCCTCCGATCCGGCGGATCGCGGCCCGGACGCGGCTCACGCCCGTCCTCCGTCGGACGGAGAACGAGCGGGGTAAGCATCTATTAACCATGGGGGAGAGGAGGAAACGGACGCATTGTAATGACGGCCTCCCTAGATGACTCTCACCCACATGTCGGAGCCTGCGCGGCGCGGACGGGCGTGCGATCGACCCACCGGTGGCGACGGGGGCGTCCCGGCACCGGGCGTCGGGGGGACCGCGGCGTGAGACGGGAGCGGACGGACGTCCGCCGAGTCGCGCCCCGTGACGTCGGTTCCGCGCTCGCGCGAGACGGTTCCGGGACGCCCCGTCGCCAGGGGAGGTGCCGTCTCGACCGGTCGGCGCGGCCCGTCCGTTCGCGGCGGCGATCCGGGCGGCCGTCATCCGGGGTGGCGTCTCCCCGGGTATTCAACACGAATGGGCTCCACAGTAGTGATATCACGCGTGGAACCGCCGCCACGAACCAGGGAGGGGAGTGAAATGTCACGGGATGACTCGGGAGAGAGCGTGGCTCGCTCGTCGGACACGGACGCGTCGGACGAACCGGACGTCGATCGACTCGACGTGGTCTTCGGAATCCTCCAAAACGAACGCCGCCGTCGGGTGCTCAGATATCTGCAGGACCACGAGGCGACGACGCAGGGGAATCTCGCCGAGTACGTGGCCTCGATCGAGAACGACGTCCCCCCGGGATCGCTGACCTCGACGCAGCGCAAGCGGGTCTACGTCTCCCTCTATCAGTCACACCTCCCGAAGCTCGACGACGTCGACGCCATCGACTACGACTCGAACAGGGGCACCGTGGAGCGCACCCCGGCGACGGATCGCTTCCTCTCGTATCTCGACCGGGCCGAGAAGCCGCCGCGCAACCCCGCGGTCTCGCAGGTCCGGTATCTCCTGGGCGCGGCGGCCGTGCTCGCCGCCGCACTCGTCGTCACCCTCCTGGTCGGCCCCTCCCTCGGTCCGGGCGTCGCGTCCGCGTTCGCGGTCGTGTCGATCGTCCTGGCCTGTGGCCTCCTCGGCCGCGGCCTCGGGGTTCTCTGACGTGCCCCGCCGCTCACTCCGCCAGCACTCCGCAGTCGCTGACCGAGATCCGGTAGCGGGTGTAATACTGGTAGCCGCCGAGCAGGAGCAATCCGCCGATCAGGACGAGCGCCGGAAACATCCACGCCTCCGGGAGCACCGGAACCAGCCCGCTCACCGAGCCCACGATCGCCAGGACGGTCGCGCCGACGACCAGCAGACACTCCCGGTGCCAGGAGCGTCGCCGTTCGACCCCGGCGAGCCGCAACAGTTCCCACGTCCGTCGATTGTGGGCGATCCGCACCGTCCGGTCGTCCTCGGAGTAGTGCACGACGCCGGCGTCCGCGAGCCGCGGAACGTGATTCTGGTAGAGCGAGACGTAGACGCTCCGGTAGGTCCCCTCGTCTATCTCATCGCGGTTCGCGTCGTCCAGGCTGGCGATGACCTCCGTCGCGACGGTCTGTAACGGGAGTTCCTCGTCCCGCCGAGCGAGCAGACACAGCACGTGCCGTCGCCGCTCGTTGCTCAGCAGGGCGAAGGCGGTGTCGGGGTCCAGCCCACGTTGCTCGCTCTGGGGCACTGACCTCCGTTTCGGACCGTTCTCATTTCGTTAATATTCCCTTTCTCCCTCCCCACGAGGCCGGCGTGTTCCGGCGACGAAATTAGTTTTCTCCTATCGGCGGTCGGGCGTCGGAGCACGCTCCGTCCCGACGGCCCCGCGCTCGTCGGCGTCCGTGGACGCCCGGGCCCGCAGTCAGCCGGTCGTCGCTAGCTCCCGACCAGCCTGGTCCCGTACCCGGGCGGATACACGAGTATCTCCGGGCCGCGTCGGATGCTCACGAGACAGCCGCCGTATTCGAACTCCACGCGAAGCCGGGACCGGTCCGCGGCGAACAGGGCGTCGAGCGCGTCCGGGTCGAGGACGGAGCGAAGCGGGGGGAGAGCCGCCTCGTCTCCCCCGATCACGTCCGAGACGATCAGGGCGACGGTGGTGCTCAACTCCCCGCCGGGGGTGTGCGACACCCGATAGGCCCCGAGCGTGTCGTCGTACCGTGGATCTGAGATGTCGAGATTCATCGTGTGGGGCTCCCGCCTACGTCCCGATCTAGCGTCCTGCGGATATAGTATTCCCTCGAATTTTCACTAACGAATCCATTTTTTCGACGTTTTCCAACTCTTGCACGGTGCGGACGTGCCGACTGGCACTCGGTCCCCGGATCGCCGTCCATAACGGGGCCCTTAGCTCGAAAGCCGGTCGTTCCAGGCCGCCACGGCGAATCGGGACACCGGGTCGCCGGGGGCCGTGGCCGCAGTCGGTGAGGGACGGTCCACGCGCCGCTCGGCACTCGACTGCGGGGGGCCTCCGCGGACGGGCGCGTCGACGGAATCGACTCTCAGGAGTGGATGCCCATCGCCTCGATCTGTTCCTGGTACCTGTTGCGGATGGTGACCTCGGTGACCT
>JBDGUC010000044.1:0-38497 GCA_042216285.1 Haloferacaceae archaeon
CCAGACAATCAGTATCAGCTACGGGGGAGAGTCGTCCGTGCGGACGACCGGACGGGCGTCCCGGGCCTGCGCGTCGAGGTCATCGACAACGACCATGTCTTCGACGACGAACTCGGCGAGACACGTACGGACGGGGACGGCCGGTTCGTCGTCACGTACGCCGAGTCGGACTACGCGTTCGAGGAACTGTACGAGCGCGAACCCGAGATATACGTCCGCCTGCGGGACCGCGAGAACTCGATCCTCTACACCGAGAAGGACGCGCGGCCGTTTCCGCCCGCGTCGGACGCGGAACTCGAGATCGTCCTCGACGGGGAGACGCTCGCCGACCACTACGCCGAACCGCTGCGCTGGGAGGTGCCCGACGCGCCGCTGTTCCCCGAGGCGCGACTGACGGTCGTCGGGACGGCAGTCGAGCGGTTCCTCGCCGACCCCGGAACCGAGCGCCACGCCACGTACATGCGGGCGGCGCGGTGTCCGTTGCCGCCGCTGCTCGACGCCGAGGGCCTGATGCAGGACGCCCACGGCGTCCTCGTGGACCGACCGGGCGCCGTCGACCGGTTCCGCCGGTCCCTCGACGGCCTGGTCGAGGAGTCCGGCGCCGTCGACGCCGAGGGCGACCTCCTCTCGTTCGAGTGGCTCGAACGGACCGTCGCCGCCATCGACGAGCAGCACGGGAGCCCCGACGGGGGTGCGCTCGGCGACCGGGGTTCGGGCGCTCGCGTCGAGCGGACCACACCGCCGGCGGTCGACCCCGACGCCTCCCGGACCCTGGTCGCGGCGGCGGTGGAGGCCGCCCCCGACCGCGCGACGCGTCGGGCGTACGTCGGGACGCTCCTCGACGGTTTCCGCGGCCTGAAAGCCGGGACGGATCTGTACGCCACCGCCCTCCGGACCCTGGAGGGCGAGGCGACGCCGACTGAACTGCGGGCCGCGTTCGGGTACGCGGCCGCCGAGTGCGGGCCGGACGACGGGCCGATTCCGGAGCCGTTCCCGCGACCGGAGGGGCCGCTCGGGGAGTTCGTCGCCGGGGACCTCCCGTGGCTCCGGTGCGTGTTCGACGCCGAGGCCCGTCGGCTGGTGGGACGCGGCGACGACAGCTACACCGTCGCCGAGGTCGACCCGCCGGACGCCTGTCCGGGGGAGACGATCATCATCCGCGGGAGCGGCTTCGGCACCGATCCGGGCCGGGTCACCTTCTCGACCGCGTCGGGGTCGACGAGCGTCCGGGCCGACTCGTGGACCGACACGGAGATCACCGTCACGGTGCCGGACGACGCCCGGACCGGGAGCCTCTCGCTCGACGTGGTGATCGGGACGGGCGAGGTCTGCGGCCGGTTCGTCGTCCGGAAGAAACACCCCACCGAGGACTCCATCGGGACGTTCGCCGGGGGGACCCCGTCGGCGTACCTCTACGTCGACGGGCGGTCCGGGGACCGGTGCGTGGCGCCCGGCGAGCGGGTGGCCGTCTCCTGGCGCGTCTCCCCGTCGGACGCCGACGTGTCGCTGTCGGTCGAGGGGGTCGGGTCGTGGGCCGGCCTCGCGGCGGACGGGTCGCGGACGGTCCGGGTGCCCGACGAGGACAGTCCACGGACGCTCTCCGTCGATCTGGAGGCCACGTCCGACTGTGGTACCGTCACCCGGACGGTCGACCTCGAGGTGAACGTCGCGCCGACGCTCTCGGTGCTCGGGATGGAGGTCACGCAGGGCGTCCAGACGTTCTCGCTCTCGGGTGGCTCGTCGAACACCCTCGACACGGTTGCGGGGAAGGACACCGTCGTCCGGGTGTACGTCGCCGCCGACCGGGGCGGCTTCGACGGCGACCGGGTGCCGGACGTGACCGGTCGGCTCCGCGTCGGCGGCCTCGAACTCGCCCCGATCAACGGCTCGACGCCGACCGGCCGGACCACCCGGAACCCGACGGATCCGTTCATCACGGCCCGGCCCGCCGCCGCCATCGACCGGGGCGAGAGCGACCACTCGCTCAACTTCGAGATTCCGGCGAGCGCCGCGACGGGATCGAAGCTCCTGCGGGTCGACGTCGTCGGCCCGGCGGTCTGCGGGCGGACGGCGACCGCCTCCGCGTCGCAGTTCTGGACGTGGACGACGAACCGCGCGCTGCCGGTCCGGTTCGTGCGGATCCGCGACGACCGGGCGGGCGGGTCGGGCACCCGTCCGTCGGTCGCGGAGGCCCGGTTCACCGTCGGGCGGGCGTTCGACCTGTTCCCGTCGCCGCCGACGGACGTCTCCCCGGCCGCCCGGCCGACGATGAACACCTCGCGCGCGTTCGGCACCGACGACGGCCTCGACCGGTTGCTCGACGACCTGGACGACCTCCGGAGCTGCAACCTGGTGGAGTGGCTGGGCTCCGTCTTCGGCGACACGGAGTGTGACGACTTCTACTGGGTCGGCCTCACGGACTCGTTCAACCGCGGGCTGTCGTTCCGACCGGGCCGGTCGGCGATGTCGTGTATCTTCCGCGTCTCCGACGGCCGGGGGAGCCTCCGGCGCATCAAGACCGCCCACGAACTCGGCCACTCGCTGTCGTTCCGGCACGTGAACCGGGGCTGCGGGGGGAGCGCCCCCGCCTGTCCCTCCGGCTCGACGGGCGGGTGTTTCTACGCCCACCCCAACGGCGGCACCCTGCAGGAGGTCCCGTTCGACCCGTTCTGGCACGTCACCGTCGACGGGACCGTCCGGGACTTCATGTCCTACGGCTGTCGCCGGTGGGCGTCCGCCGACAGCTGGAACCGCCTGGAGAACGCCATCTGAGACACCATGACCGACACCAAGACCTACATCCGATTCGACGGCCGCCTCTGGGAAGACATGACGTTCGATCCGCGCCCGGGCTGGGAGACCGAGTGGATCGCGTCCTCGCCCCCCGAGGCCGATGGTCCGTACCGCATCGAACTCCTCGCCGACGGCGACCCGGTCGTCAGCGTCAGCCCCGCGGTCGAGTTCGACACCGGCTGTGCGCCCACCGAGCGGCGGGAGATGGCCTCCGCCCGGATCGTGGCGTACCTCCCCTTCAACCCCGACGCCGACCGCCTCGTCTTCAGACGCGAGGGGGCCGTCATCTACGAGCGGAAGATTCCCTCGAAGCCCCCGACGATCGAGATCGAGGGCGTCGAGCGCGGCGACGAGGCGGTGACGGTCGCCTGGGCGGCCGAGGCCCACGGTGACGTCGACCTGACGTTCGTCGTCGCCTACGTCGCGGACGGCAAGCGGGCCATCCCGCTCGCGCGCGACCACGAGGGCGACCGGTTCACGGTCGACACGAGCGACCTCCCGGGAGCCGAGGCGGCCCACGTCGCCGTCCTCGCCACCGACGGGATCCGCTCGTCCTTCGCCGTCAGCGAACCGTTCGCGGTCGACCCCAAACCCCCGCGCGTCTGGATCCAGCGCCCCGACGAGGGCGAGGTGGTTCCGTTCGGTCACCCCGTCAGCCTGGTCGGCCAGGCGACCGACGTGACCGGCCACAGCCTCGACGACGGGGCGCTCCGCTGGTTCGTCGACGACGAACCCGTCGCCAGCGGCACGCGGACCGCGGCCGCGACCGACCTCGCGCCCGGCGACCACGCCGTCGAGTTGCGCTACGCGGGCGACGACCGGGACGGGGCGGCCCGGGCGGCCCTGACGTTCAGCGTCGCGGAGCCCGCCAAGGCCCGGCGCGAGTACGACGCCGCGATGGACCGCCTCGACGAGGCGTTGCAGGGCGAGAACGTCTGACGATCCGACGAGCTTCGCACCTTCGTCTTCGTCGATCCCCGCGACCGCTTCGCAACGGCCTTACCGCGGCCGGCCGAACGGCACCCATGAGTCAGCCGGACCTCGACGTGCGCGCGGTCGCCGACCTCTCTCCCGCCGAACGGGCGGCGCTGTTCGAGCGGTCGGCGGGCGTCGACGCGGTCCGCGAGGACGCCCGGGAGATCGTCGAGCGCGTTCGGTCGGAGGGCGACGCCGCGCTCAGGGAGTTCGCCCGCGAGTTCGACGGCGTCGAGGTCGGGGCGCTCGACGTGACCGACGAGGCCGAGCGCGCGGTCGAGCGCGTCGACGACGGGATACTCGACGCCATCCGCGAGGCGGCCGCGAACGTGCGGGCGTTCCACGAGCGCCAGGTCCCCGAGGACTGGACCGAGACGGTCGAGGGGCGCGAACTCGGCCGACGGTTCCGGCCGATCGACCGCGTCGGCGTCTACGTCCCCGGCGGCGCCGCCGCCTACCCGTCGAGCGCGCTGATGGGCGTCATTCCGGCGACGGTCGCGGGCGTCGAACACGTCGCGGTGGCGACGCCGCCGGCCGAGGAGCCGAACCCGGCAACCCTCGCGGCGATCCACGAGGCGGGCGCGGACGCCGTCTACGCCGTCGGCGGCGCCCAGGCCGTCGGGGCGCTCGCGTACGGCACCGAGACGGTCGGGCCGGTCCGGAAGGTGGTGGGGCCGGGCAACCGCTACGTCACGGCGGCCAAGGCGGCCGTCCGGGGCGACGTGGCGATCGACTTCCTGGCGGGCCCGAGCGAGGTGCTCGTCGTCGCCGACGACACGGCCGACCCCGCCTTCGTCGCCGCGGATCTGGTCGCCCAGGCCGAACACGACCCGGACGCCGCCGTCGTCGCCGTCACCGACGACCGCGAGACGGCCGCGGCGGTCGCCGATCAGGCCGAGCGCCAGGCCGCCGAGCGCGAGCGTGCGGACGTGATCGTCGAGGCGCTGGCGAACGACGCGAGCGGCGTCTTCCACGCCCGGTCGATCTCCGAGGCCGTCCTCTTCAGCGAGGAGTACGCCCCCGAACACCTCTCGATCCAGACGGACGCGCCGGAGGACCTGCTCGACCGGCTCTCGAACTACGGCAGCGCCTTCCTCGGCCCCTACACGCCGGTCGCGGCGGGCGACTACGCCTCCGGGACGAACCACGTCCTCCCGACCAACGGCGGCGCGCGGGTCCACGGCGGACTCTCCGTCGACACCTTCCTCCGGGCGACGACCGTCCAGCGCCTCGACCGGACGGCGCTCGCCGACCTCGCGCCGACCATCGAGACGCTCGCCGAGGCCGAAGGGCTGGAGGCCCACGCCGCGAGCGTCCGCCGGCGGGTCGCGGACGACGAGAGCGAGTGACGCGCGTCTGCCGTCGGGCCGCGGACGGCGACGGCGGGTGTCGCCTCGCGGGGGCCGCCGACCGCCGCCGACCCGCCCCCGCTCCCGCCCGGCGGCGTCAGGGTTAACATCCTCGGCGGGGTAGACGGACCCATGAGCACCGAGTCGGCCGACGCGGCCGGTGGCGATCCGCCGGTGACGATCACCGAGAACGCCGCGGCGGAGGCCCTGGCGCTGATGGACCGCGAGGGGATGGACGACGACGTCGGGGGGCTCCGGCTGTTCGTCCAGCAGGGTGGCTGTGCCGGCCTCTCGTACGGCATGCGGTTCGACGAGGAGCCGGAACCGGACGACGCCGTGGTCGAGCGCCACGGCCTGCGCGTCTTCGTCGACCCCGCCAGCCTGGAGTACATCGGCGGTTCGACCCTCGACTTCGAGGACGGCCTCCAGGCCGAGGGGTTCCACGTCGAGAACCCGAACGTCGTCTCCGAGTGTGGCTGCGGGGAGTCGTTCCGGACGAGCTAGCGCCTCCGGTCTCCTCCTCGCCCTCCGATCGCCCGACTGCGCCCCGTCGCCGACTCCCCCGGCGACCGCGCGTTCTCCGCGCACGTTCTTCTCCGGCGGACGATGAATTCCGCTGACGTGTCGATTGTTACCGTGGCAACACTTAACATCGACCGGCCGATAGTACGAGGTGCATGGCACCCGTTCGCATGCCACCGGTGGAACCGGCGGTGGACCTCTTCAGACGTCTCGGGTACGAGGTCTCGGGCGACGGCACGGAGTTCCGCGCCCGCCGCAAGTGGCGGACCGTCCACGTGACAGTCCTCGACGCCGACGAGGCGTCCTCGGCACGCCCCGTCCTCGCCGACGGCGGCCGGCCGGGCGACGTCTCGCTCCGGTGTTTCGTCACGTGGAAGGGGTATGCGGAGTCCGTCCACGACTGCCTGACGGGGTGCGATCCGGACTACGAGTGGGCCGTCGTCGGCGTCGAGAGTCCGACGGACTACGAGGTCCTCGGGGTCTGAGATCCGACGCGGCCGCGATACGCGTTACTTATATCGATCCCCGCCGAACGGGAGGCGAATGTTCGTCGGGCACGCCCTGCTGGCGTTCTCGCTCGTCGCCGGTGCCGCCGGAGCGGCCGGGACGGGACGGCGACGGGCCCTGACGCTCGGCGTCGCCGCCGGCGCCTTCGCCGCCGTTCCCGACGTGGACATCGCGTACGCCCTGGTGGGCGTCGCCGGCGCCGGGACGGCCCCGCCGCTGGCGATGGCACACGCCTTCTGGTCGACCGGCAACGCCGTCCACCGGACAGTCACCCACTCGGTGCTCGTCGCCCTCCCCGCGGCGGTCGCCGCCGCCGCGTGGGGGGCCGGAGTCGGGGGCCGGCGCGGCGGGCGTGCGGTCGCGCTCGTCGTCGTCCTCGCCCTCGTCGCCCTCGTCGCCGCGGTGTCGGGGGTGCCGGCGGCGGCCGTGACGGTCCTGTTCGGCGGCGCCCTCCTCGGGGTCGCCACCCTCGTCGTCCGCCGGGGCGGCCTGGAGCCCCGTGCGGTCCTCGTCACGGCGCTGGTCGGCCTCGTCTCCCACCCCTTCGGCGACCTGTTCACCGGCACGCCCCCCGCGTTCCTCTACCCGCTTTCCGTCACGCTCGTACCGGCGCGCATCGCCCTCGCGGCGGATCCGACGCTCGACCTGCTCGCGGCCTTCGGGATGGAACTGGCGACCGCCTGGCTCGCCGTCCTCGTCGTCGCCTGGCTCTCCGACGTCCGCGTCCGGCCGTCGCCGCGGGCGACGGTCGGAATCGGCTACGCCGCCGTCCTGCCGGTCCTGCCGGCGCCCACGCTCGACCTCTCGTACCCGTTCGTGTTCGGCGCGCTCGCCGTCGGCCTGCTGGCGCTCCTGCCGGCGGTGGTCGGCGCCTGGGACGACGACGCGACGCGGGCCGTCGCGCCGCTCGCTCCCCGCGCCGCCCGCGCGCTCCTGACGGCGCTGACGGCGGTGACGTTCGCGTGGGCGGCCTACGCGGCGGCGTACGCCGCGCTCGCGATGTAGTCCCGAACGGACGGGATCAGCGGTCGACCGCGAGCACGTCTCCCCTCCCGACGCTCCGGTCCGTCGTCCACCCGTAGTTGACCTCCAGGACGTACTTGCCGCGCCCGGGATACCGCTGGTCGTTCCCGTTCTCGTTCGGCCCGGGCGCGGGCGCGTGGTGGACGCGCGTGATGACCCCCTCGCCGTCGGCGAAGATCATGTCGAGGCCGAACTCCATCCCCCGCATGACGAACGTGTGGCGGCCGCCCCCGTCGAAGACGAACAGCATCCCGCGGTCCTCCGGGAGGGACGGGACGTCGCTGAGCCCGCGGTAGCGAAGCGCCGGGGTGTCCGCGATGGCTGCCGTCACCGACCCCAGCACGTCGCCGTCAGGCGTCGTCGCGCGGACCTCCGTGGTCTCGTAGCCCGCCAGGGCGGCGGTCCGGCCGCCCCCGGCGGTCGTCCCGGACCCGTTCGCGTCCCCCGCACACCCCGCGACGCCGGCCCCGGCACCCGCGCCGAGATACCGGAGCCAGCGACGACGGGACCACCCCGGTCGGTCGCCCGTCACGGGCGCGGTGTCGGGGGTGGGGGCGGATAGGCCTGCCGGTCCCCGCGCGTCGGCGGACCGTGCGCGTCGCGCCGTCGCGCCGGGTCGGCACAACAGCTATGGAGCGAGCCCCCATATCACTCGATTCGGGTGCTACCGATGTCCGGACAGCAGATCCTCGAACTGGCAGGCGACTTCGTCGAAGACTACGAGGTCATGGTCCCGTACCAGGCATTGGAGATGGTCGGCCACGAGGTCGACTCCGCGTGTCCGGAGACGGACGCCGGCGACGTCGTGAAGACCGCCGTCCACGACTTCCGTGGCGATCAGACGTACCTGGAGACCCGCGGTCACGACTTCCGGATCGACGCGACGCTCGAATCGATCGATCCGGCCGACTACGACGCGCTGGTCGTCCCCGGCGGACGCGCCCCGGAGTACCTCCGGACGTACGACTCGGTGCTGGAGACGGTCCGGCACTTCTTCGAGGCGGACAAGCCCGTCGCGGCGCTCTGTCACGGCCCGCAGATCCTCGCCGCGGCGGGCGTCCTCGACGGCCGCGAGATCACCTCCTATCCGGCCGTGCGCCCGGAGGTCGAGGCCGCGGGCTGTTCGTGGGTCGACGGCGTCGTCAGGGACGGAAACCTCGTCACCGGCCAGGCCTGGCCGGACCACGCCGAGTGGCTCGCCGCGTTCCTCGACGTGCTCGGCACCCGGATCGAACACGGGCCCGAGTCGGCGGTGGCGGAGGACTGATCGCACGCCCGTCCTCGCGCCCGTCCCGGTGGGCGACGCGGCCGCTCCCCTCCACCTACGTCCGCCAGCCGTCGAGGCGGACGCGCTCGCCACGGTCGGTCACCCAGTAGAGCCGCAGGCGCAGGTCGTGGCCGGCCCTGACGACCCCAGCGTCGCCCTCCCTGATCGTGCCGGACCACGAGGCCCGGCGCTCGTACCCGTCGACGGTCACGACGAGGCGGTCGATCTCGACCGCCTCGCCGCCCGCGTGCGTGATGCGCACGTGGGTGTCGTTCACCCTGCTGACCGACCACTCCGCGTTGGGGCCGGCGGTCGCCCCGCCGCCGGGGGCCTCGACGAACGCCATCGCCAGCACGCCGATCATCGCCAGGATCGTCAGGCCGAGGACGAGACCGCCGACGTCGAGCAACCGGTCGCCGTCGGTCATCGCCACCCCCCCGTCGCCCGCCCGCGCCGGGGGACGCCGGCGACGGAAGCGGGAGTCGTCGCGGTCGCCGGGGGGCGCGTCGGGCGTCGCACGGACGCCGGTAGACGGGGGGTGCACAAGACCCCGACGATGTCCGGCCGTCGCTCCTTCCCGCCCGAGGCGGTCGCGGCGGACGCCCCGTCCTCGACGGGCGCCGGGCTTCCGTCGTTCGCGTCGGTCCCGTCCGGAGTCGATGCGGTCGGCCTCCGACGCTAGTCCGGACGGCACCGCGGACGTAGCCCGAAATCACTAAGTGTCCCCTTGCGTAGCCTCCGAGCAAGGGACAGATGATACCCATCACAGTGGTGTATGGCGTCCCGTGGAGCGTCGCCCAAACCGGGATCGTTCCACGTGGGACACGGGCGTTCGTGTTTCGACGAATCTTCGACGTGTTCCTGCTCCTGGGGACGTTGGTCGGGATCGTCGTCGTCTCGTATATGTTGTACAACGCCTACAAATATCGGGACCGGGAGGGTCGCGCCGAGGACGACGACGTCGACCGGCCGACGCTGGGCGAGATCCCTCAGGGTGGCGGGAAGGGACGGAAGCTGTTCACCTCCTTCACCCTGAGTGCGATCATCGTCATCTCGCTGATCGCGTGGACGTACGGGGCGCTCCTGTTCGTCGAGAGCGGCCCGTCCCAGGCACAGACGGTGGTCCAGCCCCAGGGGACGTCCGACCCCCTGGAGGTCACGGTCACCGGCTACCAGTTCGGCTGGAAGTTCGAATACCCCAACGGACACGTGAGCAACGGCGTCCTCCGGGTGCCGAAGGACCGAGCGGTGCGGTTGACGGTCACGTCGGACGACGTCTTCCACGACTTCGGCGTCTCCGGGCTGAAGGTCAAGACCGACGCCATCCCCGGCCAGACGACGCAGACGTGGTTCCTCGCCGAGGAGACGGGGACCTACACCGCGCGGTGTTACGAACTCTGTGGCGCCGGTCACTCGTATATGACCGCCGACGTCAGGGTGATGGAACCCGACGCGTATCGAGAGTGGTACGCCGGCACCGGTGGATCCGGGTCCGGATCCAGTAATTCCACGGCCAGCGACCTCGCTCCGCCCCGGGCGGCGAGCCTCGCGCGCGCAAGCAACTAACACTCCCCGATCATGACCGACAACGACACGAACACGGCAGAGACCGACGGCGGCACGCCCGACGGCGGCACGGTGAGCGGTGATCTCCCGGTCCCGGGCGTGGGCGAAGAGACACACGACCACGGCCACGAGTTCCCGGCCGCGAGTTCGATCAAGCGGTGGTTCATCACGACCAACCACAAGGACATCGGCATCCTCTACGTGGTCACGTCGCTGTTCTTCCTCCTGTTCGGGGGCACCCTCGCGCTCCTGATGCGCGTCCAGCTATGGGCGCCACGGGCCGCCGGCGAGGCCATCCTGAGCCCGGGGGCGTACAACCAGGCGGTGTCGACCCACGGCCTCCTGATGGTCTTCTGGTTCCTCTCGCCGTTCGCGTTCGGCTTCGCCAACTACGTCGTTCCCCTCCAGCTCGGCGCCAAGGACCTCGCCTTCCCGCGGTTGAACGCGCTCAGCTACTGGCTCTACCTCGCCTCCGGGCTCCTCTTTCTCGCCTCCTTCTTCCAGGGGGGGAGCTACGCCGGCGGCTGGACGATGTACGCGCCGCTGAACGTCCCGACGTTCATGCCCGACATCGGCGTGACCACCGCGGTGCTGGCGCTCGCCCTCTTCGTCGCCTCGGTCACCGTCTCGTCGGTGAACTTCCTGACGACGATGCACCGCATGCGCGCCGAGGGGCTGACCCTCCGGAACATGCCGCTGTTCTCGTGGTCGATCCTGCTGACGGTGTGGATGATGCTCTTTGCGTTCGCGGCCCTGCTCGCCGCGCTGATGGTCCTCTCGGCCGACCGCCTGCTCGGCACGACCTACTTCCACCTGAAGTCACCGGCGGGGTCGTTGCTCTGGACGCACATGTTCTGGTTCTTCGGCCACCCCGAGGTCTACATCGTCTTCTTCCCGGCGCTGGGCGTGATGGCGGAGTGTTTCCAGACGTTCACCGGCCACCGACTCGTCGGACGCAAGTGGTTCGTCGCCGCCATGGTGCTCGTGGCGCTCCAGAGCTTCGTCGTCTGGATGCACCACATGTTCCTCACCTCGATCAATCTCCAGGTCAAGACGCTCTTCATGATCACCACCATCGGCATCTCGTTGCCCTTCGACCTGATGGTGTTCGCGCTCATCTACACGATGCTCAAGGGGCGCATCCGGTTCACCACGCCCTTCCTGTTCTCGTTCGGCGCGCTCCTCCTGTTCATCGTCGGCGGCATCACCGGCGTCTTCCTCGGCGCGGTCGTCCTCGACTACCAGTTCCGGGGCACCTACTGGGTGGTCGCCCACTTCCACTACGTGATGGTCGGAGGGATCACGGCGCTGGTCGGCGGCCTCTACTACTGGTTCCCGAAGATCACGGGACGGATGTACGACGCCTTCCTGGGGAAGGTCCACTTCGCGCTCTACTTCGCCGGGTTCAACATGCTGTACTTCCCGATGTTCGTCGCCTGGGAGACGCCCCGCCGGGTGTTCCACTACCCCGCCGGACTGGCGCCGTGGCAGAAACTCGCCACCGTCGGGGGGTTCGTCTTCGGGCTCTCGTTCCTCGTGATGTTCTACAACCTCGGCAAGAGCGCGTTCTCGGGCGACCCCGCCCCCGACAACCCCTGGCGGTACTCGACGACCGCCGAGTGGGCGACCTCCTCCCCGCCGCCGCTGGAGAACTTCCCCGGCATCCCGACCTACGCCGACGGGAAACTCGCCTTCCGATCGGAGTCGCCGACCGCCGAACCCGACGGTGGCGTCGCGACGGCCGAGACCGCACTCGCCGAGGCCGACGCCGGAACCGGCGCCGCGGCCCACGACGAGGGGGGCCACACCGACCACGCGAGCATCTGGCCGTTCGCCCTCGGAATCGGCGCCTTCCTCACGTTCCTCGGGCTCTCCGGGCTCAGCGGCGGCTCGTTCCCCGAGGGCACGATGGGCGCCGTCTACCCGGCGGTGGCGGCGCTCGGCGGCGCCGTCTCGCTCGGCTCGCTCGTCTCGTGGGGGCTCGAACCGTTCAACTCGCCCGCCGGCGGCGTCGGCGAGGCGTGGCCCTTCGCCGGCATCGAGAACGGCAAGGTCGGGATGTGGATCTTCCTGGCCTCCGACGTGGTGCTCTTCGGCGGCTTCATCGGGGCGTACCTCTTCACCCGGGTCGCCTTCGGCTGGCAGGCCTGGGAGCCCATCCCGGAGAACGTCATCCCGGGGCTGGTGAACACCTACCTCCTGCTGACGAGTAGCTTCACCGTCATCCTGGCGCTGGTGGCGGCGCGCAAGAAGAGTCGCTGGGGGGTGCTCGCCAGCCTCGCGACGACGTTCATCCTCGGGGTCGGCTTCCTGGCGAACAAGGCCACCGAGTGGGTCCACCTCTACCACGAGGGGATCTGGCTCTCGACGAACGTCCGCTCCTCGACGTTCTTCCTCACCACCGGGCTCCACGGGGCCCACGTCGTCGCGGGACTGCTCATCACCCTGTTCCTCATGGCACGGGCCTGGCGTGGGGCGTATCTGGAGGACGACCGGACGCTCGAATACTTCGGGCTGTACTGGCACTTCGTGGACATCGTCTGGCTGTTCCTCTTCCCGCTGTTCTACATCCTCTGAACCGACTCACGACCACACACGACACACCAAACAAAACCAACATGGTATCCACAAAGTTCTACGCGGCGATCTACGTGGCACTGTTCACCTCGGCGACCGTCCAGGTCCTCGTCGAACTCCTGGGGATGGCCTACTGGGTGGCCTTCGGCATCATCATCGCCCTGTCGGTCGCCAAGGCCCTCCTGGTCGCGGGGTATTTCCAGCACCTCCGCTTCGAACCGCGGTCGCTCTCCTACCTGATGGGGACCGGCCTCGCGGCGGCGCTCGCCCTGACGCTCGCGGCGTCGTACTCGATCCTGTAGCCCGCCCTTCTCCACGCCCTTCCCCGTCGCCCCCCGTCCGGTCGGAATCGCCCGATTCAAGCCCGTTCGGCCCGACCGCGGGGTATGGACTGGCGCGTCACCCGGGCGGCGCTCGGCTACGCCCTCTTTCTCTCCGTCCCCGTGGGCCTCGGCGTCGCGTCGGCCGTGATGCGCGGCGCCGCCGCCGGGCCGTTCGCGCCGGTGGTCGTCGTCCCGGGTGTCGTCGCCGCGCTCGCGGTCTTCCTGCTGGTGCTCGCCGGCGCGGCCGGCGAGGACCCCGACCCGGAGGCGTAACGCGAACCGTTTAACTACCGCCGGGAGTATGGCTCGCGTATGAGCGAGTTCGCGCTCCCCCTCTGGATGGCCGGGATCGTCGCCGTCGTCGGACTGCCGGTCGCCTGGCTGACCCTGAGCGCCCGCAACCGCCCGGAACGGCTCGACGGCCCGACCGTGGTCGGCGCCGCGACGCTGACCGTCGTCATCGGTCTGTTCTTCCTCGTCTACTCCGAGGCCGCCGGCGCCCCGACGCTCCTGGGTGGCGGGATCCTCGCGCTCGTCGGCGTCGGATCCCTCACCGGCGTCATCGCGTGGCTGCCCGAACCCGAGGGCGCCGAGAGCGGTCACTGACCGCGAGGGTCGCCCGACTTCCCGATTCCGACGCCCCTGCCCCGTTTTCGGTCCCGCGTCCTCCCCTCGTTTCCGTTCCTCTCCCCGCGTCGACACGTGCCGTCGCATCTCTCTCGCCGATCCGTCCCGCGGCCCCCGGTGGGCGACACAACCGGCCCGGGACCGCATGTCGTCGTCCTCAACCCGTTGTCCGTCGAGACGCCCTCCGGCGAACCGTCCGGGAGCTCCCACTGCGGGCCGAGCCGACGCGGGAGAACGGGCTGAGAAACGGAGCGGTCCGGGGGCGTCGACGTCCGTCGGGCGTCTCGGCGTCCGATCAGGCGATCCCGAGCAGTTTCAGGGCGACGACGACGATGAACAGCAGTCCGACGAGCCAGGAGCCGAGGGCGGCCGCCTGGGAACTCCCGAGTCCGCGCGCCCGTGCCGAGGCGAACGTTCCGTAAAAGACGTAGAACATGAGGAGGATCCCGACGCCGGCCGCGAGCGCGCCGCCGGCGGCGGCCTTGATTCCGTCGGGAATCGGCACCGTGCCGGTGAATAGTATCGCCGCACCGCCGAGTCCGATGGCCGCGACGACGAACACGAGCGTCCAGACGACCTGCGACCGGGCCGCCCGGGCGAGGAGCGACGACTCCCCTTCCCCGCCAGTGACTCGCCGGGGCAGCGAGTACTGCCTGCTTCCGCGCCCGATCAGCACGGCGACCGCGCCGATCAGCAGTATTCCGATCAGAGTGCTGAGGAGGAACGCTACCTGGGCCATGTGATCGGTTACTCGTCTTCGACTAGCCGGACGCGGGGATATAAATTCGCCGGAACCGCTCCCGGGTCTCCGATCGCCCCGGGGCGACGCGCGGCCCGGCCGGGTCGGCTCACCGTCGCCCCGGTCGGGATCCGTGCGAGTGCCTCGGACGCGCCGCCCCACGTCGCGGCCGGTCGGACCCGTCGCGTCGCCGTCGGGGGCGAGCGGCGTCGGTTTCCCGACAGCGCTCCGGCGGGCGGTCTTCGGATTAGAGTGAGTCCCCTGTAGCCACCTCGAATAGCGGGAGAGCAAAGCTCTCCCGAACTCACGGCGCAACGCGCCGTGAAAGCCCCCGCCGTCACCAGAACCCGGAGGGTTCCGGCTGGCTCATCAGACCTGCGGTCTGATGAACGTCACCAGATCTCTCCGCGATCTGGTTGGCTCACGAGAGCTTCGCTCTCGTGAACGGCCGGGGACGCCGAGATGGCGGCCCCTTTCAGTCCCGCCCGGCGGCAGCCGGTTGCTCAGCCGACGTGGGCGGGACTTTCGAGGTGGTCTCAGGTTCACATGCTTCTCTGAACACTACCGCTCAGGCGAACGGACAATTTCAAGGCGACGGTGTGTATACTCCCATCACATGGATATCTCCGATATCGCGACCCCGGACTACGTCGAGATCGACGCCGACACCCGGCTCGGGAAGGTTCGGTCCGTCTTCGAGCGCGAGAACCCGAAGGGCGTCATCGTCACCGACGACGGGGGATACGTCGGCGTGGTCGGCGAGAAACAGCTCATCCGGTCGCACATCGAGGACGACACCAAGGCGTCGGCGCTCGTCCGGTCGGCGCCCCGGATCGACCGCCACGAGGACGTCCGCGAGGCCGCCCGGATGCTCGTCGAGGGGGGCGTGCGGGTCGCGCCCGTCTACGAGGGCGAGCGCCTCTACGGGATCGTCACCGCCGACGCCATCCTCGCGGCGGTGCTCGAGAACCTCGACGCCCTGACGGTCGAGCAGATCATGACCTCGGACGTCATCACCGCCGGGGAGTCCGCCCACGTCGGCCAGGCGATCAATCGCCTCCGCGAACACGACATCTCCCGTCTGCCCGTGATCGACGACGCCGGGACGCTGATCGGCATTCTCACGACCCACGACATCGTCGACTTCGCGGTCCGCGACATCGACCGGCAGGGGCGCGGCGACCGCCGGGGCGACATCGACCGGATGCTCGACCTGCCCATCGTCGACCTGATGACCGACACGGTCCTCTCGACGACGCCCGACGAGTCGGTCCGGGCGGCCGTCGATCGGATGCTGGACAACGACGTCTCCGGCCTGGTCGTGACGCCGGCGGACGACGACCGCACGGTCGTGGGACTGCTCACCAAAACCGACGTCCTCCGCGCGCTCACGTTCACCGAGGAGGAGCGCATGGACGTCCAGATCACCAACGTCGACCTGCTCGACGCCATCACCCGCGAGGACGTCGTCGAGAACATCACCGAGGTGGTCGACAAGTACCAGCAGATGCAGGTCCACCACGCCCACGTCCGCCTCCACGAGCACAAGGAGAAGCTCCGGGGAACCCCGCTCATCCAGTGTCAGATCCGCCTGCGCACCAGCAAGGGACAGGTCGCCGGCTCCGGCGAGGGGTACGGCGCCAAACACTCCTTCCACGTCGCCCTCGACAAGCTCGAACGCAACGTCCTCGAACTCAAGGGGCTGAACGCCGACGACCAGTACCGCGGTCAGCTCCTCCGGAAGCTGGGCGACCTGTAGGCCGGTCGGGGCGCCGGCGCGGGTCGTACGCCGTCAGCGTCGCCCGGCCGCTCAGGTCGTGCGTTCGGTCCCCACCATGCCGCGCTCGGCGATGCGAAAGGCGACCGTCTCGCCCGCCGGCCGGGCGTGGTGTTTCTCCAGGGTCGCGCGCCGATTGCCCCCGCGAAACCGGTCGAGCCGGACGACGACGCCCGTCCAGTGGTCGAGCGTGTGGCCCCCCAGCGCCCGCACCCGGTCGGCGTCGGGATCGGTGAACACCTGGTTCGTGAGCACCGCCGCGAGGTCGTGTTTGCGCGCCAGCGAGAGCAGGTGGGTGACCTGTCGCCCGACGCGCCGGAGCGTCTCGCCGTCGTCGTCCGCTGACCGTTCGAGTCGGTAGAAGCCGGTGGCGCTGTCGAGCACCACGAGTTCCGCCTGGGGGGCGAGGTCGGCGGCGTCGCGGACCGCCTCCTCCTGCTCGGCGAAGTCGTGGGCCTCGCTGACGACGACCCGCGAGGCGAGGTCCTCGATCCGCCCCTCGTCGGGGTCGTCGAGCGCCCCCCGGGCGAGCTGCCGGAAGCGCTCGCCCGAGAGCCCCTCGGTGTCGACGTAGAGCGCGCGGTCGCCCGCGGCGGCGACGCGCACGGCGGCCGCGAGCGCGAGGTTGGTCTTCCCGGCCGCCGTCGGTCCGTACACCTGCGTGACGACGCCGCGCTCGAAGCCGCCGCCGAGGAGGTCGTCGATCGGCTCACACCCCGTCGGCAGCGGATCGGTCACGCCCGGCGTTGGGGCGGTCCGGGCATAAGAACCCCGGTCCCGCACGGACGATACGCTTTCATTGACCCCCCGCGAACGGGGGGCGTGATCGTCGTCGCAACCGACGACTTCGAGCTCTATCACGACCTCGTGGGCGAACTCCGCGCCCGCGGCGTCGCGTTCACCACCGTCGAACCCGGCGATCCGCTCCCCGAGCGGACCCGGGCAGTCGTTCGCGGCGCCGACGACCCGCGGACCGACGCCCCGGACGTCGTCCGCGTGGTCGCGTCGGTCGACGAGCCACGGCGGGCAGTCGACGAGGCGCTCGCGGCGCTCCGGGGCGACGGAGGCCGTACCGTCGTCGGCGTCGACCCGGGCGAGCGACCGGGAATCGCCGTCCTCTCCGGGGACGCCGTCGTGGCCGCGTTCCACGTCCCGCTTTCCGGCGCCGCCGACCGGGTGCACGAGGAGGTCGCGGACGCCCCCTCGCCGCTGGTCCGGATCGGCGACGGCGCCCGTCTCCACGGGGCGCGACTCGCCGACGCCCTCGCCGACGTCCCGGTCGAACTCGTCGACGAGACGGGGACCACGCCCCACCTCGGGACGGGTGCCCGGGGGATGGGTGACGTCCTCGCGGCGGTGAACATCGCCCGCCGGGAGGGCGAGCGAATCGACTCGCCGACCGTCGAACCCACCGCCGGCGAACTCCAGCGGATCAAAGACGAGTCGCGGCGACGCTCGACCGGCGACCGGACCATCGACGAGGGGCTGGCGCGTCGGGTCGCGGCCGGCGAACTCACCGTCGACGAGGCCCTGGAGGAACACGGCACGCGGTGAGGGATCCGGCGGCGCCGATCCCGCCGGCGTCTCCGCGTTCCGAAATCGAGCCGATGACTTATGTCCTCGTGCCGTGAAACGGCCAGTACGGTTGGAATCGAGTCCCACGACGATGACGGAGACGCCGGTCGTGGTGGTCGCCGAGAGCGATCCCTCCCGCGCGGACCGATACGCCGCGTGGCTCGACGACGACTGCGTGGTCCGCGTCGTCCACGACGGCCCCGGGGCGCTCGACGCGATCGATCGGGACGTCGACGTCGTCGTACTCGGCCGCTCGCTCCGTGACGCCACCGAGGGGGACCCCCTGTACGCGCTCCGCGAGCGCGGAATCGACGTCGGGGTGGCGACGATCGGGGAGGACGACCCGTCCCCCGGATCGGTCGCCTCGACGCCCGACGACACCCTGGTCGAGCCGGTTTCGGCCGCGGATCTCCGTCGGACGGCGTCCGTTCTCGCCGCCCGACGCAGGTACGAGCACGGGATCCACGACCTGTTCTCGCTGGCCACGGAGCGGGCCGCGGTCGAGACCGGAGAGGTCGCCGCCGAGACGGCACGCGACCTCGACGCTCGGATCGACGCCCTCCGGGACCGACTCGACGCGACGCTCGACGACCTGATCGACGAGGCGGGCTTCGCCGCCGCCTACCGTGCAATCGACCGCGACGACGAGCGGTCGTAGGGTCGACCGGATCCGTTAACGCGGAGATTAGCCGAGGGCGCGGTGGCGGAAAACGGTCGGTCCGGCGGGTTAACGCGGTGATTAACCGGGAGGTTCGTCGCCGGACGGTTCCTGTGATTCGTTAACGTACAGATTAACCAAGACCCCCCTTCCGCTAGTGAAACCGGGTCGACCGAAACATCAATATTTAGATCATCATAAATTTATTTAATTCATATACGAATATATCAAAAAATTATAACTAGTCGGGGGGCGGTTCTCTCCGTGTATGTCCGAGGACACCACCTCCGGGCTGGCATCGTACCTGAGCGAACACCCGCGGATGCTGGGCGCGCTTCCCCTCCTCCTCTCGGGGGCGGGGACGATCAGCGCCGCCGGTAACGGTGGCGTGACGTCCGGGCCCTGACGTCCCGGATTTCGAACGCACCCCCGATCCTTTTCGACTCCGTCCGCTCCGCCCGCGAGCGGCGGCGCCGCGCACCCGGTCTGCCCTACAGCTCGTCGAGGTCCATCTCGTCGCTCCAGCGGACCTCGCCGTCGATCCTGACGGGGACGGGTTCGAGCGCGAGGAACTCGGCCAGTTCCGTCGGGGAGACGTCGAAGGAGCCGACCGTCCCGGAGAACAGGTAGTGTTCGTCGTCGTCGCCGACGTACGGGCGGATCATGCTCCCGGTCGTCGTCCGGTTCGTCGGGTACGGACAGTAGGTCAGTTCGTAGTCGTCCCCGTCGATGGTGGCGACGACGGGCGCGTTCGGGGCACTGCCCTCGGTGCGCGCGAGCGTCAGTCGCCCGTCGCCGACGACCGTGTACTGGTCGTCGATGGGGTGTGCGTCGGCGGCGACGTCGAGCGCCCCCGTCATGGGGAAGCCGTGGTTCAGGAGCCGGGCGAGCAGGTGGCCCATCCGGACGGCCACGTCGTTGACCACGTCGTTCAGGGTGACGATGCCGGCGACGGCGCCCGCCCGGACGAGTTCCGTCCCCTGCTCGAAGGACTGGCAGGCGTTCAACAGGAACGCGTCCGTGCCGACGTGGTCGACGGTTTCGGCGTGAAGCCAGCCGTCGGCGCACTCGAACCCCCGGTCGTCGATGTGACCGATGTAATGCAGGAAGTCGCCGTCGCGGGCCAGCGTCTCCCGGAGTTCGGCCCGGGTCAGTTCCTCCCTGACGCTCACGTCGAACGGGAGGTTGACCGCCGTGCCGTACGTCTCGTCGACCACGTCGGACTCGGCGGCCATCGCCCGGTCGTTGCAGACCACGGTGATGTCGATGTCGCCCTCGACCGGCGAGCGGCCGAGCCGGTTGTGGTACGCCTCCGGAATCGCCTTGGTCGCCCCGAGCGGGGTGCCGTCGCCGACCCAGACCTGCTCCAGCGCGTCCGTCGGCTCCGGCTGGATGTACGTGACGTCCGGGTTCGTCGCCCCCCGAGCGGCCGTCCCGCGGGTGAACCCGCCGGCCGTCGCCTCCCCGCCGGGCGAGTCGCCCGCCCGGAAGAACGCGGCGGTCGCCTCGGCCTGGGGGCTCGTGGCGGTGGCCGAGTCGTCCGCCGGCGTCCGGACGACGGCGAGGTCGTGGGCGAGAAAGGGGAGCACCTCGACGTGGGCCGGCGTGGGCGAGACGTGGGTCGTGAGCCCCCAGTCGGGGACGAGATCCGCCACGACGTCGTAGGGGACGTCCAGATACGCCGCGAGTCGGTCGGCCGGCGACCGGTCATAGAGGGACGAGAAGTCGAGGTCGATCCGTCGCTCGGCCACGCGGCGCTCGTGGAGGTCGACCCGGTAGTAGCCCTCCGTCCGAACGAGACAGTCGAGCAGGAACGTCCGTTCGAGCGTCTCGCGGACGGTTCGCTCGACGTCCGGCCCCAGCGCCTCGTCGACCCCCGTCTCCGTCACGAGCCGGGGGGTGTCGCCCGGAACCATCGTCGCGCCCAGGTAGTACGCGAGCGGGGCGGCGACGTAGGCCGGCCCGAGTTCCGGCGGCAGAACGATCTCGATGCCGGTGTCGGGCGGTTCGAGTCCGTCGGGCACGTCGAGCGTCTCCCCGAGTTCGACGAGGGGCGGGTGGCCACGGAGCGTCGGGTAGGAGCGCTCCGTGGAGGTCGTCTTGAGCGCCGACCCGAACGTCGAGAGCGCACGCAGTACGTCCCGGGGTGCGGCCGTGGTCGTCACGGTCGCCGCCGGCCGTTCGTGGTGGGACCGCCCCCCGACGAGCACCCGCCGGTCGACGTCGGCCGCGATCGTGATCCCAAACACGTCGGCGCTCACCTCCAGCGGTCCCTCGATCCGGAGGTAGATCTTCATCGGCGCACACACCTCGATGTCGTAGGACCCCGGCCCGAACGAGACGTCGGTCCCGCGGTCGACCTCCGCCAGCATCCGGCCGTCGGCGTCCCGGACGTACGTCTGGACGACGGTCGGGACGGTCACGGCCGCGGTCCGGACGGCGACGGCGGCGTCCGTGGGAAAGCGGAACCGTTCTCCGTCGGTCGGCTCCGGCGTCACCGGTCCGTCGGTCCACAGTTCGAACCGGTGGCGCTCGACGTGATCGATCACCACGACCCCGGGCCCGTCGTCGCGGGTCGTCAGGGAGACGTGCGGGGACGTCCCCACGCAGTCGTCCCGTCCGTCGACCCCGGGGTCGTCGTGCATTCTCGCGTCACCCCACGTCCGACGCCCGCGGAACGTCGATCCAGTCGGAGACGATGCCGTGCTCCCGGAGGTGCCAGCGCTGTTCGAGCCGGTGTCCTTCGAGCCGGAGTTCCAGCAGGGCGTCGAAGAGCGGCGCGAGCGTCCGCACCACCGCCGTGTCGCGGTCGCGTGGCAGCCGCACGTGGCCCATCCCGCCGGCCCGCCGGACCTGTCTCGTGAACACGTGGAGGAACGCGAACGCCTCCTGCGTGTCGTAGGCCGACAGGTGGTCGGGGAGGTGGTCCATTCCGACCCGCAACTCCGCCGGCGCGAGTTCCCCGCCCGCGATCTCGAACCCCTCGATCCGGTCGGTGATCGTCGCCCCGAGATCGGCGAGCGAGCCGTCGATCCGACGGACCGACGGTCCGGGCGCCCCCGTCCTCCCGCCCGCGTCGGCGCTGGCGCTCCGTGCCGTGCCGTTGCAGGCGATGACCGCGGCGTGATCCCCGTCCAGCGGTCCGGTCGCTCGCATCCGCTCGACGGCCGATTCGCGGTCCGCGTCCGGGACGACCAGCAGTCGACGGCGCGGTTCGTCCCCGCCCGCTCCGAGCATCCGCCGCGATATCCGGACGTACGACTCGGGAGGCACCGTGCCGACGACCAGCGACGCGCTCCCGCGGTCCTTGAGTTTTCCCAGGGCCTCGTCGAGCGTCGTCACCTCGCGATCACGCTCCGGACGTTCCCCTCAAATTCCATCACTAAACGATCTGGGACGACAGCGATTAAAAGATTCCCCTCACATTCACGTCGAGTGAACGCGTCCGCACGCCCGGTCGTCGTCCCGACCAGACGGAGCGACCCTCCTACACCACCGATTCGGCCTCGACCTCGACGACCAGCCGCGGATCGGCGAGCCGCGATACCTCGACCGGCGTCGCCGCGGGGCGGGTCGTCCCGAGCGCCGCCTCGACGTTCTCGATGGCCCTGACGGTCCGTCGGTACGGCTCGCTGGCGCGACCGCCTCGCCCGCCACGTCCGTCGCCGTCGTGCCGGCGACGAGCACCCGGTCGCCGATCCTCACGGCCCGCGAGTAGCCGACGCGCTCCTCCCACTCGGGTCCCGACGAGACGGGCGTGCGCCCCCTCACGGGGCCCCGTCGTCCGGCCGAAACCTAACCGTTCGGCTCCTCCGGATCGTGGACGGTCGCCTCGGCGCGGGCGATCACCTCGCGGACGGGGAGTCCGGTCTCGCGGGCGACCGCGAGCGCCCCGTCGTACTCCGCGCTGACGTCGTAGACCGTGCCGTCGGCGTCGCTCGCGACCTTCACGTCGACCGGGAACGGCTCCCCGTCGACCTCGACCGTCGCCGTCTCGATCCGTCGGTCGGCCACCCACCGGTGGCCGGCGCCGTGCTCGCGGACGCCGAGCGTCCCCGTCTCGACCGCCAGTCGATGCGCGACCCGCTCGGCGTTCGCCGGGGCGACCACCACCTTCACCAGGTGGCCCGGCCGGGACTTCTTCATCGTCGCGGGGACGACCGACACGTCGAGCGCGCCCGCCTCGCTCAGCGTCTCCTGCAGGCCGCCGAGCGTCTCCGGCGTCGCGTCGTCGAGGTTGGTCTCCAGCACCGTCACCTCCTCGCGACGCAGACCCCCCTCGACCTCGCCCGCCAGGACGCGCAGGACGTTCGGCCGGTCCGCCAGGTCGCGGTCCCCGGCGCCGTGGCCGCTCCGGTCGACCCGTAGCGGCGGCAGTCGCTCGACGCCCTCCGCGAAGTGGGCGAGCAGCGCGGCCCCGGTCGGGGTCAGGAGTTCCACGTCGACCGGTCCGCCCCGGAGCCGCCAGTCCGCCCGCCCGGCGAGTTCGACCACCGCCGGCGCGGGCACCGGATAGGTGCCGTGGGCCATCGTCACCTCGCCGTCGCCGGCCGCGACCGGCGTGGTCACCACCCGGTCCGGGTCGAGGTCGTCGAGGAGGAGCGCCGCCCCCACCACGTCCGCCACCGCGTCGTCGGCGCCGACCTCGTGGAACCGTACCCCGTCGAGGTCGGTCCCGTGGACGGCCGCCTCGGCCTCGCCGAGCAGTCGAAACGTCGCCCGCGCGTCCGCCCGGACGGACTCCGGGACCGCCATCCTCTCGACCAGGTCGACCACCTCCGCGTACGTCCGGTGTGGGCCGTGTCCCTCGGCCGGGACGCCGTCGGCGTGGTCGTGACCCCCCTCGCGGCCGTGTCCGTGCCCGTCGTGGTGCACGTGCCCGTCGGCCGCGTCCCGTCCGTCGTCGGCCGCGTCCCGTCCGTCGTCGGCGTCGAGCACCACGTCGACGCCCGTCGCGGCGACGCCCCGGCGGGTCCGCTCCTCGACGACGTAGCGCAGGTCGAGGGCTCGCTCGACCGGCCGGAGGGCGTCGCGGTCGGCGCCGGCGTCGAGCAGCGCCGCGACCACCATGTCACCCGCGGCGCCGGTCCGGCCGTCGAACGCGAGGAGGTCCATGGGGGACCCTCTCCGCCCGCGGAGCAAAAGCCGTTCGCCCCGCCGGTCGGGGTGGGTGGTTCTTCGCTCCCCCATACCGACGACGACTCGCACGGTCGACGGCCGGACCTCCGGAACCACGGCTCCCAAAGCACTTAACCGACGCCGACGCCGAGTCGCACC
Organism: Haloferacaceae archaeon; assembly: GCA_042216285.1. Taxonomy (GTDB): domain Archaea; phylum Halobacteriota; class Halobacteria; order Halobacteriales; family Haloferacaceae; genus CAZMLQ01. Next base: position 23,556 of record JBDGUC010000044.1, read on the forward strand.
CAGCACCCCCGCGAGCGAACTATGAACGAAGTCCAACTCGAAGTGGCGAAAGCCTACCCCAACGACTCGGGGCGCGGCATCGCCCGACTCGACCCCGACACGCTGCTCCATCTGAAGCTCTCCCCCGGCGACATCATCGAGATCGAGGGCGGGGAAACCACCGCCGCGAAGGTCTGGCGCGCCGACCGCCAGGACTGGAACACCGACACGGTCCGCATCGACGGCTTCACCCGGCAGAACGCCGACGTGGGCATCGGCGAGCGGGTGACGATCCGCAAGGCCGAGGCGACGAAGGCCGACCGCCTCGTCCTCGCGCCCCCCGAGGAGGCGTCGGTCCAGTTCGGCTCCGACGCCGCGGGGATGGTCAAACGCCAGATCCTCAAGCGCCCGGTCGTCGAGCGCGACATCGTCCCGGTGATGAGCAGCACGAACCACCCGTTCATGCGCTCGCCGGGCCAGGCCATCCCGCTCATCGCCGTCGAGACCGCCCCCGACGGGGTCTGTCTGGTCACCGAGGACACCGAGGTCGAACTCCGCGAGGAGCCCATCTCGGGCTTCGAGAAGGCGAGCGGGGGGATCACCTACGAGGACATCGGCGGCCTCCAGAACGAGATCCAGCGGGTCCGGGAGATGGTCGAACTCCCGATGAAACACCCGCAGATCTTCAAGAAACTCGGCATCGAGCCGCCACAGGGCGTGCTCCTGCACGGGCCTCCCGGCACCGGCAAGACCCTGCTCGCCAAGGCCGTCGCCAACGAGACCTCCGCGAGCTTCTTCTCCATCGCGGGGCCCGAGATCATCTCGAAGTATTACGGGGAGTCCGAACAGCAACTCCGCGAGATCTTCGAGGACGCAAAGGAGGAGTCGCCGTCGATCATCTTCATCGACGAACTCGACTCCATCGCGCCGAAACGCGAGGACGTCACCGGCGAGGTCGAGCGCCGGGTCGTCGCGCAACTGCTGACGATGATGGACGGCCTGGAGACGCGGGGCCAGGTGATCGTCATCGCGGCCACCAACCGGGTCGATTCGGTCGATCCCGCCCTCCGCCGGCCCGGCCGGTTCGACCGCGAGATCGAGATCGGCGTCCCCGACGAGGGGGGCCGCAAGGAGATCCTGCAGATCCACACCCGCGGGATGCCCCTCTCGGACGACGTGAACCTCGACCACCTGGCCGACGAGACCCACGGCTTCGTCGGCGCGGACATCGAGAGCCTGACCAAGGAGGCGGCGATGAAGGCGTTGCGCCGGTATCTCCCCGAGATCGACCTCGACGAGGAGGACATCCCGCCCAGCCTCATCGACCGGATGATCGTCAAGCGCGAGGACTTCGGCGGCGCGCTCGGCGAGGTCGAACCGAGCGCCATGCGGGAGGTGCTCGTCGAACTCCCGAAGATCACGTGGGAGGACGTCGGGGGACTGTCCGACGCCAAACAGCAGGTCAAGGAGGCCGTCGAGTGGCCGCTCTCCTCGCCCGCGAAGTTCGACCGCATGGGCATCGAACCCCCGAAGGGCGTCCTGCTCTATGGCCCGCCCGGCACCGGCAAGACCCTGATGGCGAAGGCCGTCGCCAACGAGACCGACGCCAACTTCATCAGCGTCCGGGGCCCGCAACTCCTCTCGAAGTGGGTGGGCGAGAGCGAGAAGGCCATCCGGCAGACGTTCCGCAAGGCCAGGCAGGTCGCCCCGACCGTCGTCTTCTTCGACGAACTCGACTCGCTCGCCCCCTCGCGGGGCAACGAGGTCGGCAACAACGTCTCCGAGCGGGTCGTCAACCAGTTGCTGACCGAACTCGACGGGTTAGAGGAGATGGGCGACGTGATGGTCATCGGCGCCACCAACCGCCCGGACATGATCGACCCCGCGCTCCTCCGGTCGGGACGGTTCGACCGTCTCGTGATGATCGGCGAACCGACCGAGGAGGGCCGCGAGCAGATCCTGAAGATCCACACCCGGGACTCCCCGCTCGCTCCCGACGTCTCGCTGCGCGAGATCGCGGAACTCACCGACGGCTACGTCGGCTCCGACCTCGAATCCATCGCCCGCGAGGCCGCCATGGAGGCCCTGCGAGAGGACGACGACGCCGAGGAGATCGAGATGCGCCACTTCCGCGGGGCGATGGGGTCGGTCCGGCCGACCATCTCCGACGACCTCCTGGAGTATTACGAGCGGATGGAAGAACGGTTCCGGGGCGGCGGGCGCGACGGCATCGACGCCACCGGCGGACGGATCGGGTTCCAGTAGCGGACTCACTCCAGCAGTTCGTCGTCGTTCTCGATCATGTAGAGCGTGCGGGCGGCGACGTTGACCGCGTGGTCGCCCACCCGTTCGAGGTCCCGCACCGTGAGGAGGAGGCGGCGCACCTCGGGCATCATCGTCTCGACTTCCTCCTCGGGCATCTCCTCGGAGGCGATGAGGTCCCGGACGATCGCCTCGCTCGCCGACTCGCACATGGCGTCGATCTCGTCGTCGCGGCGCTCGATGTCCCAGCACAGGTCGGCGTCCTCCCGGTCGTAGGCGTCCATCGCGTCCTCAAGCATCGACAGCGTCTCCGCGCCGATCCGCTGGACGTCCACGTCCGGGAAGACGTCCCGCTCGGCGGCGATGGTGTAGTCCCCGATGTTCACCGCCAGGTCGCCGATCCGTTCGAGGTCGGTCAGTATCTTGAACGACGCGGCGACGAAGCGGAGGTCGCTCGCCACCGGTTGCTGGAGCGCCAGCAGGTCGATGCAGTCCCCTTCGAGGTCGAGATACTGCTCGTTGATCTCGTCGTCGCCCGCGATCACCTCGTAGGCCAGGTCCTCGTCCTTCAGTTCGAGCGCGTCGAGCGCCGTGCGGAGTCGGCCGGCGACCACCTCGCTCATGTAGAGGACGTCACTCCGGAGTTCGTCCAGCCGGTCCTGATACTGCTGCCGTGGCATGTCAGGGCGTTGTCTCCGTCGCGTGTTAACGCTTCCTATAGATACGTCCACATACGTACTGCTATATATTGATTCTCGACCGGATCGCCGGCCTCCCCTCCGATCGGCCACGGGGTCCCCGGGGACGGCCAGACGTCGCAGTCCGGCGATCCGGTCGCTGCGTGTCGGGCACCAGGCGCCGGACGCCCGGGAGGGCCGCCACCGGAGACGCCCTCCGCGTGCGTCGACAGACGGGCGGAGAGGCTCCGGCTTTCGGCTATATATCCGTCGCTTCGATCCCGTTCTGAGCCCGTCAGGAGCCGGGAATCGCCCGTCTCGGATCGCACGCGGCGCGCCGACTCGACGGACGACATCCGTTCGGCCAACCGGACTGCTCCGCGGCGTCCCGGTCGTCGTCGTCGCCCGGCGGCGACGTCCGTCTCCCTCCGGTCCGATCCGTTCGCGTATATAGAGAAGAGCAGATTTATAGTCTCCCGTCGCCGACCCACGCGTACATGGTCGAGACACGGAAGGTCCAGGTGACCGGCGGGTCGACGTACACCGTCTCTATCCCCAAGGAGTGGGCCACCGAGAACGGCGTCAGCGCCGGGAGCGAGGTGGAGTTCTACCCCGAGGGTGACTCGCTCTTTCTCACCCCCCGAACGGAGGACGAGCGCACGGAGGGGAGCCTCGACGTCACCGACCTGGCCGGCGACGAACTCACCCGGGCGGTGATGACGATGTACGTCAGCGGCTTCGACGTCATCTCGCTGGAGGCGGGGCGCATCACCACCGACCAGCGCCGGAGCATCCGCGAGGCCACGCAGGGGCTCGTCGGTCTCGAAGTCCTGGAGGAGACCCGCGACCGGATCGTCATCCGCGACCTGCTCGACTCCTCGGAGCTGTCGATCCACGACGCGGTCAGGCGGATGCGGCTGATCGCGCTCTCGATGCTGGAGGACGCCATCGCCGCGCTCGCCGACCTCGACGAGGACATGGCCCGGGACGTGGTCCAGCGCGACGACGACGTCGACCGGCTCTGGCTGGTGGTCTCGCGCATCTTCCGGGCGACGTTGCGCACCCCGAAGGCCGCCGAGGAACTCGGGCTCCCCCGCGAGATCTGCTTCGACTACCAGTCGAGCGCCCGACAGCTCGAACGGATCGCCGACCACGCCACGAAGATCGCCCTCCTCTCCCGGGAGTTCAACGAGCCCGTTCCCGACGAGGTGCTGGAGGCGCTCGACGAACTCCACGAGGACGCGGTCGCGGTCATCGACGGGGCGATGGAGGCGCTGTTCGCCGAGGACAACGCCGAGGCCACCCGGATGGCCAACGACGCCCGGGAGTCGGTCCAGGCGATCGACGAGCGCGCCCGGAGCATCGACGGGCTGCTCCGCGACCTGGCGCCGGCGCGCGCGCAGTTGCTCGGCCTCGTCGTCGACTCGCTCTCGCGGAGCGCCGACTACGGGGGAAACGTCGCCGAGACGGCGCTCCAGAAGACCGCCCCCACGCCCTAGTCGAGCAGGACCGCGTTCACCTGGCCGTCCTGGCCGGGCCGGGAGGTCACCCGCGCCCGCCCCTCGCTCGTCTCGATGATCGCGCCCCTGGTGATGATGTTCCGGCGGACGTAGTTGATGTTCGACGGGTTCTCGACCACGTTCTCGATCTCGGCCTCGGTCACCTCGCCGCCGTCGGCGACCTGCGCCACGTTCGTCGAGAGCGCCCGGACCTTGCCCCCGCCGCCGCGTGCGTCGATCGTCCGGTATCGCGGCTCGCCGACGGTCGTCTCGGTCGGGTCCCGACCCAGCTGGTGGCGCTTCTTCTTGGCCGACGGCCGCCGTCGACCGCCGGTCCTCGTGCGCGAGGACTGGCCCTGATCCTGCATGCCCGGAGGTGGCCCGGGCGAGCACTTGAATGGCTCGGGTCGCCCCCGACCCCTGGGTTGAAGTCGTGGCGGTCACAGGGACCGGTATGGCACGCGAGCGACGACGGGACCGATCTCGGGATCGACCCGCCGGATGAGCCTCGAAGCCGCCGTCGCCGCCCCGTTCCGGAGCGTCGGAGGCGACCGGATGGGCGAGCGGAAGTTCGTCGTCGCGCTCTCGCTGGAGCGCGACTGGTTCTCGCCCGACCAGGCGAAGCGACTCCTCGACGTCGCCGTGGGCCGTGGGCTCCTCTCGCGCGACGACGGCGACGTCATCGCCCGGTTCGATCCCTCCTCGGTCGACGTGCCCGAGGGATTCACCCCCGACGAGTCGGTCCTGCGCGAGGGGTCGGCCTTCGAGCGCGTGCTCGACCGCCTGGTCGCGGCCGGCGCCGACAAGCAGTCGGCCGTCGCCGCGATCAACGCGCGCCAGCGCGACCTGGGGGTCACGCTGGAGGCGGCCGCGGTGGTTCACGCCCGCGCCGAGGGGGTCGACCTCGATGGGATCGGGGAGCGGATCCGGGCCGGCCTGCGGGAGGACTGACGCGACCGGGGGAGCTTTCGGGTTCGCGTTCCTACCGGCGGCATGGTCGACCGACGGCTCTCGGACGGCGTGCGGATCGCCCGGCTTCTCGCCTCCGAGATCGAGGGTCACCGGGATCGGCTCTCGGACGTCGCGCTCGCGGACGCCGATCCCGACGTCGATCCGACGGACGGGGGCGCGTTCGCCTACGCCGTCGAGCGCGACGGCCGGCGGCTGGCGGCGGTGTACGTCCACCCCGACCGCGTCCGGATCGAGTTCGTCGCCGCGGTCGACGCGGCCGCGGCGGCCGCGAGCGACCGGGGGCTTCCGGTTCGCCCCGTGGCGACCGATCCGCCCCGGACGCTCGTCTTCGTCGAGGACGGCGCCGCGGTCAAGCGCGCCCTCCTGGCGGTCGAGGCGGTCGTCTAGCGCTCCCGCTCGATGGCCCGCAGGACCCCCGGCAGGTCGTCGGACAGGTCGTCGCGCCGGACGTGTGCGACCGCACGCCGGTCGGGGGGGTCCCCGGGGCCGAGCACCTGGACCGCCCGAAGCCCCGCGTCGTGGGCGCCGCCGACGTCGGTCACGGGGTCGTCGCCCACGTGGACCGTCCGCGACCGATCGGCCGCGAGCGCCTCGCAGACGGCGTCGAACGCGCGGGCGTCCGGCTTGCCCGCCGACAGCCCACCCGTGACGACCACGGCGTCGAACGCGTCGGTCCAGCCCAGGCGCTCGACCTTCGCCCGCTGGGCGCGCGCGGAGCCGTTGGTCAGCAGGCCGATCCGGTAGCGCTCCCGGAGCGTGGCCAGCGTCGCCGCCACGCCCGGGAGGGGGACCAGCGCCTCGTTCACCCGTTCGCGGTAGGCGGCCGCGAGCGCCGCGGGATCGACGCCCTCGATCCCCCGCTCGTCGAGCAGCGCCGCGAACGTCGCCTCGCGCGTCTCGGCCGTCAGGTTGTCCGCGTGCGCCGCGAGGTACGCCTCGCGGGAGAGCGGCGGTGCCCCGACCGCCTCGCAGGCCTCCCGGAGCAGGGTCGCCCGGTCGCGGCGGGTGACCGCCAGGGTGTCGTCGAGGTCGAACGAGACGGCGTCCACGCCGGCCATACGTCCGCTACCCGACCGGGCGAAAAGAGCGTGCCGCTCGCCAGCGCCTTTTTGTCCCGGCGCGCGAATCCCCCGGCGTGACCCTCGACCCCGTGCACGTCGACGGCATCGCGGACCTCGCGAGCGCAATCGCCCGGACCGTCGACGCCGACGACCACGGGGCCCTCGCCGAGACGGTCTGGGAGGAGTGGCTCCCGCTCTCCGACGACCGCGACCGTCCGGTCGTCGAACCGCTGGGCGAGAAGCGCCTGCGTGCCGTCCCGGTCGACGACGCGGCGCTGGTCGAACGCCCCTTTCCGACCGTCCACGGCCTCGACAGCGGCACCATCAACCCGACGACGTTCAAGAACGGGCTGGTCGTCGACGTGGCCCAGGCGGCCATGGGGGCGGTCCCCTCCGACCTCGACCTGCACCGCTCCCGGCACCTCGTGGCGACCGTCCACGCCGCGGACGCCACCGTCGACTTCGGCACCGACTGGACCCACTGGGACGAGGGGTACAGCCGCCGGAAGGTGTTGCACGCCCCGCGGGTCAACCGGTTCGCCGAGGGGGTCGTCCACGCGCTCTCGCTGTATCTCGCCGAGGGGACCCACGCGCTGGCCCACGCGAACGTCGTCGAGGACCTCCTCGTGCTCGACGGGCCGCTCTACCCGACCGAGGTGCTGTCCTGGCAGGATCGCGAGCCGGAACTGCGCGACCTGACCGCCGAGGCCACTCCGAAACGCGTCGTCGCAAACTACGTCAGGCTGGTCGAGCAACTGATCTCCCGGGACGTCGCCGTCGCCGGCTTCGTGAAGAACCCCTCGGGGGCGTCCCTGGTTCGCACGCTCCGACGGCGGGGCGTCGAGGCGCCGTGGGCCGACGACGCCGCGCTGTTCGTCCGCCTGCTCGAACGCCGCGCGGACGGCGAGCGTCTCACCGACCGACTCACGTTCACCTCGTGGTTCGTCTCCCGGACGGGCACCGACCGGGTCTTCGCCGCCGACGGGGACGCGTTCGCGCTCGACCGCGACCTGGCCCCCGACGCCTACGAGGTGACGTTCATGCTCGTCTACGACCCGCGCGACGACGTGCTCTTCCGGGTCGAGGCGCCCCGCGCCATCACCGACGATCCGGACGCACGGGACCGACTCACGCGACAGGTCGTCCACGACGTCGCGGTCGCGCGCGGCCCGCCGCCGGCGATCGGCAAGGCCGACGAACTCGCGCGCATCGGCCGCGAGGAGACCGTCGCACTCCGCCGGAAGTTCGAGGACCGCCTCGACTCCGAGCACGTCCGCACGTACGACGACGTGCGGTGGGCGCCGACGGAGGGCTAGGCGGGGCGGTCGCCCGGCTTTTTTGGTCGTCCCGTCGCGACTCTCCCCGGATGACGTTCATGGTCGCGTACGACGACTCGCCGCTCGCGCGCGGGGCGCTTCGCAAGGCCGTCGAGTTCGCCGGGCCGACGGACGTCGAGGTCGTCGCGGTCGCGGTCGTCCCGCGAAACGACGTGTCGTATCTGCGCGCGAAGGGCTGGCTCCCCCCGGCGGAGGCGGGCGAGTACGCCCGCCACGAGGCGATGGCGGAGGGCACGGTCGAGCGGCGGATCGCGGGACGGGTCGAGCGGATCGCGCCGGCGGCGCGCTTCGAACCGGTCTTCACGAACCGTCGGCTCGACACCGCCCGGGGGCGTGCCGTCGGGCCGGAACTCCGGCGCGCGGCCGTCGACCACGACGCGACTGACGTGTTCGTCGGCGCGCGCGAGGCCGGCCCCCTCGTCGAGGCGCTCGTCGACGCCCGCGATCCGCGCTTTCACCTCCACCTGATCCGTCGCCCGTACGTCCCCGGACTCCACGTCACGGGGTACTCCTGACCCCACGTCGGGGGCCGGCGAAACGCCCCGGTCCCGGCGCTCAGGCGGTGTGGGGATCGACGCCGACCACCTCGACGCCGACCTCCGCCTCTGGGACGCCGACGCGGGCGAACTGGGTGCGGACGTGCTCCTTGGCGGCCTCGATCGCCGCCTCCCGCGTGTCGAACCCCCGGGGCATCGGCGACTCGAAGGCGACGTTGAGTTCCCGCCCGCCGATCTCGGCGTGGGATCCCCCGCTCTCGACCTCGTAGAACTCGTCACAGACCCACACGTAGGCGGCGTCGACGTCCGGCGCGCCCCGGAACGAGGGCGGGTCCTCCCCGCGCTCGTAGATCGTGCCGGTCAGCGTCGTTTCGCCGCCGTGACCGCGCACCAGCAGCATGGACGGACGTAGGAAGCAGGGGGATAAAAGGGACACGTGACGCCGACACGAGGCCGGCGCGCGGTCCGTGGCCGGGCGCTCCCGGGCGAAAGGGGTTTAGCCCCCGTCGACGTGGCGGATGACATGTCCGACCTCGGGGATTTCACGGGGTTCTCGCCGGACGACGACGGGTCGGCGGCCGACGACCCCGACGATCCCGACGTTTCCGGCACCGACGACCCGTCCGATCGGCCGGACCGATCGACACCGACCGACGACGACCGGTTCGCGGCCTACGAGGTCGACCCGGCGGGCGTCGACAGCGGCATCGGCGCCATCTCGGTCTCCCAGGGCCTTCGCGTGGCCGAGGACGGGACCGAGACGGCCCTCCGGGCGTTCGTCACGACCGGCAACCGCGACGCGGTCCGACTCGGTACCTACCTGATCGTCCCCTACCCCGACGGCGAGACCCTCTTCTGTCGGATCACCGCCCTGGAGTACGCCCAGGAGTTCCGGTCCGACGACGCCACCGAGATCCACGCCCGGCGGGCGATGCGCCGCCAGGGCATAGAGGAGCGCGACTACAAGTTCATGGCGTCGCTCGATCCCGTGGCCGTGCTCTTCTCCGATGGCGAGGACCTCAAGCGCCGGATGACCGATCGGGTGCCGAAACCCGGCGCGGTCGTCCGGCGGGCCGAGGACCCGGACCGGATCAAGACGGGATTGAAGATCCCCGCCGCGGGGATCTTCGTCGGCCACCTCTCGGTCGGCGGGGAGACGGTCCGGACCGCCGCCGACCCGCCGACGATCGACTACCGCCTGAACGACGACGACGAGGCCGGCGATCCGCTCGTCTTCCGGCACACGCTGGTCGCCGGGGGGACCGGGTCGGGCAAGACCCACGTCGCCAAGAACGTCCTCCGGCAGTTCCTGGCCGGGGACCACACCTACCGGATGGACGACGGCCGCGAGGTCCGCCCGGCGGTCGTCCAGTTCGACCCGCAAGACGAGTACGCCCAGATGCACGACGACAACCCGGCGCTCGACGACGCCACGGCCCGCCGACTGGAGCGCGAGGGGGTCGCCCACGGCGGCCACGACGACACGCTCTGTCTCGTCCCCAAGGTGCGCGGCCACACGTACCCCGGCGACGGTCACCGGGCCGAACAGCGCCGCTTCACCGTCCCGTTCTCGATGACCCGCTCGCGGCCGTGGCTGGTCGCCGGCGCCAGTCTCAACGACAACCAGTACGGCGCCCTCCGGGAACTCCTCGACCGCTTTTTCGGGCAGTACGGCGCCGACGGCAGCTACGCACAGTTTCTCACCTTCCTCGACGACCCCGCGCTCCGCGAGGAACTCGACGAGTCGGGACGGGTCCACGAGGCCACCTACGACGCCGTCGTCCGGCGAGTGCGGGCCGCACCGGGGGAGGTCTTCGATACCGACGCGACGGCGGTCACCGACGCCGTCCGGGACCTCGTCCGCCCCGGGGGGCTGACGGTCGTCCCGACCTACCACCTCACCGATAGCCGCGCCGCCGAGACGGTCGTGCTCGCGGTGGCGAGCCTGCTCGTCGACGAGAAACTGTCGAACGACCCGGACCACCCGCGGATCGAGGAGACTCCCCTCGTCCTCGGGATGGACGAGGCACACAACTTCCTCACCGACGCCGACAGCGTGCAGGCCCGGAAGGTGATCCGGACGTTCACCGAGGCCGCAAAGCAGGGCCGCAAGGAGCGACTGGGGCTCTTTCTCGTCACCCAGGACCCCCAGGACGTGGCCGACGCCGTCTTCAAGCAGGTCAACACTCGCCTGGTCCTGAACCTCGGCGACGAGGACGCCATCTCGTCGGTCAACATCCCTCCCGCCCTGGAGGACAAGGTGCCGTACATGGAACGGGGACAGATGGTGGTCTACTCGCCCGACAACTCCGAACCCGTGGAGGTGACGGGCCTGCCGGTCTGTGTCACCCGGCACGGCGAGTGACGGCGGAACCGGCACGTCGTTCCGGCCGACGCCTCCCGGACCGCCCCGTCGGACGCCTTTTGTCCACGCTCCGCGTACGGCCGCTCATGGCCGATCGGCTCCTCGTCGCGCTGGACGGCTCGCCGCCGTCCGAGGCCGCCCTCGCGTTCGCCGCCGAGGAGTGGCCCGACGCCGCCCTCGTACTCCTCCACGTGATCGACCCGGTCGGAGCCGGATACAGCGTCTCCGCCGTCGGGCCGACCAGCGAGGAGTGGTACGCCCGCGAGCGCGAACGCGCCCGGGAGATGCTCGCGGAGGCGAGTGCGGACCTGGACGGGGTGGTCGAGACGCGCGTCGAGGTCGGCCGCCCGGCCCGCACCATCGTCGACGTCGCCGAGAACGAGGGGGTCGATCACGTCGTCGTCGGCAGTCACGGCCGCGAGGGCGTCTCGCGGGTCCTTCTCGGGAGCGTCGCCGAGACCGTCGTCCGGCGCTCGCCCATCCCCGTCACGGTCGTCCGATGACGCCATCGACGGTCGCCGGGGCTCAGAAGATGTTGGCCTGCCCGTAGACGCTGATCCCCCGGTCGGTGATCTCGTAGGGCTTGGTCTCGCGGGAGTGGTTGGCGTTCCGGATCTTCTGTATCTCGACGGCCAGGCGCGTCTCGCGGAAGTCCGAGGGGCGGACGTACTGGAGGACGAAGACGGCGTCCGCGAGATACTCGATGACGCCGTAGCGCGACGCGTAGGCGTTCTCCGTGCTGGCTTCGCTCGTCACCATCGTCGTCACGCCCGCCTCCTTCAGCGACCGGGCGAACTCGAACACCTCGCTTCGCCGGCGCGCGGGGTCGTCGTACATCATCTCCAGGAGCGAGACGGAATCGAGCACCAGCCTGGTCGCGCCGAACTCCTCGATGAGGTCGGGGAGTTCGGAACTGACCGACGAGAGGCTGTTTGCCATCTGGATCGGGTCGAACGAGACCACCGCCAGCCGCTCGTCGTCGACGTACTCGCTGAACTCGAGGCCCTTCTCGTCGGCCGCCTCGACGACGCTGTGTCGGCTCTCTTCGAGCGTGATGTAGACCGCGCGGTCCCCCGCTTCGAGCCCGTGGTGGAGAAACTGGAGGCCGAACGTCGTCTTCCCGGTGCCGGCGCTCCCGACGACGGCCATCATCGCCCGGCGCGGGACGCCGCCGAGGATCATCTCGTCGAGCCCCTCGATTCCGACGGCGACCCGATCGATGTCGGACTCGAACTCCATCTCGGTCTCGTCGAACGACGTCGGCTCGCCGAAGCCGCCGAACGACTCTCCCCCGCCGAGGCCACCGAACTCGTCGCTCGTTTCCGCGTCGGTCCCCCCGGGGTCCGGGGCGTTCCGGAAGGCGGTCGCGAAGTCCTCGCCGAAGGGGTTCTCCTCCGTTCGGTCGCCCGCTCCGTCGCCCCCGGACGTCGCGTCCGCGCCGATCGCTCCGTCGTCGGTGGCCCCGGCGTCCTCGACCCGGTCGTCCTCGCCGGTCCCGCGCTCCGGCCCCTCGCCTCCGTCCCGGTCCTCCCCGTCCCCGTCGCCCTCGGCGAGTGCCTGCTCGAACCAGTCGTCGTCGTCGCTCATCGGCGACGCGCCCCCGCGTCAGCTCGCGAGTCCATCGGCGCCCTTTCGACGCCCACGGTATCAACGTTGTCGGCCATCCTCCGTTCGGATCCCGGGGGATCGCCGGTGTATCCGTCCCCGGTCTCCCGTTTTACTCCCCCCAGCGGGCGACGCGGCGCGGGCGGTCGCTGACGGCGGCGACGTCGATATCCTGCTCGCGGGACCGGAGGGCGTCGAGCGCCGCCTTCGCGCTCGCGTGCGTCGAGAAGTAGGTCACCGTCTCCTCGACGGCCACCTCCAGCGGACCGCGCGTCCGCGAGACGATGAAGTCGACCTCGTCGTTCTTGACGGCCTCCGCGAAGGCCGCCTCGTCGTCGAACTCCACCAGGTCGAAGAACTCGGCAAAGCCCTCGCGCAGCTCCCGGCCCTCCGGCGAGTCGGGGGCCGGGAACTCGTCGGCCGAGAGGTCGATCACCGCCGTTCCCTCGGCCGGAATCGGCTTGCCGACCGCCGACTGGGCCTTCTCGTAGGCCTTGCCGACGGTGGCGGCCGTCCCCATCACCTCGCCGGTGGACTTCATCTCCGGGCCGAGCCGGGGGTCCGAGCCGGGTAGGCGGTCGAAGGGGAGGACGACCTCCTTGATGCTGATCTTCTCGGGGATCCGTTCCTCGACATCCAGGTCGGCGAGCGAGCGGCCCGCCATCACCTTCGCGGCCAGTTTCGCGATGGGGACGCCCGTGGCCTTCGAGACGAACGGGACCGTCCGCGAGGAGCGCGGGTTGGCCTCCAGCACGTACACCCGGGGATCGGCCGCGGGGTCGTGGACGCCGGTGACGGCGAGCTGGACGTTCAGCAGGCCGACGGTGTCGAGCGCGAGGGCGATGTCCTCGGTCACCTCGCGTACCCGGGCCAGAGTCTCGTCGTCGAGCGACCGCGGCGGAATCATGCACGCCGAGTCGCCGGAGTGGACGCCCGCGCTTTCGATGTGTTCCATCACGCCGCCGATCAGCACGTCCGTGCCGTCCGAGACGGCGTCGACGTCGAGTTCGACCGCGTCCGCGAGGAACTCGTCGACCAGAATCGGTTTGTCCGGCGAGACGCGGACCGCCTCCTCGATGTACTCCGTCAGTTCCTCGTCGTCGTGGACCACGTCCATCGCGCGCCCGCCGAGCACGTAGGACGGCCGGACGAGGACGGGATAGCCGAGGTCGTTGGCCAGGGCGAGCGCCTCGGACTCGCTGGTCGCCGCTCCGCCCTCCGGCTGGGCGATGCCGAGGTCGTCCATCAGACGGTTGAACCGCTCGCGGTCCTCGGCGAGGTCCATGGCCTCGACGCTCGTGCCCATGACCTCGGCGTCCAGCCCGCGGCGGTCGAGTTCCGCCCGGAGCGGTTCGCCGACGTTCACCGAGGTCTGCCCGCCGAACTGGACCATCACGCCGTCGGCGTCGGCCGCCTCGACCACGTCGGCGACCTCCTCGGCGGTGACGGGTTCGAAGAAGAGGCCGTCGGAGGTGTCGTAGTCCGTCGAGACCGTTTCCGGGTTGTTGTTGACGACGTGGGCGTCGATTCCCTCCTCGCGGAGCGCCTGTATCGCGTGGACGGCACAGTAGTCGAACTCGACGCCCTGGCCGATGCGGATGGGGCCGCCGCCGACCACGACGACGCTCTCGACGTCGCGGTCGACGACGAGTTCGCCCGCCGCGGCGTCGCCCTCGAAGGGCCCCCGGAACCACTCGGGTTTGCGCGCGGAGTAGTAGTACGGCGTCGTCGCCGCGAACTCGCCGGCGCAGGTGTCGACCTGCTTGTAGGTGCGGCCGGGCACGTCGGCCTCGACGTCGTCGACCGTCGTCCCGCTCCCGTCGGGGAGCGCCTCGGACTCGTCCTCCTCGTCGACGGCCGGCAGCCACGACGTGTGGGTGTCGTGGAACTCGCCGCCGGCGAGCGCGGTCACCTCCTGGTTGGTAAAGCCCGCCGTGGCGGCGGCCGCGAGGTCGCCCTCCGAGGCGGCGTCGCTCGCCTCGACGATCCGGCGGTAGCGCTCGACGTACCACTCGTCGATCTCGGTCGACTCCGCGACCTCCGCGACCGAGTAGCCCCGCTCGAACGCCTCGAACATCGCGTAGGGGAGATCCGGCGACGGGGTGGCGAGGTAGTCGCGTTCGAGTTCCTCGTCGCCGACGGTCGTCCAGTCGACGGCGGGCGTGTACTCGCTCGACCGAAGCGCCTTCAGAAGCGACTCCTCGAAGGTGCGGCCGATCGACATCGCCTCGCCCGTCGACTTCATCGCCGTCGTGAGTTCGAACTCCACGTCGGCGAACTTGTCCTTGGGCCACCGGGGGACCTTCGTCACCACGTAGTCGATGGCCGGCTCGAACGCCGCCGTCGTCTCGCCGGTGATCTCGTTTTCGATCTCGTGGAGGCGCTTGCCGAGTGCGACCTTCGCGGTGACGCGGGCGATGGGGTAGCCCGTCGCCTTCGAGGCCAGCGCCGAGGAGCGCGACACGCGCGGGTTGACCTCGACGACGCGGTACTCGCCGCCGGGCGTGCCGTCGTCGCGCCAGGCGAACTGGATGTTACAGCCGCCCTGGATGCCGAGTTCGCGGATCACCTTCAACGCGGTGTCGCGCATCTCCTGGTGGCCCTCGTCGGGGATGACCTGCGAGGGCGTGACGACGATGGACTCGCCGGTGTGGATGCCCATCGGGTCGATGTTCTCCATGTTGCAGA
>JBDGUC010000045.1:0-38492 GCA_042216285.1 Haloferacaceae archaeon
GACTTCAGTCGGGGGTACCTGACACCGACAGATCCACCCCCCGAAGCCGGCGAGCGTTGACGGCGACGATGATCGTGCTCGCCGACATGAACGCTGCGCCGACCGCCGGCGAGAGGAGAATTCCGATCGGGGCGAGGACGCCGGCGGCCAGGGGGAGCGCGAACACGTTGTACCCGGTCGCCCACAGGAGGTTCTCCTGCATCTTCCGGTAACTCGCCTTCGAGAGGCGGACGAGGCGAACCACGTCGAGCGGGTCGTTCTCGACGAGGACGATGTCGCCGGACTCGATGGCGACGTCCGTCCCCGACCCGATGGCGATGCCGACGTCCGCGCGCGCGAGCGCCGGCGCGTCGTTGACGCCGTCGCCGACCATCGCCACGAGCTTTCCTTGCTCCTGCAGTTCCGACACTGCCCGGTCCTTCTCCTCCGGCAGGACCTCGGCGAAGTACTGGTCGATGCCGAGTTCCTCGGCGACGGCCCGGGCGACGTCCTCGGAGTCGCCGGTCAACATCGCCACTTCGATGCCCATCGCGTGCAGCGCGTCGACGGCCTGCCGACTGTCCTCGCGGACGACGTCCGCCAGCGCGAACGCCGCGACGACCGTCGATTCGTCGCGCACGAGGTAGACGACCGTCCGTGCGTTCGCGCCGGCGTCTTCCGCGAACCGCTCGATGGCGTCCGGCCGCTCGACGCCGAGCGTCTCGACGAGGTTGGGGCCGCCGAGGTGTACCGTCTCGCCGTCGACCACCGCCCGGACCCCCAGACCGCGGAGGTTCTCGAAGCTGGAAACGGCCTCGCGCCGGACGCCGCGCTCCCGGGCCGCCGTTCGGATCGCGCGGGCGATCACGTGCTCGGAGTCGCCCTCGACGCCCGCCGCGACGGCAAACGCACGCCGTTCGTCCCAGCCGTTCGCTCCGACGGCGTCGCCGACCTCCCGGCGCGCCTCCGACGGGACGCAGACCCCGACGACGCCCTGCTCGCCCTTCGTGAGCGTCCCGGTCTTGTCGAACATCACCGTATCGAGGTTTCGGGCCTCCTCCATGGCGATGCGATCCCGGACGAGAATCCCGTTCCGGGCCGCAGTCGAGGTGTTGATGGCGACGACGAGGGGAACCGCGAGCCCGAGGGCGTGCGGGCACGCGATGACGAGGACCGTGACGACGCGTTCCAGAACGGTGATGTCGAACCCGGTGGCGAGGATCCAGGCGACCGCGGTGATGCCGGCGACCCCGAGTGCGGCGTAGAACAGCCATCCGGAGGCGCGGTCGGCGAGCAGTTGCGTCCGTGACTTCGACCGCTGGGCCTCCTCGACGAGCCGCATGATGCCCGCGAGAGCGGTCTCGTCGCCCGTCTTCGTCACCCGAACGCGAAGGCTCCCGTCCTGGTTGACCGTCCCGGCGATGACCTCCGTCCCGGGGTCCTTCCC
Organism: Haloferacaceae archaeon; assembly: GCA_042216285.1. GTDB lineage: Archaea > Halobacteriota > Halobacteria > Halobacteriales > Haloferacaceae > CAZMLQ01. Next base: position 1,427 of record JBDGUC010000045.1, read on the forward strand.
GACGGGCCGAGATTCGCCGGTGATCATCGACTCGTCCACCGAGGATTCGCCGTCGACCACCTCGCCGTCGGCGGGAACGCTCGCCCCCGGGCGAACCAGAACGACGTCGCCCTCGACGAGTTCGGAGACGGGGACCGTTTCCGTGTCACCGGACCACGTCCGGTCGTCCGCAGGGTTCCGTCCCGCGCTGTCGCCGCTCCCGGTGACGCGCTCGGCGGTGTCCGGCATCAGTCTCGCCAGTTCGTCAAGCGCACCGGACGCCGCTCGAACCGACCGCATCTCGATCCAGTGGCCCAGCAGCATGACGTCGATCAGCGTGACCAGTTCCCAGAAGAACGGCGTCGTTCCCTCGACGAACACGCTCCCGAGCGAGTAGACGAACGCGACCGTGATGGCCAGCGAGATGAGCGTCATCATCCCGGGCTCGCGGTTCCGGAGCTCCGTCCGGGCCATCGAGAGGAAGGGAACCCCGCTGTACGCGAAGATGATCACCGAGAAGACCGGCGTGATCCAGACGCTCCCCGGGAACGTCTGCGTCGTGTAGTGGAACACGCCCCGTACGAACTCGCTGAAGACGACGACCGGAATCGAGAGGACGACCGAGACCCAGAAGCGACGGCGGAACATCGCCTCGTGTCCGGTGTGGTCCGTGTGAACAGCGTGGTCGGCGTGCTCGTGACCCCCCGACGCGTCGGCGGACGACTGCGGGTGTTCCCCCGACTGGTCAGCGTGCGTGGCGGAGCCACCATGGTCGGCGTGCTCGTGGTGGTCGTGGCTCTCGCCGGGCGTCCCGTGGCCGGGATGATCCGACGAAGGGGAGAGATCGCTGCCGACCTCGGGCGAAGAACTCTCGTCCGGGGCGTCCCCGGTCATGGGCCGAACGGCCCCCTGCTCGGATCACTCATGTGCGACTAGTGGCGTCGGCGACGATTAAATACCGGAGGCGATTCTCATCCGTCGAGCCCTCACGAACCGAGAACGGCGACGCATCTTTAACCATCTTGACGGCGAAAGGACATCTACTGATGTCCTCACGACGTTCGACCGATGGGGTTCTCCGGATCGTCCTGATCGTCCTCGCCATCGGTATCCTGGCACCGATGCTGATGATGGTGTTCGCGTTTCCCATGATGGGCGTGGGGGGCGGAATGATGGGTGGGTACGGGTACGGGTACTCCCCGTGGTGGAGTATCGGAGTGATGCTCGTCTGGCTGGCCGTTCTCGTGGGCGTCGGCTACCTCGTCTATCGGTGGATTCGCCGGAGTGGCGGCGTCGTCTCGGATCCCGCGCTCGAAGAACTCAGGCTCGCCTACGCGCGCGGCGACCTCACCGAAGAGGAGTTCGAGGAACGCCGAACCAGGCTCGACGGCGGGTGAGCACCCGCGCGGACAGTGCCATCTCGCGGTTGCCACGGGCCGTTCGGAACGGGCTCCCGGACCACGAGGCCCTGGAGGAGCGAAACGCCGACAGGATGCCGCCGCTCCCCACGGGGACGATGCACGACGCCCTGGAGGTGGCGGACCAGCGCTACCCGGATCACAGCGTGGCGGTGATGCCCTCGGGCTACAATCACATGCGAGGGCCGATGAACGGCGGGATGATGATGCATCCGATACCGCTCCCCCACGACGCTCCACGGCCGAGCGTCGCGGGACTGACGGCGTCAGAGCCCGGCGATCACACGCTGAGCTGTCTGACCTACTGCGGGTACGGTCATCCGTACATGGATCTGGACGGGGCGTTCCAGGTGCGCTGAGACCCGTTCGAGGCGGCGACGGATTCCCGCCGGTCGGCGCTGCGGTCGGCCCCGGATTCCTCCGGACGGTCGCCTGGGCGATCACGATGGGACGTGCGGCGCGAGGGCCCGACGGAGCGGATGGTTCGTCGACCGGGCGACGCACCCGGCGGTCGTAGCCGCCGAGACGCCGATCGAGGTCGACGACGTGGGGGGAGCCCTCGACCACGCGACGTGGACCGTCGCCCGGCCGTCTCGGGGTCGCGGTGGAGGTCGCCTGCGCTTGCGCCATCGAGGCGTGGAAGGCGAAACTCGGGCCACGCCGACGAGGAGGAGGCCGTACAGGGCGAGCGTTCGGGAGGAGGGCACGGGGAAACGCTCGACCGGATCGACGATCACCCGTGCGGTCACGTGGCGTCGCCGTACCCGAATGCGCCGGTCCACACCCACCACGACGGGAACGGCGTCGGAGCCGACGCGAACGCCCTCGGCCGGGGAAACGGCCCCGGCGTCGAGCAACGGCCCCGACGTCGACCCCGAGTTGCGGCGTCGGATGAGTTCATAACCTCTCTCGACGCCGAGGGTTGCGTTCATTATTCGTCCCCTTATCACCGAAGCCATCTTAGTAGAGAAGACGGTACGTCCGCACGGTCATCCCGGATGAGCGTCATCAGTACGATCGAAGTTCCGGCCGAGGCATTCACGCTCGGAGCGGCACTCGCAGTACACCCCGGCGTCAGCATCCGTCTCGAACGCGTCGTGCCGCTCGGAGAGACGTTCATCCCCTACGTCTGGATCACGGGCGGCGGCGAGGGCGTCGAGGACGTCGAGGCCGCGCTCCGGGCCAACTCCGACGTTCGAGCCGTCAGGGTCGTGGACACGGTGGACGACGAGGCGCTCGTCCGCCTCGAGTGGGAGAAGGGGATCGACGGGGTCCTCGACGCCGTCGTCGAAAACGAGGCGACGATTCTGGAAGCCGTCGGCGAGAACGACCGCTGGACGATGCAGCTCCGGTTCGACGATCACGCCGACCTCACCGCGTTCTACCGCCAGTGCGTCGAGCGCGGGCTCCGGATCGACCTGCGGAGCGTCCACAACCCCGGGCTCCCCGAACGTTCCGGTCTCGGCTCCGACCTGACCGACACGCAGTACGAGACGCTGGTGACCGCGTTCGACGCGGGCTACTTCGAGGTCCCCCGGCGGATCAACCTCACGGAACTCGCGGCCGAAATCGGCGTCTCCGACACCGCGGTGTCACAGCGCCTGCGGCGGGGCATCGCCACGCTCCTCAGCACGACGCTCGCCGAGGACGAGCGGGATCCGGCGAGCGACGGCGGCTGACCCCCAGGAGACCGGTCGCCACGCGGTCGGTCAGGGGGTCCGGTCGGCGTCCGACCGCTCCGACTCGGCGTCGCCGACGGTCGCCGCGAGAAACCGGGCGAGGCCACGCCGGAGACGTTCGGAGACGGCCTGTTCGGAGACGCCGAGACGGTCGGACAGGTCCGTGATCGTCGCTCCGCGAGGCACCTCGAAGTAGCCCGCATCGAACGCGGTCTCCAGCGTCTCGCGTTGTATCTCCGACAGGTCGTAGTCGGCGTCGCCCGTCGGAAACCCCGGCTCGTGGATGCCGCGCAGTTGCCAGTCGACCTCCCGGTCTCGACACACCTCGTAGAACGTGGCCAGCGCGTCCCGATCCGGGACGTGGAGGTCGACGGACCACCCCTCGCTCGTGCCCCTGGCGCCGGCGAACACCACGTCGGTCTCCTCGATGGCGTCGAAGAGGGGGTTCTCCGATCGCGCGCTGGTGACGCGAACCAGCACGCGCTCGGGGAGTTCGTCGAGGACGGCCACCGACTTCACCGACGGATCCGTCCGCAGATCGTCGACGACGTCGGTCCGACCCTCGCCGACGACCCAGAGGTAGTGGGTGAAACTCCCCGTCGGGACGATCCGTTCGAACTCGACGTGGACGTCCGGATGGGCCAGAAGGGACCTCCCCCCAGAGAGGGCGGTGACGGGAAGGTCGATCTCGGCGTAGACGCTCATCGGTCGGGGGGTCCGCGCACGCGGAACGAGACGGTGCCGTCCGGTGGTCGCGACCGCGACGACGGACGGTTCGCGTCCGCGTAACTCCTCCGTGGAGCGGGTCCATTCGTCGGCTCGACGGCCATTCGGGTTGGAAATTGAAGGTTGTGATATATAAATCACGGCGTCTCGGCTCGACATCCCCCGAGACGTCGGCCGCAACGGGAGACGGCGTTTGCACGACCTCCGGTCCCTGCGTGCACGCCGGAACGCGGAGGTTTCCGCCGATGGCGAGGAGCCTTCGAGGCGTCTTCGGGCGGATCGAGAACCACCTCGACGTGATCCGAACGGTACCACGGACGCCAGGAACGCGAGCGGCGGGCGGTCAGTCGTCGCGGCCGCCGCCGGTCGGACCGTTCGACTCGGACCGGAGCGTCGCCGAGAGGACCGCGGTCAGGCCCCGGCGAATCCGCTGGGAGACGGCCGAGTCGGAGACGCCGAGCATCTCCGCGAGTTCCACCAGCGTGATCCCGCGCGGGACGGCGAAATACCCCTCCTCCAGAGCCGTCCGGAGCGCCACCCGCTGGTCGTCGGTGAGTCCGAACCCGTCGGCGGTGGCGTCGTCGAGCGGGTCGTGGACCTCCCGCATCTCGATCGGGATCCCCTCGTCGAGACAGGTGCGATAGAACGACGAGAGGTCGTCGTGTTCGGGAAAGCGCGCCCGGAACGACCACCTGTCTCCCTGCCCCTCTCCGTGCAGGATGACGGCCTTCGAGGCGTCGATGGCGTCGATCAGTCCGTCGATGTCGGGGGCCCACGACACCCGGAACAGGGTCTCGTCGTCGAGTTCGTTGACGGCGCGGACATCGGCGACGAGGGGCGACGCCCGAAGCGCCCGCTCGACGGCGTCGCCGTCCCGGTTCGGAACCCAGAGGTACGGGATCACGGTCTCGCCGGTCGGGATCATCGTCTCCAGTCGGATCCGGATCCCCCGCCGGACCTCCAGGGCGTCGCCCAACTCGAAGGCGTCGGCCGGGACCGAGAACTGGGCGACGACGCTCATGCGGTCGCGGACGCTCCCGTCGCCGGCCGTCGCGTCGCTCCCAGTCGCACCGAGATCCGGTGACGGCGGGCGATGACGACGGCGCCGCCCCTCATCGTCCCCCCGGAAGTTGGCAGATCATGGCTACCACATATAAAGAGAGGGGAGAAAACGTTTTTCGTTCCCGGTTCGCGGGCGGACCCGGACGGGGCGTCGTCGTGCCGTCAGTCGAGCAAGTCCGGCGTGGTCCGCTTCTCCGCACGCTCGGCGCGGAGCCCCTCGCGCAGGTCCGCGAGGGCCACGCCGTCGCGTTCCCGCTCCGCCCGGTCCCGGACGGAGACGGTGCCGGCCTCCTCCTCGCGGTCGCCGACGATCAGCATGTAGGGGACGCGGTCCTCGTGGCCCGCGCGGATCTTCCGACCCACGGTCCGGTCGCCGTCGGCCACCTCGACCCGGAAGTCGTCGTCCGCGAGCGTCCCGGCGACCGTCTCGGCGTAGTCGAGGTTGTCGTCGCTGACCGGGATGACCCGGGCCTGCTCGGGGGCGAGCCAGAGGGGGAACTTGCCGTCGAAATGCTCGATGAGCACCATGAAAAAGCGCTCGTAGGAGCCAAAGAGCGCCCGGTGGATCATCACCGGCCGGTGGGCCTCGTTGTCCTCGCCCGTGTAGGTCAGGTCGAGGCGTTCGGGCATGTTGAAATCGAGCTGGACCGTCGGGCCGTCCCAGTCGCGACCGAGCGCGTCCTCGAAGGAGAAGTCGATCTTCGGCCCGTAGAAGGCGCCGTCGCCCTCCGCGACGTCGTAGGGCTCGTCGGCCGCGTCCAGCACGGCCTCGAGCTGGGATTCGGCCTGCTCCCAGATGGCGTCGCTCCCGACCGACTTCTCCGGCCGGGTGGCGAGCGACACCTCGTAGGTCAGGTCGAACGTCTCCAGCACCTCGAAGATCATCTCCATGGTGCGCCGGACCTCCCGCTCGATTCCCGAGGGGCGGACGAACAGGTGGCCGTCGTCGATGGTGAACGCCCAGACCCGCGAGAGACCCGACAGTTCGCCGCGCTGTTCCTTCCGGTAGACCTTCCCGTTCTCGAAGTAGCGCACCGGAAGCTCGCGGTAGCTCCAGGCGCGCTGGTTGTAGATGGTGGCGTGGCCCGGACAGTTCATCGGCTTCAGTCCGTACTCCTCGCCGTCGACGTCGAGCAGGAACATGTCGTCCCGGTAGTTCTCGTAGTGGCCGGACTGGCGCCACAGCTCCGTGCGAAAGACGTGGGGCGTCTCGACCTGCTCGTAGCCCGCCGACCGGTTCATCTCGTTGGCGTACGTCTCCAGTTCCTGCAGGACGGTCTTGCCGTTCGGGTGGTAGAGCGGCAGGCCCGGGCCGGTCACGTCGGGGATCGAGAAGAGGTCGAGTTCCCGCCCCAGCTTCCGGTGGTCGCGCTCCTCGGCCTCCCGCCGGCGTTCGAGGAACGCCTCCAGTTCCGCCTCCGTCTCGAAGGCCGTCCCGTAGACCCGGGTGAGCTGGTCGTTCTCCTCGTCGCCGCGCCAGTACGCCGAGGAGATCGACAGGAGCGTCACGGCGCCGATCGCACCCGTCGACTCGACGTGGGGGCCCTTGCAGAGGTCCTCGAACTCCCCCTGGCGGTAGAAGCTGACGGGATCCTCGCCGGCGGCCTCCTCCTCCAGGATCTCTCGCTTGTAGGGGTTGTCCGCGTAGAGCGCCACGGCCTCCTCGCGCGGGCGCTCGATCCGCTCGATCGGCAGGTCCTCCTCGACGATCCGCTCCATCTCCGTGACGATGTCGGCGAGGTCGTCCTGGTCGAGGTCGACGCCGTAGACGTCGTAGTAAAAGCCCTCGTCGGTCGGGGGGCCGATCGTCAGCTTCGCCTCGGGGTGGAGGCGCGTTAGCGCCTGGGCGAAGACGTGGGCCGCCGAGTGGCGGAGGACGCGCAGATACTCCTCGCTGTCGGGAGTGACGATCACCAGGTCGACGTCGTCGGAGAGCGGCGTCGCCTTGTCGACGAGTTCGCCGTCGACCACGCCGGCGACCGTGTCCTCCCCCAGCCCCGGGCCGATCTCGTAGGCGACGTCCTCCACCGTCGCCCCGGCCGGCACGGTCAACTCCGAGCCGTCCGGCAGAGTGACCACGATGTCGCTCATGCCGGGAGCAAGCCCACGACGCGGTTAAGTGTTGTCACCCGGCGTCGGGCCGCCCCGGCGTCGCCGAGGACGCGACCGTTCGGGGTCGACACACGTTCGGACGCCGGGACGCGTCCGGGTGCCACAACACACTTGTCACTCTCCCCGGTACGTCGACGCGATGGATGGCGACCAGCAGGCGGAGGAGCTCCTCGACACCCTCGGGGATCGCCACGTCCGGCGCGTCCTCGCGGCCGTGGAGGGCGAGGCGCGGTCGGCGAGCGAGATCGCCTCGCGCCTCGACCTCTCCCTGCCGACGGTCTATCGCCGCCTCGAAACGCTGACCCGACACGACCTCGTCGACGACCGGACGTTCGTCGCGGACGACGGCAACCACTACAAGGTCTACGACTGTGCCTTCGAGAGCACCGTCGTCTCGCTGGAGGACGGGAGCTACGAGGCACGGATCTTCCGGACTGACGACGTCCCCGACCGGTTCAGCCGGCTGTGGGACGAACTGAGCGGGGGAACCTCCTCGTGAGTCCGGGGACGCCGACACCCCCGACCGTCGGGAGCGGCCCGCCGTCGCGGCGGGAGACGGGGGCGGCGCGATGGTAGCCGTCGATCCGCTGGTCGCCGCGCTCGTCCTCGCGCGGCTGGTCCTGTTCGCCCTGGCCGGGGGACTGACGGTGATCAGCTTCCGGGCCTATCGCGCCAGTCGGACCAAGCGCCTCGAATCGGCGTTCGTCGGCTTCGCGTTCATCAGCATGGGCGTCGCGCTCGGCAACCTCGCCACCTACGCGAACGGCTACCCCGTGCTCTTCGACCTGGTCCAGACGCTCCCGTTCATCGTCGGGTTCGCCATGCTCTACGCCTCGCTCTATCGCTGACGCGATCCGTCCCGTCGCCGCGTCCGTCCGCGGGGGTGCCCCCCGACTCGACGGCACGGAAACCGTTTTCCGCCCCCGCGTCGATGGGCCGCGAGTGAGCCGACGGGTCGGGATCACGGCGGTGCTCGGCGCCGGCGTCGCGGCCGTGGCCGCCGGCGTCGTCGACCGCCTCGACCCCCTCTCGGGGCTGCGCGTCGGCGGGGTCGCGGCGGGACCGTTCGCCGTGAAGGGCCTGCTCGCGGTCGCGGTCGTCGCCGGCCTGTACGGCGCCTACCGGCTCCTCCTCGCCGTGGCGAACCGGCGCCTTCCGGATCGGCGGCGCCGGCACGACCTGCGCAACCTCCTCCGGCTCGCGACCGGAATCGTCGGCGTCGTCGCCGTCCTCGGCGTGTTCACCGAGCAGTGGCTCGGCGTCCTCGTCTCCTTCGGCGTCGTCGGCTTCGCCGTCACGTTCGCGCTCCAGCAACCCCTGCTCTCCCTGATCGCGTGGGTGTACATCATGACGGCCCGGCCGTACGCGGTCGGCGACCGGATCGAGGTCGGAGACGCGAGCGGCGACGTCATCTCGGTCGACTTCCTCGTCACGACGCTCTGGGAGATCGACGGCGGTCTCGTCTCGACCAACCAGCCCTCCGGGCGCGTCGTCACCGTCCCCAACAGCGTCGTGCTCTCCTCTGAGGTGACGAACTTCGGGGGCGCCGGCATCCCCCACGTCTGGAACGAACTCGCCGTGCAGGTCGCCTACGAGACCGACCTCGCCTTCGCCCGGGAGACGATGATCGAGGAGGCGGACGACCTGCTCGGCGACGAGATGGCCGCCCGCATCGCCGAGTACCGCCGGGAACTCGCCGAGACGCCCGTCGAACTCGAAGTGCAGGACCGGCCGGCCGTCAACGTCGTCCAGAAGGAGTCGTGGGTGGAACTCCGCCTGCGCTACCTCGTCCACCCCCGGCGCGGCACGCGCGTCCGCAACGAACTCTACCGTCGGATCCTCGACCGGTTCAACGAGAACCCCGACCGGGTCGACTTCCCGCTCGGGCGCAACCGCTGAGGGCGCCCGATCCCGGGCGATCGGTCGAGGCCGTCCGCGGATCCGCCGCGCCCGCCGTCGACGCCGCTCCCGGAAACGAAACCGCCATACGCCCCCCGTCCCTCCGGCCCGTCGATGGAGCGCGGGGCGATCCCGGTCGCGGACCTCGCGGGGGGACTCGACCTCCAGGCGACCCTGGAGAGCGGGCAGTCGTACCTCTGGCGGCGCGCCGACGGCGAGATGTACGCCGGCGGCCCCGCCGACGGCTGGTACGAGACGGTCGTTCCCCCCATCGACGGCGTGCTCGACGACCGGGCCGTCGTCCGCGTCCGCCGGACGGACGGCCGCCTGGAGTGGGAGTCGACCGTCGACGCCGTCCCCGTCCTCACCCACCTCCTGCGCCTGGACGACGACCTCGACGCCATCCTGGCCGCGACGCCGGACGACCCGCTGCTCGCCCGGGCCTACGACCGCCACCGGGGACTGCGGCTGGTCCGGGACCCCCCCTTCCCGACGCTCGTCTCCTTCATCTGCTCGGCCCAGATGCGCGTCCGGCGGATCCACCGGATGCAGGTCGCGCTCGCCCGCGAGTTCGGCGACGCCGTGCGGGTCGACGGCCGGACCTACCACGCCTTCCCGACGCCCGGGCGCCTGGCGGCGCGTTCGGAGGCCGACCTCAGAGAGGTAAAGCTCGGCTACCGCGCCCCCTACGTCCGCGAGACCGCCGCGATGGTGGCCGACGGCGAGGCCCACCCCGCCGACGCCGCCGACCGGCCCTACGAGGCGGCCCGGGAGCACCTCACCCGCTTCGTCGGCGTGGGCGAGAAGGTCGCCGACTGCGTGTTGCTGTTCTCGCTGGGCTTTCTGGAGGCCGTCCCGCTCGACACCTGGATCCGGACGGCGATCGAGGACCACTATCCGGACTGCGACCGGGGGAGCTACGCCGCCACCTCGCGGGCGATCCGCGAGCGGTTCGGCGGGGAATACGCCGGCTACGCCCAGACGTACGTCTTTCACGAACTCAGGACCCGCGGCGCGGACGACTGACGCCCGCGCCGGCGACGACGCGGACGCCGGTTCCGGCGCGCCATCGCCCGTCCCGACGGTCCCCGCGATCCGGCCCGGCCTTTTGTCCCCCGCCCCCCTGACTCCGCCCATGAGCCACTCACCCGTGACCCTCGCCGACGTGCGGGCGGCCCGCGAGCGACTGGACGACGAGGACGTCGTGCGGACGACGCCCGTGGACACGAGCCGATCGCTGAGCGCGATGGTCGGCGCCGACGTCCACCTCAAGATGGAACACCTCCAGCGGACGGGGTCGTTCAAGACCCGGGGGGCGTACAACCGGATCGCACAGGTCGGGGCGGACGTCGACCGGGTGGTGGCCGCGAGCGCCGGCAACCACGCCCAGGGCGTCGCCCTGGCGGCGACGAAGGCGGGCATCGACGCGACGATCGTCATGCCCACGAGCGCCCCCCAGACGAAGGTGGATGCGACCCGGGACTACGGAGCGACGGTCGAACTCCACGGCGGGGATTTCCCGGAGACGATGGCCTACGCCAGGGATCTGGCCGACCGCGACGGCCGCCTGTTCGTCCACGCCTTCGACGACCCCGCCATCGTCGCCGGACAGGGGACCCTGGGGCTGGAGGTCGCCGAGCAGGTCCCCGACCTCGATACGGTCGTCGTCCCGGTCGGCGGCGGCGGCCTGATCGGCGGCGTGGCGACGGCACTGAAGGGACTCGACGCGGCCGTGCGCGTCGTCGGCGTGCAGGCCGAACACGCCGCGACGGTCCCGGAGAGCCTGGAGCGTGGCGAACCCGTCTCGATCGAACACCCCCGGACGATCGCCGACGGCATCGCCACCGGCGGGATCTCGGAACTGACCTTCGACCTCGTCCGCCGGCACGTCGACGAGGTCGTGGTCGTCTCGGACGAGGAGATCGCGCGCGCCATCCTCGTCCTCCTCGAACGGGCCAAACAGCTCGTCGAGGGGGCGGGCGCGGCGTCGGTGGCCGCGCTCCTGTCGGGCGCCGTCGACGCCGCGGACGAGACGGTGGTGCCGATCCTCGCCGGCGGCAACATCGACCCCTCGATGCTCCAGACGGTGCTCACGTTCGCGCTCACCGACCGCCAGCAGCTCCTGCGGCTCCGCATCCGCATCCGCGACGAACCCGGACGGATGGGCGAACTCGCGACCCTGCTGGCCGACCAGGGCGTCAACATCCGCGAGGTGCGCCACGACCGGGCCGTCGGGGATCTCGAAGTGGGCGAGGCCTACCTCGTCTTCCACGTCGTCGCTGGCGGCGCGGAACACGCCGCGCGCGTCATCGAAACCGTCGAGGCGGCCGGCTACGAGGTCTCGCAGGTGAACTGACGGGGACGCCCGGCCGTCGGCCCGCGGAGACTACGGCGAGCCGACCCGCGTGCCGTCGGCCCGCCCCCGGTAGCGACGCCTCCCGTTCGCCGTCGGGGTCGACCGCGTCACCACGACCGTGTGCGACCGCCCCCCGCCGGTGACCGTCGGGAACGAGGATCCGTCGCGGGCCCCCGGGCCGACCCGTGTGACCGGGCGGTCGAGGAGGAGCGCGCCACTGGCCGATACGACGAGGACGAGAGCGAGGGCGGCGGCGACACCGACCGCGAGCGTCCGCCACGGCGACGCCTGCCGCGCGACCCGGAGGAGGGACCGAGGCCTCACGGCCGGGCTACGCCCATCCGGGTGAAAAGCCTGCTCGCCGTCAGCGACGTTCCCGCGGAGGGACGGCGGCCGTGGAGTCGCCCGGGGCGACGCGGCAGGTCGGGTTCGCGTGGGACGACCCGTCCGTTCGCGGACGTAGCGCACCCCCGGGGCGCCGGTCGCCCGGACGGTGGTGGCGCCGTCGAACCGGGCGCGCTCGGCGAGAGCGTCACGGGGCCGGAAGACGGCGACCCGCGTCCCGCGACAGTTACAGTTATCGTCTCAACGAGCGTACGTACGACCGAGAACACCCGTGGCAGACCGGCCGCGTGCCGGCCGGCCCGTCGTTCTCGTGAGACTCATGATCACCGAATCACTCGACTACCTGCGCGAAAGCGACGACGCCCTCAAGACCGTCCTCATCGGCGGAGTCCTGCTGATCTTCAGTTGGCTCCTGCTCCCGCTGTTTCTCGTGCTCGGCTACGTCGTCCGGGTCGTCCGGCGAACCGCGGCCGGGAACGAGGAGGCGCCGGTCTTCGAGGACTGGGAGGACCTCCTCGTCACGGGCGCGAAGGCGTTCGTCATCCAGTTCGCCTACGGGTTCGTCCCCGCCGTGCTCGCGGTCGTCTTCGTCGGTTTCGGCGTGCTCGGGGCCGCGAGCGGGGGCCGCGGGGGTGCCGCCCTCGGCGGCGTCCTCGCCGTCGTCGGCGTCCTGCTGGCGTTCGTCCTCGGCCTGCTCGCCGCCTACCTGACGCCCGCCGCCATCGCCAACTTCGCCGAGCGGGGGGTCCTCGGCGCGGGCTTTGCCGTCGACGACCTGCGGCCCGTCTGGACCAGCGCCGCCTACGCGAGGGCGTGGCTGATGGGCGCCGCCGTCGTCGTCGCCGCCGGAATCGTCGGGAGCCTGCTGGGCCTCGTGCCCGTCCTCGGGCAGGTGCTGGTGGCGTTCGTGACGTTCTACGCGCTCGTCGCGGCCTACTACATCATCGGACGCGCCTGGGGCGACCTGGGCGAGATCGAAACCCGCGAGGGCGACGGGAGCCCCGAGGAACGTCCGGCCGTCTGATCGAGGCGGCGTTTTATGCCGCCGACGGGCGTCGATCCGGTCGATGCTCGAAGACGCCCTCTCGTTTCCCACCACGGCCGACGACTGGGTGCAGACGCTGCTCGTCGGCGGCGTGTTGAGCCTGCTCGGAATCTTGATCCTGCCGGCCATCGTCGTCAACGGCTATCTGCTTCGCGTGATCCGGACCGCGGCGGCGGAGCGGACGGCGCCCTCGTTTACCGACTGGGGGGACCTGCTGATCGACGGACTCCGACTCCTGGTGCTCGAGGTCGTGGTGGGCGTGGTCCTCCTGGTCCCGCTCTCGGTCGTCCTCGGCATCGCCGGCTTTTTCGGCGGCGTGACCGGGAGCCGCGCGGTCGCCGGAGTCGTCGTCCTGCTCGGCCTCCTGGTGATCGGCGTGCTGGTGCTCCTCGTCGGCTATCTCCTGCCCGCCGCCGTCGCCAACTTCGCAATCGAGGACTCGCTGGCCGCCGCCGTCGACCTACGGACCGTCGCCGACGGGGCGTTCACCGGCGACTACGCGACTGCGTGGCTCCTCGCCCTCCTGGTCGGCGTCGTCGGGAGCCTCGTCGGGACGGCGCTCTCGGTCGTCGTCGTCGGGATATTCCTCCTCTTTTACGTCCAGGTCGTCGCCTCCTACCTGATCGGCCGCGGGTTCGCGGCGGGGCGTGGCGTGGAGGGTCCCGCCGGCGGACCCGTCGGCGACGGGACCCCGACGGCCGGTGGTCCGGACGGCACGCGCCAGGCGGCCCTCGGAGAGGGTGGCGATCGGGGGCCGGACGAGGGTGGTGAGCGGGGGGCGCAGGGGCCCGGGCGGTCGTCCGGAACGACGGCGGACGACTCGCGGCGGGTCGACGCGCCGGTCGACGCGCCGGACGACGCGACCGGAGACGAGAGCGGAGGGGAGGGAGACGAGAGGGCGGACGACGACGAGAAGGCGATGGGCGGCGGGAACGTCGACGACCCGGACGAGCGGGGGGCGGACGGCTCCGGCGGCCGGTGACGACCCGCGGGCGGGCGACGACGGCGCGCCGAAGGACAAACCATGTCCCGCTGGCGGCGTAGGGACGGACATGCGCGTTCCGCGCCGCGAGGCCGGCGAGGAGGGACGGACGCGGATCACGCTCGTCCCCGAGAACGTCGACGACCTCTGGCACCTCTCGCACGTCGTCGAGCCGGGCGACCTCGTCTCGGGCGACGCCACGCGCCGCGTCCAGCGCGACGAGGAGACCCTGCGCGACACGGGGGGCGAACGCGAGCACATGCGCGTCACCGTCGAGGTCGGCGAGGGCGACGTCGAGTTCGCCCGCTTCGCCAACCGCCTGCGGATCGGGGGGACCATCGTGGCCTGCTCGCGCGAGGACCAGCTCGGCCACCACCACACGCTGAACGTCGAGGAACACGACGAGGTGACCGTCGAGAAGGTCTTCAAGCCCGACCAGCTGGACCGGATCGAGGCGGCCGAGGCCGCCGCCGAGAACCCCGACGTGGCCATCGCCACCGTCGAGGAGGGCGAGGCCCACGTCCACCTCGTCGCCCAGTACGGCACCGAGGAGTACGGCTCCTTCACCGCCCCGACCGGCAAGGGCGAGTACGCCCGGCCCCGGAGCGAACTGTTCGACGACCTGGGGGCCGCGCTCGCCCGCCTCGACGTGGACGCCATCATCCTCGCCGGGCCGGGGTTCACCAAGGAGGACGCCCGCGACCACGTCGCCGAGGAGTACCCGGAGGTGGCCGGGAAGATCACCGTCGTCGACACGGCGAGCGTCGGCGACAGGGGGGTCCACGAGGTGCTCAAGCGGGGGGCGGTCGACGAGGTCCAGACCGAGACGCGGATCGCCCGCGAGGCCGAACTCGTCGACGACCTCACCCGGCGGATCGCCGAGGGGACGGAGGCGGCCTACGGGATCGAGGCGGTGGCCCGCGCGGCCGACTACGGCGCGGTCGAGACCCTGCTCGTCGTCGACGAGCGCCTGCGCGCCGAGCGGGCGGGCGAGGGCGAGTGGGACGAGGACGTCGACGGGATCATCGAGGCCGTCGAGCGACAGGGCGGCGAGGTCGTGGTGTTCTCCGGGGAGTTCGATCCCGCCCGGCAGTTGCAGAACCTCGGCGGCATCGCCGCGCTGTTGCGCTACCGGCTGGAGTGAACGTCACAGCGCCCTGTCGACGGCGAGACGGGAGACGCCGACCGCCAGCACCGCGAATTCGAGCAGGATGGCCGCGGCGATCCAGAAGTCCTGCCGGTGGCCGACCCCGAGCACGACGTAGTTCATCCCGTCGAGGAGATATTTCATCGGCATGGCGTGGGCCGGGAGCCGCAGATAGACGGGGAGGTCCTTCACGGGGAGGAATGCGCCGCTCAGAAGGACCTGGGGAGTGATCACCAGCGGGATGAACTGGATGGCCTGGAACTCGGTGCGGGCGAACAGCGACAGGAGGATCCCGACGCCCACGGCCGTGAGCGCGCCGAGCAGTTCGAGGAGGAAGAAGGAGCCGACGCCGTGGGCGAAGTTCACGTCGAGAAATACGATCGTCGCGACCAGGAGCACGAGGACCTGGACCGTCGCGAGGACCCCGTAGCCGAGGACGTACCCGACGACGACGCCCGTCCGTGAGACGGGCGCGACGAGCACCCGTTCGAGCGTGCCCGCCTGTCGTTCGCGGAGGAACCCGATCGCGGTCAGCAGGTAGGTGAGCGTGAACACGAGTACGGCCAGCAGCGGGGGTGCGACCTCGTCCGGGTGGGCGAACGCCTCGCTCACGAGGTAGATGAGGAAGGCGGGGACGAGGACCACGAGCGCCGACGTGCGCCGGTCGCCACGGACGCTCCGGAGGATCCGCCGCGTGATCGCGCGGATCCCGGCCATCACGGCCCCCCCGCGTCGTCGGTGGGTCGTCCGCCGGCGGTCGACGGTCGGTCGAGAAGCGCGAGGAACGCCGCCTCCAGATCGGTCGTCCCCGTGCGTTCGAGGAACGACTCGGGCGTGTCGAACGCGAGCACCGCCCCGTCGCGCAGGAACAGGACGCGGTCGCAGCGGTGGACCTCGCCGAGATAGTGGGTCGAGACGACGATCAGGGCGCCGTCGTTCCGTCGGTCGCGGAACGTCTCCCACATGGTCGCCCGGAGCCTGGGGTCGAGGCCGACGGTCGGTTCGTCCAGAAAGATGATCTCGGGGTCGTGGACGAGGGCGGCGGCGAGACTCGTGCGGCGGACCATGCCCCCCGAGAGCGTCCCGATGCGGTCGTCGCGTCGGTCCCAGAGGTCGACGAACTGGAGGATCCGGCGCACGGCCGCCGGGCGGTCCTCGACCCCGTAGAGGTCGGCGAAAAAGCGGACGTTCTGCCGGACGGTGAGGTCGTCGTAGACGGCGGTGTGCTGGGGCATGTAGCCGATCCGCGCCCGGTCGGCGGGACCGAGGCTCGCCGTCTCCACGCCGTCGATGCGGGCCGTCCCCGACGTCGGGGGGACGAGGCCGAGCAACAGGCGGGTGAGAACGGTCTTGCCGGCGCCGTTCGGACCGGCGACCCCGACGATCCGTGGCCCGTCCACGGCGAGCGTCACGTCCGAGACGGCCGTCAGGTCGCCGTACCGCTTCGTCAGATCCGTCGTCGTGATCGAGGGGCGGGACCCGGTCATCGTCGCTCGACGAGCAGGTAGCCGACGCCGAGAACGACCGCGACCGCGACGCCGCCGACGAGGACGCCGGCCCAGTCCCGGTCGAGGAACCGCTGGGGACGGATCTCGACGCGCACCCGCGTCGGGTCGCTCCGGTACGTGTCGCCGTCGGGTTCCGTCGCCACCACGGTGACGCGGACGCCGTGCGTGCTGGGGACGGCGTCGTCGGCGACGGTGAGTTCGTACTGCAGGCGGGCCCGCTCGCCGGGCGACAGCGAGGCGACGTACGCCTCGGGGGAGACGCTCGAAAACGGGGGCGAGGGGGAGAGCCGGACCACCACGTCGCGGTACGTGACGTTCGCCGTGTTGTTGACCGAGAGGACGATCCGGTTGCTCGCGTCGATGGAGACGTTCGTCTCGATGCCCCGGACCGCGAACCGGTCCACCTCCGGCCCGACCCCGATCGATCGCCTGATGGGCGTCCGCGAGTGGCGGAGGTCGCCGTCGCCGTTCTGGTAGTCGACGCCGAACGCGAGGACGCGGTCCCCCGGCTCGACCCCCCGCGGGATCGCCAGCCGGAAGCGGACCCGGCGCGACTCGCCCGGCGCGAGGTCGCCGACGCTCGCCTCCCCGCTGGTGACCCGAACCGACCCGGCGTCGCTCCCGTTCCCGCCGGATCCGACGCGCCCCTCCGTCGCCGTTCCCGTCCCGTCGACGCCGACGGTGACGACGGCGTCGTGGGCGGTCGCCGGTCCCCGGTTGACGATCGTTCCGGAGACGAGGATGTCGTCGTCCCCGACGCGCGCGGTCGTCGGCCGGAGGTCGCGGAGCGCGAACCGTCGCTCGGGGCGGGCCCGCACGCGCATCGTCAGGGGGTCCGAGCGCGTCGTCACCCCGTTCGCGTTCTCGTAGACCACCCGCGCGTCGACCGGATACGTGCCGGCGGTGACCGCCGAACGGGCACCCACCCGGACGGTCGCCGTCCTGGACTCGCCCGGCGCGAGGGTCGGGACGAGGACGCTGGTGGTGGCGTGTGGATCGTCGGCGTCGCCGAAGTAGACGCCCGGCGTCCCGGACGACAGCCGGATCGTCGCGTTCCGCGCCGTCTCGGTGCCCGCGTTTCTGACCGAGAAGCGGAGCGCTCCCGTGTCGCCGGCGTAGAGGTCGGTCGTGTTCGCCGACAGGTCGAACCGGCTCCGGTCGTCGACGACGAGGGTCACGTACTCGACTCGCCGACGGGAGGAGTCGGAGTACGCCACGTTCTCGTACCCGGGTGGGCGCTGGACGACGTCGTAGCCGACGGCGCTCGTGTAGTCGTAGGTCACCCTGATAGGGATCCGATAGGTCCCCGGCGTCAGGTTCGCCCCGGTCTCGTAGGTGAACGAGGCGTTTCGCGGGCGCCCGTCGGCGACGGCCCCCAGCGCGACGGGGCCGCTCGTGATCTCGATGGGGGCGTCGATGCGGGAGTCGAGCACGGTCAGTTTGACGTTTCGGGCGGTCGTCACCCGCTCGACGAACGGGGTGGGGCCCGTCCTGTGGACGTCCCCCGAGTTCGACACCGTCACGTCGACGCGCCCCGTCTCGCTCGGACCGATCCGGTCGCGTGTCACCGTCAGGCCGAGGTCGGGGCTGCCCGCCACGGCCTCGTCGTGACTGCTCGCCCGCACGGCGGGAGCCCCCGCGAGCGTCGACCCCACGAGGACCGAACAGACGAGGAGCGAGAGGAGCGCCCGTCTCATGCGGATCCCGCGCGCGGCGGCGGCGGCCCGGGCGTCGACGCCGATGGTTCCGTGCCGGTTCGATGGAGAGAGCGGACCGAACGCCCGGCGGCCGCGCAGGCGTCGGTCGCGTGCGCGGTCCGCCGAACGACGGGGGCCGTCCGCCCGTCGTCACTGTCGACAGCGGACATTGGTCGTACGTTCGGCAGGACCCGTAATTTATTAACTGCTAGCATGATCGGGACCGCCGACCGGTAGCGCCCGCGCTAGGGCATCGCCTCGCTGGCGGGCGCGAGGTCGATCGGATCGCCGAGGCCCGCCTCGACGGCGCGCTCGTAGAGCAGGTGGGCGGCCGCGACGGTCTCGATCGCGGTGCCGCCGCTGTCGAACACCGTCACCTCCTCGTCGGACTCGCGGCCGGGCGCCGTGCCGGCGATCACCTCGCCGAGTTCGGCGTGGACGTGGTCCTCGCCGACGACGCCGGCCTCCCTCGCCGAGATGAGGGCGCCGGCGTCGCGCGTCGCGCGGGCCCGCAGGTCGAGGACGTATTTCGACCGGGCGACCGTCGCGTGGTCGAGTTCGCGCCTGTCCGGGTCGTACTGGCCCATCGCGGTGACGTGGGTTCCGGGGTCGAGGAGGTCGCCGTCGAACACCGGGTCGCGCGAGTTGGTCGCCGTGATCACGACGTCGGCGCCCTCGACGGCCGCGGCGCTGGAGGCCACCGCCGCCACGCTCGCGTCGAGTTCCGCGTCCATCTCGCCGGCGAACGCCTCGCGGTGCTCCTTGGTGGGCGAGTAGACCCAGACGGTGTCGAACTCGCGGACCGTGGCGGCCGCGCGGAGCTGTCCCCGGGCCTGCGTGCCGCTCCCGATCAGTGCGAGGGTGCTGGCGTCGGGCCGGGCCAGGGCGTCCACGCCCACCGCCCCCACGGCTCCGGTCTTGAACGGGTTCACGTACGCCCCGTCGAGCACTGCGAGGGGTTCGCCCGTCTCGCTGTCGAACAGCGGCGTCACGAACCACGCGTCCCGGCCGCCGAATCCGGCCGAGTACGTGTACCCCCCCATCGCCCCCGTGTCCGGCAGGACGGCGACGTACGTCGTGAGGAGTCCGGGCGGGTCAGCGTTCTTCAGCGCGGTCCGGGGTTCGGCCGGCGCGCCCTCGCCGCGCTGGCGGTACGCGTCGCGCACGGCCGCGACGAACTCCGCGGGCGTCGCCAGCCCGGCAACCTCGTCGCTTCGCAGGAACAGCGCCTCGGTCATATCCCCTCCATCCACGGGACGGCACTAAAACGGTCGGGCGGAATCGTCCGGTTGGCCGGGCGTCAGCGGGGTCGGAGCGCCGGTCGGCGACTCGGCCGGAAAGGGAGTCGTCAGTCGGCCGAGATCGGGCCGGTCGATCCGCCGGCACCGGGGTCGGCGTCCGCGGCCCCGGAGGCGCCCCCTACGGACGGCGAGGGGGCCACCGGCGCGTTGACGAAGAGCGCGTGACCGATGAGGATCACGGCCGCCCCGGCCGCGATCGGTACCGCGGTGGTCGTCTCCAAGCCGACCCCGAGAAGGAGTCCGGTGGTACCGATCAGCGACACTGGAATCAGAGCGAGGACGAAGTCGTAGTACCCGGCCATATCTGAATGTATAGATGGCCGTGGCCCATATAAATTTTTCCCATAGGTGCCGAATACTCCTCGGGTAGCCACGAGGTCGTATCTTCATAACTTACACACCCGGAGCGCGGGGACGACGAGTGCCCGAGATCGGCCGACGACGCCGCTCGATCGCGTTCGACCGTCGTCAGTCGCGGCGGGGGATTCCTCGGCCGTCCGTTCGGTCGGCGGCGCCGACGGATCCGCGACGCCGACGGGTGGAGCGTCCGGCGCGTCTACCGGGCGCGGAAGAACAGCCACCGCCACAGGGAGAGGCCGAACGCGCCCGCCGCGAACGTGACGAACACGAACGTGAGTTCGACCCCGCCGTGAAACAGGGGGGAAGCGCGCAGGCCGAGCGCGACGACCTCCCCGACGACCCACGCCCGGACCGCGAGGGGAATCGCCGCCTTCGCCGACTCGGCCGCGCCCGCGGAGTAGGCGCCGAGGAGGGGCGCGGCGACGAGCCAGCCGAGCAGGAAAGGGAGGATCGTCGCCGCCCAGTAGCCGGGATGGGCGAGGAGGAACGCCACCCCGTCGTGCCGGACGGCGCCGGCCGAGAAGACCAGCGCGAGGGCGACGACGTCGCCGACGGCGAGCGGCCAGGCGCCGGCGTCGATGCGACGCTCGACGAAACCCGTGGCGTTTGCCATACCCGCCCGTCGGCGTCCCGCCTAATGGCTCTCCCGCTTTCGCCCGACGACCGTGTACCCGAAGCCGCGGTCGAGCACCCTGGCGTGGAGCCCCGCGTCCGCGACCAGCGAGACGAGGGCGTCGGGGCCCACGAACGTCGAGTCGAACCCGACCAGGCGCTCGGCCGCGACCAGCGCCCGCCCGGCGAGCGTCGCGGGGTCGAACTCGCGGACGACGAGGACGCCGCCCGGCCGGAGCACCCGCCCGGCCTCCGCGAGCGCTCCCCGTCGGTCGGGGAGGTGGTGGAGCGCGTCGACGATCAACACGGCGTCGACGGCTCCGTCTGCGACCGGGAGGGCCGCGGCGTCGCCACGCACCGCCGCGAGGTCCCGTGCGCGCGCCCGTCGGCACATCCCCGCGGCGGCGTCCACCACCACGGGGTCGGGAACGTCGAGCGAGCGCGACGCCCGGCCGGCACCCCCCGCCACGTCGAGCAGTCGCTCCACGTCCCGGTCCGCGGACGCCAGACCCGCCCGGAGCGGTCCGGTCCGCGCCCACGGCAACGCGCGGTCGTACAGCGGGGCCACCCGGTCGAAAAACCGGACGTCGCCGGGGCCGTGCATACCCCTCCCCCGGGCGCCGGACCCATACGCTCTTCCCCCGGGACCTCCACGAACCGGGCATGGAGTTCGCGGTCGTCGGGTGGCCCGAGTCGGGCCCGACGCTCGACCTCGACTACCGGCGGTTCGCCTACGCGGGAAAGTTCGTGATGTCGACCACCGGGAAGGCGGTCGCGAGAGCGGGCGAGGCGGTCGTGGGCGCCGTCGCGTTCGACGCCGACCGGGTCGACCCCGAGGTCCTCCGCCTGCGGTACGTCACGGTCCGGGCCGACCGGCGCGGCGAGGCCATCGGTCCGCAACTCTGTGCGTTCGTCGTCCGGCGGGCCCGCGAGCGGGGGTTCGAGCGCGCCCGCATCGCCGTCAACAACCCCTTCGCCTTCGAGGCGCTGTACAAGGCCGGCTTCGGGTACACGGGCGAGTCGACCGGGCTGGCCGAACTCGTGCTCGAACGGCCGTCGGCGCGGGATCCGGCCGCGTACCGCGAGGGGATGGCGGCCTACGCCGACCGCGACCTCGACGACCCGGCGGCGTCGTTCGCCGCCGACCGGGCCGGGGGCGACCCGCCGCCGCTCCTCGACGACCTCGACGGGGGGACGACCGGCGACGCCGACGGCACGGACGGGACAAAAGAGCAGTAGCCGACGCCTCGCCCGGACGCTGACGCGGGAGGTTCAAGCCCCCCGGGCGCGAACCGCCGGCGATGGGTAACGCGGCCCTCCGGGACCTGGCGGCGATCAGGACCGTCCCCCTGGCGGAGGTGGGCGGGAGCGTCGTCGCCGTGGACGCGCACAACTGGCTGTATCGCTACCTGACGACGACGGTGAAGTTCACCCGCGAGGAGGCGTACACGACGGCCGAGGGCGAGGAGGTCGCCAACCTCATCGGTGTCGTCCAGGGGGTGGCGAAGCTCCTGGAGGCCGACGTCTCGCCGGTCTTCGTCTTCGACGGGGCCGTGACCGACCTGAAGGCGGACGAGATCGAGCGACGGCGGGAGGAGCGCGAGCGCGCCGAGGAGCGGCTGGCGGACGCCCGCGAGCGCGACGACGCGGTCGCGGCGGCGCGCCTCGAGGCGCGGACCCAGCGCCTGACGCCCGTGATCCACGAGACCACGCGCGGGCTGTTCGACCGCCTCGGTCTCCCGTACGTCGAGGCGCCCGCCGAGGGCGAGGCGCAGGCGGCGTTCATGAACCGCCGGGGCGACGCCGACTACGTCGCGAGCGAGGATTACGACGCGTTGCTCTTCGGCGCGCCCCGGACCCTGCGCGGGCTCACGGGAGCGGGCGATCCGGAGCTGATGGAACTCGACGCCACCCTGGAGCGCCACGGCATCACCTGGGAGCAACTGGTCGACGTGGCCATCCTGACCGGGACGGACTTCAACGAGGGGGTCGCGGGGATCGGCCCGAAGACGGCGCTGGACGCGATACGCGAACACGGCGACCTGTGGGGGGCGCTCGACACCCACGACGCCCACGTGCCCGGCGCCGACCGGATCCGCGCCCTCTTCCTCGATCCCCCCGTGACCGAGGCCTACGACCTCGACGCGGCGATCGATCCGGACGTGCCCGCGGCCCGCGCGTACGTCGTCGAGGAGTGGGGGGTGGCGGCCGACGAGGTCGACCGGGCCTTCGAGCGCATCGAGGCGACCGCCGCCCAGACGGGACTCGACCGCTGGACGTGAGGCCGCGATAAGCTTTTCTCCCACCCGAAGCCCCTATCAACATGGTCCTGGACGGCATCGACCGCTCGCGCGCCGGCTGGTGGGCGTTCGGCGCGATCCTCGCGGCCACGCTCGCCTACGTCGTCTACTCGTTCGTCGGGACCGTCGTCTTCGGGATCTTCATCTACTACGCCACCCGGCCGCTGTACGCCCGGTTGCGACGCCGGATTCGCCCGTCGAGCCTCGCGGCGGTCGTCGCGCTGTTCGCCCTCGCGCTGCCCGCCATCCTGATCACGACGTACGCCACGCTGATCGCCATCAACGAGATTCACCGACTCACGCGCAACGGCGTCGGCCCGACGCTCGGCATCGACCCCGCGCTGCTCAACGGGATCCAGACGCCGAGCGCGCTGTTCGGGGCCGATCTCGGCCAGTATCTCTCCCTCGCACAGGTCGTTACCCTCCTCCGACAGGCCGGGTCGGCGCTCGACACGCTCGCCTTCTTCGGCGTCGCCCTGCTCCACCTGTTCGTGATGATCGCCATCGCGTTCTACCTCCTGCGCGACGACCACCGGCTGGTACGGTGGGGCACCAGCCGCTTCGGCGACGACCGGGGGGTGCTGGCGGCGTATCTCCGGGCCGTCGACTCCGATTTCACCAGCATCTTCTTCGGCAACATCCTCAACGCCCTCCTCACGGGAACCATCGGCGTCATCTCCTACTCCGTGCTGAACGTCTTCGCCCCGCCCGGCCTGCGGATTCCGGCGGCCGCGCTGGTCGGCCTGCTCGCCGGCGTCGCCAGCCTGATCCCGGTCGTCGGGATGAAACTCGTCTACGTTCCCGTGGCGGTGTACATGGGCCTCCTCTCGGCGCTCGCCGACTTCGAGGGCGTCTGGTTCGTGGTCGCCTTCGTCGCCGTCTCGTTCGTCGTCGTCGACACCATTCCGGACCTGGTGCTCCGGCCGTACGTCTCCGGCCGGAGCCTCCACGTGGGGAGCGTGATGCTGGCGTACACGCTCGGCCCCCTCCTCTTTGGCTGGTACGGCATCTTCCTCATGCCGATGATCCTCGTCCTGGTGTTCAACTTCGCTCGAATCGTCCTCCCGGAACTGCTCGACGGCCGGGAGATCCAGCCGTTCGCCGTCGACCCGGGTTCCGTTCAGGACGACGCGACCGGGACGCAGGAAGGGTCCGGGGAGTCCGCGGGTGCCGTCACTGGTGCCGAGCGCAGCCTCGAGTTCGACTCCGGCGACGGGGCGCCCGAATAGCGCGTCAGAAGTCCAGATACTGGCTCTCCCACTCCCGGCGGGCCTCCAGTTCGCGGCGGCCGCGGCGGGTGAGCCGGTAGAAGTTGGTCCGTCTGTCGCGCTGACCCTTCTCGACCAGCCCCTTCTCGACGAGCGTATCGAGGTTCGGGTAGAGCCGACCGTGGTGAATCTCGCCCTCGTAGTAGTCCTCGAGTTCGTCCTTGATCGCGAGGCCGTGTGGTTCGTCCAGTCCGGCGATGACACACAGGAGGTCCCGCTGGAACCCGGTTAGATCGTACATTGAATCTCGTCGATACTAACGGGTTGAATGGAATAAGTGTGTCGAACGATCACACACGATGGTATTGGCCGTCATGGGTCGCCGCTCGTCGATGCTTCCGAAGTGATACTATCTATGAATAGTCCATTGACAAACACCTCAAAGATCGCACGAGAGACCGCGGATCAGAGGTCGTCCCGTTCACCCTCCAGCTTCCAGTGGTCGGGCTCGTCGTACTTCGCGAGGAGCTTCCGGCGATGGTCGAGCTGTCTGCGCATCCGGCGACAGACGCCGAGCAGGGTGTGGACCTCGCGCTCGGTCGGGTGGGCCCGGCCCACGAGGCGTCGCACGAGCAGACCGATCCGGGAACGCTCGTGCTCGTCGTGTCCCGCCGCCGCGAGCAGGTCCTCGACGTAGCCGTGCAGACGTTCGATGGCCGGCTCGTCGGCCCGCTCGCGCTCGACGTCGGGGAGCTGGGAGTCCTCGACGGTCAGGTCGCGGAGTTCGTAACACAGCACCGTCGCGGCCTGCCCGAGGTTCAACACGGGGTAGTCGTCGCTCGCGGGGATCGAACACACCTCGTCGAGGCGGGCGAGTTCGTCGTTCGAGAGTCCGGTCCCCTCGCGGCCGAAGACGAGCGCGGTGTGTGCCTCCACCTCCCGGAGGCCGTCGGCGAGTTCGACCGGCGTTCGGAACGGGAACCGGACGTGGCGCCGGCCGTCCTCGCCGGTGATGGCCGTACAGCCGACGGTGTGAAACTCCTCGACCACGGCGTCGAGCGTCGTGACCGTGGCGTTCGGCAGGACGTCCTCGCGGGCGTGGCCGGCGAAGCCGTAGGCCTCGTCGCCGGGTTCGATCGGCGGCGGGTCGACCAGGCGGAGGTCGTCGAAGCCGAAGTTCTTCATCGCGCGGGCGATGGTCCCCACGTTCCCGGGAGTCTCGGCGTCCACGACGACCACGACCGGCGTGCGGTCGGTCATCCCGTCGGGTAGTCGGCGTCGAGGTCGACGTCGGCCTCCGCGACCGCCTCGGAGTCGAGTCGGTCCTCGTCGTCCCCGTCGCCACCCCAGGGCTCGCCCTCCAGTTGCTCGTAGACCTCCCTGAGGTCGAGCCGTTCGCCCTCGAACCCCTCCTCCAGGCGCCGCTGGAGTTCCTCCGCGTCGGGCGGTTCGGGCAGGTCGTCCGCCGCGGTCTCGACGTGTTCGATCCCCGGGTAGCCCTCGGGGGCGCGGCCGCCGTCGTCGAACCAGCCGTGGAAGGCGTCGCGCAGGTCCGGGTCGCCGCGGTAGGCGTCGCCGCCGGCCTCGCGGAACCAGTAGACGAAGTCGTCCTCGTGGTCGTCACAGAGGACGACCTCGTCGCCGGGTTCGCCGTAGACGACCGTCGCCTGCCGGCAGTGCTCCTTGTCGGCCTCGCCGTGAATCAGATAGCAGGCGCCACAGGGCCGGTCGACCAGGACCGCGAGCCTGAGGAGCCGCTCCCGGTCGTCGTCGTCCATCTCCTCGAACGGGCGGAACTCGCCGTCCGGCGTGAAGATGGCCGCCTCGTCGAACCGCCAGCCGCGGAGCCCGACGCTGATCTTTGGCATCGGCGTGTGTACCCCCCCGGCGGACAAAAATGGCGCGTATGGCGCGCGTCGGCCGCGTCGCCCGGACCGGGGCGGGGTCCACCGGCGCCGCCGGTCCGCGGGGGCCGGTCGCGGGCCGACATCGCGGGGCCTATGCCACCCGCGGCCGTCGCCGGGGACATGCGGAACGTCAACGCGGGGGGACTCGGGATCGGCGACGACCACCCGCCACGGATCATGGGCGTGCTCAACGTCAGCCGGGAGTCGCCGTACGATCCGAGCGTGTTCGCCGATCCGGGCGAGGCCGCCGCATACGTCGACGGGATGATCGACGAGGGCGCGGACGTCGTCGACGTGGGCCTGGAGTCTGCGAACAAGCGATACGAGGTGCTGACGGCCGCCGAGGAGCGCGAGCGCCTCGACGTCGCGGTCGAGGCGGTGGCGAGCGTCTCGGGCGACGCGGTCTTCTCCATCGAGACCCGCTATCACGAGGTGGCCGAGGAGGCGCTCTCGCGGGGGTTCGACATGGTGAACGACGTCTGTGGGTTCGCCGACCCGGAGATGCCGGCGGTCTGTTCGGCCCACGACGCCGCGGTGGTGAAGATGGCGAGCCCCCCGGACCTCGAACGGCCCGGGGCCGTCGGCGACGTGGACTGGGCCGCGCGCAACTCCCCCGAGTGGGCGGCGACGGCGACCTACGTCGACGAGGTCTACGAGGCGCTACGGCAAAACGGGATGACCGAGAAGACGATCCTCGATCCGGCCTTCGGCGGGTGGAGCGAGCGAAAGACCCTGGCGGACGACCGGGAGACGTTCCGTCGACTCCGGGAGTTTCGGGGCTTCGGCCGGCCGCTCCTGGTCTCGATCAATCGGAAGAACTTCCTGCGCGAGGTGGCGGGGCGGGAGACCGAGGCGGCCCTGCCCGTCAGCCTCGGTGCGACCGCCATGGCCGTCGAGCGGGGCGCCCACGTCGTCCGGACCCACGACGTCGCCGAGACCCGGGACGCGGCGCTGATCGGCGCGACGTTCGCCCGGCGCCGACTGCGCGACCCGGGCGACGTCTCCGTCGAGGAACTCGACGTGACGACGGGCGCCGAGGCCGCCCGCCACCTCGACCGCCTCGGCGCCGATCCGGCGATCGCACGGCGGGCCGTCGTCCGCGTCTTCGAGTTCGAGGGACTCGCCCCCGGCGACCGGGCGGCGCTCGTGACCGCCGCCGCCGGGACGGACGCCGTCGTAACCGCCGGGACCGACGGGACGAGTGCCCTGCTGGTCGGGACGCCTGCCGCCCTCGACGCGGCGGCCGAGGCGGCCGGGGGAAGCGACGGTCTGGCGGCCGCGCTGGCACGAATCGCCGACGAGACCGATCCGTGTTAAGAGAAAACTTATGACGGTAGCGAATTTATCGGCGGGATGGACGCCGGGGCGACACGCGGGTAGGGGCGTGGTGTCGTCCTGGCGCACACCGCAGTCGACACCCCGGGAGCCACGAGTATGGAGTTCTCGCGCTGGGAACCGATCTACGAACTGATCCTGGCCGACTTCGGCTTCGACCGGAGCGCCGACGAGGCGGCCCGCGACTACCTCGCCGAGCACGCCGTCCCGTTCGATCCCGGGCGCCTGTCCGCGATCGACGGGGCGACCGTCGCCGTGGCCGGCGCCGGCCCGTCCCTGGAGGCGGACGCCGACGTCGCGGCCGCGGCCGACGTGGTGATCGCCGCCGGCACGGCCGCCGGGCGCCTCCCCGCCGCCGGCGTCGCGGTGGACCTCGTGGTGACCGACCTCGACACGGACCCGGCGGG
This sequence comes from Haloferacaceae archaeon, assembly GCA_042216285.1. Classification (GTDB taxonomy): domain Archaea; phylum Halobacteriota; class Halobacteria; order Halobacteriales; family Haloferacaceae; genus CAZMLQ01. Next base: position 28,812 of record JBDGUC010000045.1, read on the forward strand.
GGCGGCCCGGTCGACCCGCCAGGGGACCCCGGTCGCCGTCCACGCCCACGGCGACAACCGCGAGGCGCTCCGGGAGTGGCTCCCCCGGTGTGACGCCGGGTTCGTCCTCCCGACGACCCAGGCCGGGCCGCGCGGTCCCGTCGTCAACCACGGGGGGTTCACCGACGGCGACCGGGGAGCCTTCCTCGCCGACGCGTTCGGCGCCGGCACGCTTCGGTTCCCGGGGTGGGACCTCGACGACCCGGAGGTGGGTCGAATGAAGCGCGAGAAACTCCGGTGGGCCGAGCGCCTGCTCGCCTGGCTGGAGCGGCGTCGGGGCGAGCGGTTCGACCTCCTCGACGGCCGGCGCGGCCCCGAGCGATTCGGCGGGGGAAACGACGGGACCGGCGACGCCCCGGAGTGACGGCGAGTCCCGGCGCGTCGGCCAGAACGTTCCGGAACGACCGCGGCGGGGGGCGGTACCTTCACCCGGACGCGGGCCCTGGCGGAGCCATGCAGCTCCACTGGCACCGGCGGGACCTGCGCGTGGCGGACGACCGCGCGCTCGCGGTCGCCGCCGGGCGCACCGAGGGGGGCGACGACGTCCCCGGACCGGTCGTGCCGGTCTTCGTCCTCGACGGCGACGTGCTCGCCCACGCCGGCCCGCCGCGCGTCCGGTTCCTGCTCGACGCCCTCGCGGCCCTGCGAGAGCAGTATCGGGAGAGGGGGAGCGACCTCGTCGTCGCGCGCGGCGACCCCCGCGCGGTCCTCCCGGCGCTCGCCGACGAGTACGGCGCCGAGCGCGTGGTCTGGAACCGGGACTACTCCGGGCTGGCGCGCGAGCGCGACGCCGCGGTCGGGCGGGCGCTCGCGGACGCCGGCGTCGCGCGGGCGACCTTCCACGACCACCTCCTCCACGAGCCCGGATCGATCACGACGAGCGACGGCGACCCGTACGCGGTCTTCTCCTACTTCGGCGAGAAGTGGCTCGACCGCGAGAAGACGGAGCCCTATCCCGCGCCCGAACCGGCGGACCTCGCCGACGTCGAGGGCGACCCGCTTCCGTCGATCGGCGACCTCGGCTTCGCGCCGCCCGAGGCCGACGTCCCCGCGGCGGGGTCGGCGGCCGCCCGCGACCGCCTGGCGGCGTTCCGGGCCGACCGGATCTTCAGATACGAGGCGGACCGGGAGTATCCCGCCCGGGCGGGCACCTCTCGGCTCTCGACCGACCTCAAGTGGGGAACGCTCGGGATCCGCGAGACCTACGCGGCGACGGAGGCGGCGATGGCCGAGGCGACGGGCGAGGCGGCCGCCTCGGTCGAGGCGTTCCGGCGACAGCTCGCGTGGCGGGAGTTCTACGCCCACGTGCTGGCCTTTCACCCCGGGACGGTGACGGCGAACTACCGGTCCCACGAGCGTCCGATCGAGTGGCGCGAGGATCCGGAGGGGCTCCGGGCCTGGAAGGACGGCGAGACGGGATATCCCCTCGTCGACGCGGGGATGCGACAGCTCCGGCGGGAGGCGTTCGTCCACAACCGGGTGCGGATGGTCGTCGCCTCCTTCCTGACGAAGGATCTGCTGATCGACTGGCGGGCGGGCTACGACTGGTTCCGCGAGAAACTCGCCGACCACGACACCGCCAACGACGTCGGGGGGTGGCAGTGGGCGGCCTCGACCGGCACCGACGCCCAGCCGTACTTCCGGATCTTCAACCCGACGACCCAGGGCGAGCGGTGGGACCCCGACGCCGAATACGTCGCGGAGTACGTCCCGGAACTCCGGGGGGTCGATCCGGCGGTCGTCCACGACTGGCCCGACCTCCCGTCCGAACGTCGTCGCGAGGTCGCGCCGGACTACCCGGGGCCCATCGTCGATCACGCCGAACGCCGCGAGGCCGCCCTGGCGGCGTTCGAGCGCGCCCGGGGGGAGGGCGACCGGGGGGACGGGAGCGAGGACTGACCGACGCGTCGCCGTTCGTCGCGCCGACATCGCTTTCCCCCCACACGACGAGGACGGGTCGTGACCCGGGTTGCGATCGTCGTCTACGACGGCTTCGACGAACTGGACGCCGTGGGCCCCTACGAGGTGCTGTCCGCCGCGGGCGACCGCGGCGCCGACCTGACGCCGCGTCTCGTCACGCTCGACCCGTGCGACCGGGTGACGGCGCGGCACGGCCTCGTCGTCGAGCCCCAGGGGACGTTGCCGAAGGCGGCGGCCGAGGGACGCCCCGACCTGCTCGTGGTCCCCGGAGGCGGGTGGAACGACCGCGCCCCGACGGGCGCGTGGGCGGAGGTCGAGCGGGGGGCGCTCCCCGAGGCGGTCGCCGCCCACCACCGGGCCGGCGCGACGGTCGCCTCGGTCTGCACCGGGGCGATGGTGCTCGCCCGGGCGGGACTGCTCGACGGGCGGCCGGCGGCGACGCACGCCGGGGCACGCGACGACCTCCGGGCGGCCGGTGCCGAGGTCAAGACGGCGCGCGTCGTCGACGACGGCGACGTGCTCACGGCCGGGGGCGTCACGTCGGGTCTCGACCTCGCGCTCCACCTCGTCGAGCGGATCGCGGACGAGAGGCTCGCCGACCGCGTCGCGGAGGAACTGGAGTACCCCCGGGAGGGACCACGGACGAGCCGGCAATGACCCCGTTTCGCCAGTCCGCTGGTAATTCACGTGGACCGTACGCGACGACGGTCGGAGCCGGAATTGGGGCATGATAACCCTCCTCATCAAGTTTTATCCCCCGAGGACTCCTCTCAACGAACGGAGGCGTCAGCCATGAGCGACTACGAACTCGATCCTCTGCCGTACGACTACGACGCACTGGAGCCGTCGATCAGCGAGCAGGTCCTGACGTGGCACCACGACACCCACCACCAGGGCTACGTGAACGGCTGGAACAGCGCCGACGAGACGCTCGCCGAGAACCGCGCGGACGGCGACTTCTCCGGCTCCCCGGGAGCCATCCGCAACGTGACCCACAACGGCTGTGGGCACATCCTCCACGACCTGTTCTGGCAGAACATGTCGCCCGAGGGGGGCGACCAGCCGACGGGCGCCCTCGGGGACCGCATCGACGAGGACTTCGGGAGCTACGACGCCTGGGAGGGCGAGTTCCGCGCCGCCGCCGGGAACGCGGGCGGCTGGGCGCTGCTGGTCTACGACAGCTTCTCCAACCAGCTCCGGAACGTCGTCGTGGACAAGCACGACCAGGGCGCCCTCTGGGGGAGTCACCCCCTCCTCGCGCTCGACGTCTGGGAGCACTCCTACTACTACGACTACGGCCCCGCCCGCGGCGACTTCGTCGACGCGTTCTTCGACGTCGTCGACTGGGACGAGCCCAGCAGGCGCTACGAGCAGGCCGTCGACCTGTTCGAGTAACGCGACGACCGGTATATCCTGGCTTTTTTGTCGCCACCCGCCGCCAGCGACGGCGCCGGACTGCGCTCGCGGCGACCGTCGCCGTTCCGCCGTTCGTCGGCGCCTGCTTCCTCGCGCGGCCGACGTGACGCGGCGTGGAGCGTGGGAGTTTACGCCGTCGCCCGCGTTCCCTCCCCCATGCCCCGACCCAAGTCGGAGTTCGACTCGCTGTACTCCTACGAGGTGTACGAGCCGGCGGAGGTGTTCGACCCGGACGCGATGTACACGGTGCCGGAGGTCGCGCGACTGCTCCAGGACCTGCCGCCGGCGGCCGACCTGGATCCCGAGACCGAAGAGCGGGTCATCGCCTGGACGATTCCGTGGCTGTTCGCCAACCGGGAACGGCTGATCATCAGCGACCCCGTCGGCGACGAGCCCGGATACTTCGGCCTGCGGACGGACTAGCGCGCCCGGGGAGCACGGGCCGCGGCCGCCGCCGGTGGAATTATGCCGTTCCTCGTCCCGGGGGGCGTATGGAGGTCCGACTGCTCGAAGCCACCTCGGACCCGGAGGAGGTCGTCTGCCGGGCGGCGCGCAACGACTACATGAGCGCGTTCAACGCCGACCTCCCCTTCGAGGAGACGATGGCGAGCGTCGACGGGGAGGACCTGGCGGCCAAAAAGCGCACGCTCATCGGCCACCTGCTCGACCACGGGCATTTCGGACCGTTCGAACACCCCCAGGCGACGTTCGCCGTCGAGGGGATGAGCCGCTCGTGTATGGCCCAGATCACCCGTCACCGGCACGTCTCCTTCGACGTCCAGAGCATGCGCTACGTCTCCTTCGACGACGTCGACCCGGCCGACGTCGAGGCGGGCGCCATGGTCGTCACGCCGCCGTCGGCGACCGATCCCGAGTGGGTCGGGCGCAACCAGCAGCAGGGAGCCGTCGACGAGGCGACCGTCGAGCGCCGCGAGGCGGTCTTCCGGCGCTCGGTCCGCCGGTCGGTCGAGGCCTACCAGGACCTCCTCGACCTGGGGATGCCCCCCGAGGACGCCCGCTTCGTCCTCCCCATCGGCACCGGCGTGAACGTCGTCATGTCGATGAACGCCCGCATGCTGATGCACGTGGCCGACATGCGCGCCGCCGCCGACGCCCAGTGGGAGATCCGCGAGATGACCGAGCGGATCCTCGACCTGGCGGCCGAGTGGTGTCCGATCACGTTCGAGCATTACGAGACGAAGATGAAAAACCGGAAGAACCGGCTGGCGCCCTGACCGACTAGAAGAGCGGTTCGAGTTCGTCGCCCCCGCTCCAGACGAGGTCGTCGAACGCCGCGTCGGCGCGCTCCCCGATCTCGGCGATGTTGCGCTGGGCCTCGACGGCGACCTGCTGGAGTTCCGCGATGCGGGGCACGTCCGAGACGCCCGAGAGCACCACCAGCCCCGCGACGAACTCCGAGTCGGGGACGGGATAGTCCCCGCCACGGACCTCCATCGTCCCGGTCGTCTCCTCGACCCACTGCCGGGCGTCCTCGATGCCCTTGCGGCTGAGATACTCCGGCGGCCCGGCGACGACGACGAGCGCGCGGTCGGCGCTCTCGACGTTGGCGGGGAGGGTCAGTCGGCCGAGTGCCGCCCGGCGGACCGTCGTCACGATGCGGTTTACCGTCTCGGCGCTGTCGGGTGTCACGGATCTCCGGCGGCCGAACATCCCCTTCTTGCCCCGCTCGATCCGGCTGGTCGCGTAGCCGATCGTCGTGACGCCGCCGCTGGCGAGCGTGTTGATGACCTCGCTGGCGTCCACGACCATCTCGGGGACGACCCCCTCGGTCACCTCGCCGGCGTTGAACAGGAGCCCCAGTCGGCGGGCGAGTTCGTCGTTCATCGCGGCGTAGCCGGCCCGGACGCTCTCCCCGCCCGTCCGCCAGGCGTCGTTGTCGAAGACGACGAGGTTGTCGACCCGTTCCACGAACGTCCGGAACGACCGGGCGGCGTTGAGCGTGTAGAGGCCGCCCTCGTCGCGGGCCGGGAGGATGCCCAGCCCGTAGACCGGTTCGGTGTAGAGTTCGCGGAGCCGTTCGGCGATGACAGGCCCGGCGCCACTCCCGGTGCCGCCGCCCAGGCCGGCGACGACGAGGAACGCGTCGACCTCGTGCATCGGCAGGTCGTCGAGGGCGCTCGTCACCTCGCCGAGGTCCTCGCGGGCGATCTCGACCCCGAGTTCGTTGTCGGCGCCGACCCCGTGGCCTTTCACCCGCGACTGGCCGATCAGGACGCGTCGCTCGGCCGGCACGTGTTCGAGTCCGAGCAGGTCGGCCCGGGCCGTGTTGATCGCGACGGCAGCCGCCACGAAGTTCCCGGCCGTCCGCTCGTTGTGATCGATCAGGCTGTCCACCACCTTGCCTCCGGCCTGGCCCACACCGACGAGTGCGAGTTTCATCCGTCCGGACCGTTCGCCGACGACGACCATAGACCTTCCCCGTTCTTACGTTTCGTGCGGGACCGTCCGCGGACCGTCGCCGACGGGACGCCGAACGGCCCTCCGCGCGCCCGCACGCCGCTCCGGTGGTCCGTTCGCCCCACGGGGACACCGCTCTCCTCCGGTGGTCCGTTCGTCCCACAGGGACACCGTTATCCCACCGGAGCCCCCCAGCACGGGCATGGACGCGACCAGCGGGACGGAGGGTGGGCGATGAACGGCAACGAGCGGCAGGCCTACGACCGGGGGACGTCGCTGTACTCGCCCGACGGCCGCATCTACCAGGTCGAGTACGCCCGCGAGGCCGTGTTGCGCGGTGCGCCGGCCGTCGGCGTCCGGACGGACGAGGGCGTCGTGCTGGCGGCCGTGATCAAGTCCCGCTCGTCGCTCCAAGTCGGGGAGAGCGTCGAGAAACTCCACAAGGTGGACGACCACCTCGGGACCGCGACGGCCGGACACGCCGCCGACGCCCGTCAGCTGGTCGACATCGCCCGGCGGGCCGCCCAGAGCGAGGGGCTCCAGTACGGCCAGCGGATCGATCCGGAGCCGCTCGTGACGCTCATCGCCGACCAGATCCAGGAGTACACCCAGTCGGGCGGGACGCGCCCGTTCGGCGCCGGCCTGCTCGTCGGCGGCTACCACGAGGACACCCCGTCCCTGTACGCGCTCGGCCCGGAGGGCGTCCCCGAGACGTGGGAGGCGGCCGTCATCGGCTCGGGCGGCGACACGATCCGCGAGTACCTCGAAGAGCACTACCGGGCGGACGCGGACGTCGACGACGCCGTCGACCTCGCCCTCGCGGCGCTCGTCGCCGGAGACGACGACCTCGAACCCGGAGAGGTCGTCGTCGCGATCGTCGACGAGGAGGGGTACCGCCGACTGGACCCCGACGCCATCGCCGCCGCGTTCCCCGAGGCGAACGCCGACGCGGACGACGGGAACTGACGTCACGTCCGGGACCCGACACGAGACGGGCGGGGCGCCGCCGACGGCCCGCGTCCGTGCCGGACCCAGCGGACGCGGACCGGGCGAAAAATCGGCACACGGGGCTCGAAAGCGGAACCGTTATACCACTCTCGTCGCTACGAGCGAACGCGCTCCGATAGTGTAGTCCGGCCAATCATATTGCCCTCTCGAGGCAATGACCGGGGTTCAAATCCCCGTCGGAGCACTCCAAACCCGTCTCCTTCTGGCGGTTATTCCCTGTGGCAAACCGACAATACCAACCATGTCACTGGGCAATCCGATTCAGCGGATCCGACCTACCCCGCCACGTCTTGCGATTCGATCTGTAGGGGTGGCAATCGGATTCAGCGGATCAACTCCCCCCGTGTACCGTGATTCAAACTGTAGGGGCGGCAATTATCCGGGCCCGGGAACCACCGAAATTCGGGGGTCTCCTCATGAGTGATTTCGATGACATTACCGTCGTTCCGAATCCCACTGAAGAGTTTCTCAACGAGCGACAGGTGGTTGATTACCGAGGGCATCGGGAAGCCTGTATCGAGTGGCTTCTCACCTTCGGGAAGAACCCCGACACAGCTGATGGGTACGCGCACTCAACGGTGAAGTACCGCTCGTTCCGAATGGATCAGTTTTACCGTTGGGTCTGGAACCAGGAAGGACGATATACGACCGATGTGACTCACGATCACGCCGATGCGTATCTCCGCCATCTCGCCAAGCAGGACGCCAGCAATGCGCACAAAGACAACTGTCGTAAGGCGTTGAAGATGCTATTCAAATGGCGTCAACACGCTCACGGACTTGACGAGTGGGAGCCACAGTTGTCGTTCTCTACATCCCACGGAGCAACCGCACCACGAGACTACCTCACCGAGTCGGAGCGAGCAAAGATTAGAGAAGCCGCCCTCGAGTACGGCAGCGTCCCGAGTTATAGTGACCTCTCGCCCACCGCCCGAGATCGGTGGAAGCAATATCTTGCGCAACGGTTTGAGAAGTCGAAAGCTGACGTAACACCCGACGATTGGGATCGCGCGAATGGGTGGAAGATCCCGAGTCTCGTCTGGACGAGCCTTGACGCAGGCCTGCGCCCTATTGAAGTCGAACGTGCAGTCACCGGTTGGGTCGATACGGAGAATGGTGTCCTCCGGATCCCGAAAGAGGAGAGTTCGAAGAACACTGAGAACTGGATTGTCGGGCTTCAAGAGCGGACTGCGGAGGCTCTGGAGCGGTGGCTCCAACAACGGGAGACATACAGTCAGTATGAGGACAGCGACACATTGTGGCTTACACGGGAAGGCAATCCGTATGACGCGTCAGCACTTCGTACAGTGCTACACCGATTATGCGATGTTGCGGGGATCGATACCGATGATCGGCAAATGAGCTGGTACGCGATTCGACATTCGGTGGGGACATACATGACACGTGAGGAAGATTTGGCCGCCACACAAGCGCAACTCCGTCACAAGAGTCCGGAGACGACAATGAAGTACGACCAAGTGCCCGTCGAAGATCGCAAGGACGCGCTTGACAGGATGGGTTGACGCAACTTACTCGTCTTCGAAGAGCGTCCCATTGAAGTCCGCAGCATCTTTCGCGTTCTGATAGATTTCCTTGAGCGCGTCCTGACGTTGCTCCAGTGTTGTCCCGGAGTATCGTCGCGTTGACTCAATCGTCTCGTGACGCAGCTGATCACGGGCGTGTAAAAGGTCGCCTGCCGTCTCAATGTACTCGCCGAGACTATGCCGGATGGAGTACCAACAAATTCGTCGGTTGGTGATGTCAATCCCCGCGTGCTCGCAAAGGTTCCGGAGAAGATTGTTGAGAGGCCCCGACTCATATCGGTTTCCTTGGCGATTCAGCCAGAGAGCATCGGTATCTTCGTATTTTTCGCGGTGTGCTCGCTCCTCCATCCAGTCTCGGAGGAGGTCAGCAGTCACTTCCATCAGTGCAAGTTTATTCTTCTCTCGGTGTTTTGACGCCTGCTCTGTCGGGACTTTCAGCGAGTCGTTATCGAAACTTGGCCATCGTGTCGTCGCACGTTCGATCTCAAGCGGGGTTAGTCCGGTATCGAGTGTCGTCCAGATTAGAGACGCCTCTTTCAGTCCGTTACTTTCCCGCTCCCATTCTTCCGGTGTGATGTCGGATTTCGACTTGCCCAGTTTTTGAGCGAGATACGATTTTATTTTGTCTCGCTGCGACGGTGTTACATCGCTATACGACGGTAAACTACCATACTCAAGTGCAGCCGCGCGGAGTTTGAATCGTTGGCGCAAACTGAGTTTATCCGGACTCCGATAACTGGACTGATTGAACCGAGTCGGCGATTTCCATCCGTCGATCCCATGCTTGTCCTCCCGGAACTCGAAATACTTCTCAAGCGTATTAACGTGCTTTCGCTTGTCAGATTCCGACCGTTCCTCTCCATTTTGTTTAACCCACTCATCGTCTACAAACCATTGAACAATTAACTCGGCCTCATCCTGAATAAGATATGGCGGATTTTCGAGTCCTACTTTTCGGTGGATTACGCGCTGGATCTGGTCGAATCGATCCAGATAATTTTGTGCTGTTGTTTGACTGAGACCGATACCTTTGTCTGGTTCTTTCCCTTTTCGGAGCATCCAGCCCGCGAATTCACTTCGATGGAGGCCGATCAGGGGAGAGTTAGGTATTCTGCCGTGGGTTTGGTCTGTCGTGACCCGGAGACCATCCACACGGCCAATGTCAATATTTTGTTTTGACATCCGTTGCGATTGGATGTATGGACGCCATACACAAATATGATATCCAGGGGCAAATAGAGCGATATTAATATAAATACCCAATTTTAGATGCGAGATTTCGTGCGGTTTCCACAGTTCCAACTTCCATGGCCAAAACAGCATTGACGAAATATAT
>JBDGUC010000033.1:0-37465 GCA_042216285.1 Haloferacaceae archaeon
GCCGAGAAAACCGGACAGTTACCAACCGTGCGTACCGCGTATGGGTTGGGGCGGATTCGAACCGCCGACCTGCTCCGTGTGAAGGAGCCGTCATAACCGGGCTAGACCACCAACCCGCCACTCCGAGCTATCCCCGACGAGAACTTAAGGGTTTCCGACTCGCGGGGGCGATCACTCGGCCGATTTCTGACCCCGGTACTCCCGGATGCGCTCGCGGGCCTTCCCGACGGCCTCCTTGGTCTCGCCCTGGGCACGGCCCTGGAGGTCCTTCAGGTCGCCCTGGACGCGGTCGAGGCGGCTCGGTTCGGGTTCCGCCTCCTCGCCGGTCATGTCGCGGAAGCGCTTCTCGATGGGCTCCAACTCCTCCCTGACGCCCTCCTTTGCGTGTTCGGTCGCTCGCCCGAGGTAGTACCGTGCGTCCTCGAAGTGTTTGTTCATACCCGGACGAACGCGACCGGCAAATAAATCCTTTGTGACGATTCACGGGGGGATCGGCGCCGCGCGGGCCGGGTGCGGTCGTCACGCGGGCCCGGACCGCCGTCCATCGCCGTCCCGCGGGTCGTCAGTACGTCGGGCGCTCCTCGGGGACGTCCTCGCGCCGGTTGACCAGCCGGGCGAGGGTGAAGAGGAGGTCCGAGAGGCGGTTGAGATAGACGAGAGCCCGGTCGTTGACCGCCTCGGCGTCGGCGAGCGCGACCGCCCGGCGCTCGGCCCGGCGGACGACCGTCCGGGCGTGGTGGAGTCCCGCCCCCGGCTCGCTCCCCCCCGGCAGGACGAAGTGGTCCAGCGGGTCGAGTTCGGCGTCGGCCTCGTCGATCATCGCCTCGACGGCCTCGACGTGGGTCTCGCGCAGGACGGGGTCGCCGTCGTCCGGGTCGGGGTTGGCGAAGTCCGCCTGGACGACGAACAGGTGGTTCTGGACGCGTTCGAGCGTCTCGTCGACGTCCTCGTGGCCCGTCGGCCGGACGGTGCCGATCAGGGCGTTCGCCTCGTCGACGGTCCCGTAGGCCTCGATGCGCGCGTCCGTCTTCGGGACGCGGGTGGCGTCGCGCAGGTCCGTCAGTCCCCCGTCGCCGCGACCGGTGTAGATCTTCATGCGAGCGTCCGCTCGACGTAGGCGACGATGTTGTCGCTCTCGTTCATGGTGACGCCGCGGTCGTCGTCGACGAGGACCGGGACGGCCCGCTGGCCGCTGACCCGCTTTACCTCGTCGCGCTCGGAGTGAAGCCCCTCGACCCAGCGGGTCTCGTATTCGACCTCGTTGGTCGCCAGCGCGTCGTGGACCTTCTCGCAGTGCGGACAGCCGTCGAGCGCGTACAGCGTGATCGCCATACCGATGGTTGGGGTGGCCCCGGGAAGTAGCTTGTCCGCCCGACGCGGGTCGTGGTCGGATCGGATCGATCGGGCCGGAGACGCCCGGAACTCCCCAGCCAGGTCGCCGCCGGTTCGATCGGAACCCGGACGGCACCGCGTACGACGGCGGAACGTTGAAACGACCGGCGACGGAGGGGAGGGCATGACCGCGACCGGGGAACTCGAAACCTTCCGCCACGCCCTCAAGAGCGTCGTCGAGGAGATGGGCGTCACGCTCCAGCGGACGGCCTACTCGACGAACATCAAGATCCGCCGGGACCACACCTGCGCGCTGTTCGACGCCGACCTCCGTCACGTCGCCCAGCACGACCTCGCCCCCCAGCACATCGGATCGCTCGTCTCCGTCGTCCCCCGGAACGTCCGCGCGCTGGACCGGCCCCTCGCCCCGGGCGAGGGGCTCCTGATCAACGACCCCTACCGGGGCGCCGTCCACCTCCCCGACGTGATGGTGATCTCCCCGTGCTATCACGACGGGGACCTGGTCGGCTACGCGGCCAACTCCGCCCACCACGTCGACATCGGCGGCGGGACGCCCGGCGGCATCCCCAACGACTCGACCGACATCCACGGCGAGGGAATCGTGATCCCGGGCGTTCGCGCGGTCGAGGACTGGGAGTACCGCGAGGAGGTGCTCGACTTTCTCCTGCGGAACGTCCGCGAACCCGAGATGCGCCGGGGGGACTACCGGGCGCAACTGGGTGCGAACCGCATCGGCGAGGAGCGGTTCGCGGCGCTCCACGACCGCCACGGGACGGGGGCGGTCGAGACGCGCCTCGACGACCTCCTCGACTACACCGAGCGGCGGGTGCGCGCGGCCATCGCCGACCTGCCCGACGGCCGGTACGAGGCCGGTGACTGGATGGACGGCGACGGGATCACCGACGAGCGGGTCAGACTGGAACTCGCCGTCGAGGTCGACGGCGACGAGATGACCCTCGATTACACGGGGACGACCGACCAGAACCGCGGGCCGCTCAACTGCACGCCGGCGATGGCCTTTGCGGGCGCGATGGCGGTCGTAATGGCCTTCCTCGGCGGCGACCTCCCGAAGAACGACGGGTTCTACCGGCCGATCGAGACGGTGACGCCCGAGGGGACGATGGTCGACCCCGTCGACGACGCCCCGGTCGCCGGGGGATGGGAGATCGCCATGCGGGCGGGCGACCTCGTGACGAAGGCGCTCGCCGACGCGGTGCCCGACGAGACGATTGCGGCGACGAAGGGCATCGTCTGCAACGTCGCCTTCGGGGGCCGGGACCCCCGCGACGACGGCACGTACGTCTACTACGAGACGGTCGCGGGGGGGTACGGCGGTCGCAAGGAGAGAGACGGCATGGACGCCGTCCAGGCCCACTTCCAGAACACCGCGAACGGCCCGATCGAGGAGCTGGAGACCGAGGTGCCGGTCCACGTCCGCCGGTACGAACTGATCGCCGACTCGGCGGGCGCCGGGCGACGGCGCGGTGGCCTCGGCGTGCGCCGCGACTACGACTTCTACGGCGAGGACGCCACCTTCTCGCTTCTCACCGACCGGACCACCTCCGCGCCGTGGGGGCTGTTCGGCGGGCACGAGGCCGCCCGCGCCGAGTTCCTGCTCGACCCCGACACCGACGACGAGCGGCCGCTGGGGTCGAAGTCGACGACCGCGCTCGATCCCGACGACGTGGTGAGCCTCCGGACGCCCGGGGGCGGCGGGTACGGCGACCCGCTGGAGCGCGAGCCGGAGCGCGTGCTCGCGGACGTGCGCGACGGGACGGTGAGCGCGGCGGTGGCCCGGGCGGAGTACGGCGTCGTGATCGCAGACGGCACCCTCGACCGCGGGGCGACCGAGGAGCGCCGGGCGGCGATGCGGGCCGACCGCGATGACGACGGCGAGAGGGCGGACGACCCGGACGACCCGGACCCGGGAGGACGGGCAGGGGGTGACGGACGATGACCGTCCGGATCGGCATCGACACGGGCGGGACGTTCACGGACGTCGTCTGCTACGATCCCGAATCGCGGGCGGTGACGATCACGAAGACCCCGTCGACGCCGGAGGCGTTCGAGGAAGGCGTACTGGCGGGCCTGGACGAGGTGCTCGACGCGACCGGGACCGACCCCGTCGACGTGGAGTTCCTGAGCCACGGGACGACCGTGGGAACCAACGCCGTGCTGGAGGGCGAGATGCCGGACCTCGGCCTGATCACCAACGAGGGCCTAGAGGACGTGCTCGCCATCGGCGACCAGACCCGTCCCGACCTCTACGACCTCCAGACGGAGAAGCCGCCGGTCCTGATCCCCCGGCGCCACCGGCTCGGCGTCGCCGGGCGGCTCGATTACGCCGGCGGGGTGGTCGACCCGCTCGACGAGGGGGACGCCCGCCGGGCGGCCCGGACGCTCGCGGACGCCGACGTCGAGTCGGTCGTGGTGTCGACGCTCTTTGGCCACCTGAACGACGACCACGAGCGGAAGATCGGTGCGGCCATCGAGCGCGAGACGGACCTGGACTACGCGCTCGCCTCGTCGGTCTACCCCGAATCCCGCGAGTACGACCGGACGGTGACGGCCGTGTTGAACGAGGCGGTGAAGGTGACGATCCGCGACTACCTCGACCGGCTGACGGCGGGCATCGACGACCGGGGGATCGACGCCCCGCTGAACGTGATGCACTCGGGTGGCGGCGTCTTCGGCCCCGAGGAGGCGGTCCGGGCGGCCGTCCGGACGGTGCTCTCGGGACCGGCGGCGGGGGCGGTGGCGGCCCGCGAGACGGCCCGCGCGGAGGGCCGGCCGGACGCGGTCGGCCTGGACATGGGCGGGACGAGCGCCGACGTCTCCGTCGTCGAGGGCGGGGACCTCGTCCGGACGACGGAGGGGGAACTGAACGACCTCCCGCTGAAGGTGCCCCTGATCGACGTCAACACGGTCGGCGCCGGCGGCGGCTCGATCGCCTGGGTCGACGAGGGGGGCGGGCTCCGGGTGGGGCCGCGCTCGGCGGGTGCCGACCCCGGCCCGATCTGTTACGGGCGCGGCGGAACCGAGCCGACGGTGACCGACGCCGCCCTGGCGCTCGGCCGGATCGACCCCGGCAACTTCCTCGACGATCCGGCACCGGAGGCGGCCCACGCCGCCGTCCGGGAGCGTCTGGCCGATCCGCTCGGCGTCTCCCCGGAGGAGGCGGCGCTGTCGGTCGTCCGGGTGGCCACCGCGAAGATGGCCCGCGAGATCCGGCGCGTCACGGTCGAGCGCGGACGCGACCCCGACGAGTTCGCCCTGGTCGCCTTCGGCGGCGCCGGCCCGATGCTGGCCGCCGCGGTCGCCGACGAGATGGGGATCGGTTCCGTGTTGCTCCCGACCGACCCCGGCGTGCTCTCGGCCCGCGGCCTCCTGCTCGCGGACGTGCGGATGGACGAGTCGGAGGCCTACCGCGGGGGAGCGCCCGACCCGGAGACGGGCGCCGCGGCGCTCGACGCGGCCCGCGAGCGACTGCTCGACCGGTTCGGAGCCCAGGGGTTCGACCCCACGACGGTCGCAGTCGAGGTGAGCGTCGACGCCCGCTATCGCGGCCAGTCCTACGAGGTGCCGGTCCCCCTGCCCGGGGGCGCGTTCACCGACGACGCGCTCGCGGCGGCCGTCGAGCGGTTCCACGACGAACACGCCCGGCGATACGGCCACGCGATGCGCGACGAACCGGTCGAGTTCGTCACCGTCCGCGTCTCGGGGACGGTCCCCACGGAGCCGCTCGATCCCGAACGCGCTGGCGGCGACGGCGCGACGACCGTCGGGCACCGGGACGTCTACTTCGACGACGACGGCTACGTCGAGACGGCGGTCCACGACCGCGCCGGACTGGCGCCGGGCGACGAGTTCGAGGGGCCGGCGATCGTCGAGGAGGCGAGCGCGACCGCCGTGGTGCCGCCGGGCGCGACCGCGACCGTCACCGACCGCGGGACCGTCGAACTCCTGCTGGGCGACTAGCGCCGGCGGACGCGCCCCGATGGCGGGCGCCGAACGGTGGCGTCGGATCGGCGAACGCCGCGGCGCGGGCGCGCCGCCGCGACGAACACGCCGCGCGCCATCGCGTAGACGGCGGCTCTCAGGGACGCCCGACGATCGATCCCCGCGGCCGGCGGCTCGCTCGTGGGAGCCGACCCGCGCCGTTTCAGACCGGTCGCGGCTCGACGAGGGCGTACTCGGCGGTCATCCGGCCGAGCTTTCGGACCCGGTCCTCCAGGTCGGGATCGACGAACGCGCCGTCGTCGTCGAACGCCTCGTAGGAGTTGCGGATGCCGACCTCGTGGGGCAGCGCCCAGCCGTGTACGGTGCGAACGCCCGTGCGCAGGGGTTCGAGCGTGGCCGCGTAGGAGCCACCGCCGGCGGTCGCGAGCAGGCCGACGATCGTGTCCTCGAACTCGTCCCGTCCGAGGTAGTCGAACGCGTTCTTCAGCCCCGACGACACCATCCCGTGGTAGACGGGCGTCCCCATCAACACCGCGTCGGCGTCCGCCACCAGGGCCCGCAACTCCTCGGCGTCGCCCCGGTCGCGGTCGTCGGGGTCGAACAGCGGCAGGTCCCAGCGGCGGACGTCGACCAGTTCAGTCTCCGCACCCGCCTCCGCGGCGGCGTCGAGCGCGTGCCGGAGGGCGATCCGGGTGGTGCTCGCGTCACGAAGACTTCCACAGATAGCAACGACGGTCGGAAGCTCTGCCATCGCCTCGAACGAGGCGGCGAGGGCGTTTAACGACCCTGATACGGGGGGACCGCCGCGGGCATCCGGACACGGCGACCGCGGCGGCCGCGCACGCCGAACGGGCGGCCCGGGGCGACGCGACTCCCCTCAGGGGAGGCTCCCGTCCGTCGCATAGCAGTTGAACCGCACCTCGGCGGTGGCGATCCCGTCGCCCGCGGGCGCGACGAGCGAGACCGACAGCGCGCCGTGGACCGGCGGCGGTCCGAGCGGAACCGCGTACAGTTCGCCGCGCACCGAACGAAACACCGGGTAGTCGGCGGGGAGCGAGCCGACTCATCCCGCGGTCGGTCGCCAGCGGGATGCGGGAGACGAGGTCGCCGTCGACGTTCCTGACGTCGATCGCGTCGAATCGCTCGTTCGAGACCGCCGCCTGCGACACGACGATCCCGAGCGACACCTCCTCTCTCCCCGTTATCGGAGCCACCCGCCGAAGGTGCTCGGTGCCGCTCTCCTCTCCCCGGGTCGCACAGCGGGTGATCGGTTCCCCGTCGCCGAGACAGCCGGTCGACAGCGCCGACACGGTGGCGATCCCGGCGAGAAGTTCACGTCTGGAGGGCATATCACGGCCGTGTCCGCAGGGACGGTTATAGATGCGTGTCGGACGGCCCCGTGGAAGCGACCCCTGGCGGCGCACGCCCGGCCGACCGGCGCTGCATATCGCGCCGTGGTCTGTACGGCCGACGCCGGAGACGACCCGCCCACCGATCGTCGACATATTCAACACCGCGTCGGCGCGACTGACGCACATGAGCCTCGAACTCGACCACGACTGCCCGGTGTGTGGGACCTCGCGCACGTTCTACCAGACGGCGGTCACGAGACTCGCCCTCGGGCTGAAGACGAAGTGGCGCTGTCCCGAGTGTGGACACGGGTTCGTCCGGATCGACGGCATCGAGACGACGGCGGCGTAGGTGCAGCCGTTCGGTCTGGCGGTGTTTCGCGGGGTGGGCGGGACGCGACCACACGCAGGTCGCCCGTCACGAGAGGGACGCGACCGCCGGCCGTCCCTTCTCTCCTGTTGGACCGACGGCAACCGATGAGGACCGCCTCTATTTTAGACGAGACTAATTTTTTGATTTGGTCCACCAAACTTATTGTCTTCGTCTGGCTACTCCGTCGCATGGAACGACCGAGAACGGTCGGGCGGTGAGACCAATGCCGACCGACCACGAGCGAGCGGCGGACGTGACGCGGAGCCTCGAAGAGCGGCTTCTGGATCGACTCGACGTGCCGGTGGATCGGCGAACCGTCCTCGGGGGCGTCGGGGTCGCCGGGAGCGCGGCCCTGGGCCTCGGCAGCATCCGGGGCGCGGCGGCGGCGGGACACGAGGGCGACGAGCACGGGAACTTCGGAGCCGTCGACGAGTACCGGAGCACCGACTTCGACCCCCACGAGTTCCTGACGACGTTCAACACGGGACGGGGCGAAGGGGAGAACCTCCCCCAGCGCGTCTACGAGGAGAACGGCCGGACGGTTCGGGAGTTCGAGTTCACCGCCGTCGACACGACCATCGAGATCGCCCCCGGCGTCGAGTTCGCGGCGTGGGCCTACAACGGGCAGGTCCCCGGCCCGACGATCCGCGCCGTCGAGGGCGACCTCATCCGGATCAGGTTCACGAACTTCGGTCGCCACGCCCACACGATCCACCCGCACGTCAGGAACCTGAACCCGCGGATGGACGGCATCCCCCAGAACGGGCCGGGCGTGCTCGACACCGACGAGTCGTTCACCTACGAGTGGATCGCACAGCCCGCGGGCTGTCACCTCTATCACTGCCACTCGCTCCCGCTCAAGGAGCACATCCACCGCGGCCTGTACGGGACCCTGATCGTCGATCCGGACCCGGAGCGCGTGCGGGAGACCCCACGCGACTACGTCAACTACCAGGGGCCGATGACGGAGAGGTACCGGAACGATCTGGTCGAGCAGGCCAGGCGACGGAACCACGAGCACCCCGAGAGCGACGCCGTCAACGAGATGGTGATCGTGATGAACTCCTTCGACACCGACTTCGACGGCGACAACGAGGTGTACGCCGCGAACACGCGGGCGTTCGCCTACGGCGTCGGCGAGACCGACGGCGAGGGGAACTGGCGGGCCGGGGAGACCAAACGCCCGGTGCGGATCGACCGGAACGAACTCCAGCGGGTCTACCTGGTCAACGTCACGGAGTTCGACCTCGTCAACTCCATTCACACCCACTCGCAGTTCTTCGACTACTACGACCACGGGACGACCCTCCAGCCGACCCACAAAACCGTCGACACGATCATGCAATGTCAGGCCCAGCGCGGCATCCTCGAGATCGACTACTCCGATCACGACCCGGGACTGTACATGTTCCACGCCCACCAGTCCGAGTTCGCCGAACTCGGCTGGATGAGCTTCTTCGAGGTGGCGTAGATGCGCGACGACGCCCACGCGTCGACCGACGGCGGCATGACGGAGGACGTGACCCGACCCCTCGGGCTGCCCCGCTGGGTCGCCGCGGTGCTCCCCGTCGTGGCGTTGCTGGTCGTGATCGGCGCCTTCGCGTTCGCCTCGCCGCTCGCGAACGTCCGGAGCGGCACGCCGCT
The DNA here is from genome assembly GCA_042216285.1 of Haloferacaceae archaeon. GTDB lineage: Archaea > Halobacteriota > Halobacteria > Halobacteriales > Haloferacaceae > CAZMLQ01. The sequence continues at coordinate 8,680 of JBDGUC010000033.1, forward strand.
CCCGGACGTGACCGTCACCCACGCGACGATGCCGAACGACGAGACGGTCGTCCTCCACGTGACGAACAACGGCCCGCGGTCGGTGACGATATCGCAGGTGCTCGTCGACGAGGCCTACTGGAACTTCCGTATCGAGGGGGGGAACGGCGACCGGACGCTCGCACCGATGGAGAGCGCGAGGGTCGTGCTCCCGTACCACTGGACCCCCGGGTGGGACCTCGGCGTCGCGCTCGTCCTCTCCGACGGGGCGACGTTCCACCACACCGTCGTCGCTCCGAGCGAGACGCCAGGGGTCACCCTCGACCTCCTCTGGACGCTGGCGCTGATCGGCCTCTTCGTCGGGGTGATCCCCGTCGCGCTCGGGATGCTGTGGTTCCCCTACATCCGCTCGATGAGCGACCGGTGGCTGCACGCCGTTCTCCTCTTCGCCGCCGGCCTGCTCGCCTTCCTCGCGGTCGACGCCGGCTTCGAGGCGCTCGAACTCGCCGCCGAGGTGCCCGGGGCGTACGAGGGGCCGGCGCTCGTGGTGCTCGGCCTCCTCGGCGCCCTCCTGCTCGTCCAGGCGGTGAGTGCGTGGCGGAAGGGCCGCGCCGAGGCCGGCGACGCCCGGGCAAGTAGCGGCCTCTGGGTCGCCTACCTGGTCGCGCTCGGGATCGGCCTGCACAACCTCGCCGAGGGGCTCGCCATCGGGAGTTCCTTCGCGCTCGGGCGGATCTCGCTCGGGGCCTTCCTCGTGATCGGGTTCATGCTCCACAACGTCACCGAGGGGCCGGCGGTCGTCGCGCCGGTCGCCCGGGGCGAGCGCCCGGCCCTGAAGCACTTCGCGGCGCTCGGGGTCCTCGCGGGCGCGCCCGTGATCGTCGGGGGGTGGCTCGGCGGCCTCGCCTACTCGCCGACCGTCGGGGCGTTCTTCCTCGCGCTCGGCGTCGGGGCGATCCTCCAGGTCGACTGGGAGATCGCCGGGATGGTCCGAACCGGGGGGGAACGCGTAGCCACCGCCACGAACCTGCTCGCCGGCCTCGGGGGCTTCGCCGTCATGTACGCGACCGACCTGCTGGTGGCGCTCTGACGGATGTCGACCGCGTTCCGACAGCCGTCGGCGGGGTGCGACAGGCGGACGGCCCTCCGGCGCGGCGGCGCGGCCCTCGCCGCCCTCGCGACGGCCGGCTGTCTCGGCGGGGGGTCGGCCGCCCCGACCGTCGAGATGGTGGAGGGGTTCGTGTACGCTCCGGAGACGGTGACGGTCGCCGCCGGAACGGCGGTGACGTGGGAGAACGTCAGTCAGGTGCGCCACACGGTGACGGCCGACGGGGACCGGATCCCGGACGGGGCCGCGTACTTCGCGAGCGGCGGATACGACTCGGAACGTGCGGCCCGGAACGACGTGGGCGGCGGCCTGATCGATCCGGAGGGGACGTACGACCACGCGTTCGAGGAACCCGGGCGCTACGAGTACTTCTGTGTCCCCCACGAGGGGTCCGGGATGGTGGGGACGGTCGTCGTCGAGTAGGACGGGACGCCCGTCGCGCTACCCGGCCGCTCGGCCATTCGTCTCCCCCTCTACTCGTCGTCGAGCGCCTGCCAGGAGAGACGGGGGTTGCGCGCGGCGCTCGCCTGGTCGATGCGGCGCACGGCCGTGCGACGCGGGGCGTCGGCGACCGTCTCCTCGTCCTCGCGTGCGACGGCGTTGAACGCGTCGGCGAGGTCGTCGAGCGACGCCTTGTTCTCGGCCTCGGTCGGTTCGGTCAGCATCGCCTCGGGGACGAACGCGGGCCACTTCGTCGTCGGCGGGTGGACGCCGTGGTCGAGCATCCGTTTCGCCACGTCGGCGGCGTCGCGGTCGCCCGCGGTCGCCGCGAACTCGTGGTGGAAGGGGCCGTATGGCACCTCGAAGTCGATCTCGTTGGCCAGGTAGTTGGCGTTGAGCACCGCCTTCGCGCTCGCGTCGCGCAGGCCCTCGTCGCCCAGGCGGGCGATGTAGGCGTAGGCCTTCAGCAGGACCAGCCAGTTGCCGTGGAAGCCGTGGACCTTGCCGATCGAGGACGCGGGATCGTACAGTTCGTAGGTCGGGCCGTCCCCCCCCTCCTCGTCGTCGCCCTCGTCCGCGACTCCATCCTCGCGCCGTCGCACCCGCGGCCTCGGGAGGTACTCGGCGAGGTCGCTGACGACGCCGACGGGCCCGGCGCCGGGACCGCCGCCGCCGTGGGGGGTGGCGAACGTCTTGTGGACGTTGTAATGCATGATGTCGAAGCCCATGTCGCCCGGGCGGGCGCGACCGAGCAGTGCGTTGAGGTTGGCCCCGTCGTAGTAGAGCAGGCCGCCGGCGTCGTGGACCGTCTCGGCGATCGGGACGATGTCTCGCTCGAAGAGGCCGACCGTGTTGGGGTTGGTGAGCATCAGCGCCGCCGTCTTCTCGCCCACCGCCGCGTCGAGGGCGTCGAGGTCGACCCGGCCGTCCTCGGCGGCCGGCAGTTCGACCACCTCGTAGCCGGCCATCGCCGCCGTGGCGAAGTTGGTGCCGTGGGCGCTCGCGGGGACGATCACCTCCGTCCGGTCGTTGCCGTGGGCGCGGTGGTAGGCCTTGGCGATGCTGATGCCGGTGAACTCGCCGGCCGCGCCGGCCGGAGGCTGGAGCGTCACCGCGTCCATCCCGCCGATCCGCGCGAGGTAGTCCTGCAGGTGGTAGAGGAGTTCGAGCGTCCCCTGGACGGACTCGTCGGGCCGGTCGGGGTGGACCGCTCCCGCCGGGAGGGCGGCGAGGTCCTCGACGAACTTGGGGTTGTACTTCATCGTACAGGAGCCGAGGGGATAGGGCCCGCTCTCGATGCCGTAGTTCATCTCCGAGAGCCGGGTGTAGTGGCGCGCGAGTTCGGGTTCGGCGGGAGCGGGGAGTTCCAGGCCGTCCCGGGTCAGGTCGTCCGGAAGCGCGTCGCCCGGTTCGGCCCGGGCCAGATCCTTCTCGGCCAGGAGCGGTTCGTAGACGTCCTCGTCGTCGCGGCGCCACCTGGCCTGGTCGAACTTCATGCGACCGCCTCCTCCACGGCCGCGACGAGGTCGTCCGTCCGGTCGGCGGTGGTCTCGGTGACGCAGAGCTGGAGCAGGTGGTCGTCGAGGGCGTGGACGGCGAAGCCGGCGTCGGCGAGGTCGGCCGCGACGGCCGACGCGGGTCGATCGACCTCGGCGACGAACTCCCGGAAGTGGTGGCGGTCGTGGACCGGCGCGCGGACCCCCGCCACGTCGTCGAGGCGGACGGCGAGCGCCTCGGCCTCGCGGACGCAGGTCTCGGCGAGGTCGATCAGACCACCGGGACCGAGCGCCGCCACGTGCATCGCCGTCCGGAGCGCCACCCACGCCTGGTTGGTGCAGATGTTGCTCGTCGCGCGCTCCTTGCGGATGTGTTGCTCGCGGGTCTGGAGGGTCAGGGTGTAGGCCCGGCGGCCGGCCGCGTCCTCGGCGGCGCCGACGAGTCGGCCGGGGACCTGCCGGAGGAACTCCTCGCGGGCGGCGAACAGCCCCGTGCCGGTGCCGTAACTCGCCGGGACGCCGAGCGCGTCGGCCTCGCCGACGACGAGGTCGGCGCCGACGCCCGCGGGCTCCTCCAGCAGCGCGAGCGCCACGGGGTCGCTCGACAGGCAGAACAGCGCGTCGTGGTCGCCCGCGAGCGCGCCGACCTCGCCCAGGCGCTCCTCGACGGTCCCCCGGACGGTCGGGTTCTCGACGTGGACCATGAGGGCGTCGCCGTCGAGGCGCTCCGCCAGTGCACCGACGTCGACGTTGCCGTCGTCCATCGGATACTCCCGGACGCGCAGGCCGGCGCCGTCGACGTAATTTTCCAGCACGGACCGGCGCTCGGAGCGCAGGAGGTCGGGGACGAGGATCGTGGACCCCGAGGCCTCCCGCACCCGGTCGGCGAGCAACGCCGCCTCCGCGAGCGCCGTCGCCGCGTCGTACATCGAGCAGTTGGCGACCGGGAGCCCCGTCAGTTCGACCAGCATCGACTGGTACTCGAACAGCGCCTGCAGGAACCCCTGCGTGACCTCCGGCTGGTACTGGGTGTAGCTGGTGAGAAACTCCGAGCGAAGCGAGAGGTGATCGACCGCCGCGGGCACGTAGTGGTCGTGGTGGCCCCGGCCGAGGAACTCGACGAGGTCGTCGTTTCGCGCGAGCGTCTCGCGCACCTCCTCGCGGAGCGCCCGCTCGCTCCGGGCGGCGATGCCGAACTCGTCGTCGAACCGCACCTCGGCGGGCACGTCGAACAGCGCGGCCTCGTCCTCGGCGCCGACCGCCTCCAGCATCGCCGCTCGCTCGGCCGCCGTGTGGGGCGCGAACGGGCTCCCGCCGGACCGTCCGTCGCGGCTCATTCGACCCGTGCCCGGTACTCCTCGGCCGTCAGCAGGTCGTCGCGCTCGCCGGGGTCCGACGGCTCGATTTCGAGCAGCCACCCCTCGCCGTACGGGTCCTCGTTGACGAGTTCCGGCCGGTCGAACAGCGTCTCGTTGACCGCGACGACCTCGCCCGATATCGGCGCGTAGACGTCCGACACCGCCTTGATGCTCTCGACGACGCCGAACGCCTCGCCGCCGGTCACCGTCTCGCCCTCGTCGGGCAGGTCGACGAAGACGACGTCGCCGAGTTCGTCCTGGGCGAAGTCGGTGATGCCGATCCGGGTCGGATCGTCGGTGGTCGTCCACTCGTGCGACTCCGTGTAACGCAGTCCGTCGGGATACTCGAAGCTCATCGTTTGTCCTCCAGAAACGGCGTGCTGACTGTTTTCGCGCGTTTCGCCTCGCCACGCACCGTCACTCCCACGCGCGTGCCGGGGTCGGTCAGATCGACCGGCAGGTACGCCAGCGCGATCGGTTCGCCGAGCGTCGGGCTCATCGTCCCGCTGGTGACGTGGCCGACGGCGCTCCCCTCGTGGGTCACCTCGTAGCCGTGGCGGGGGACCCCGCGGTCGAGGAGGCGCAGTCCGACGATGCGCTCGTCGACGCCTTCCTCCTTCTGGGCCTCCAGGGCGTCCCGGCCGACGAACTCGGTGTCGAGTTTCACGACGAAGCCGATCCCCGCCTCGTAGGGAGTGTGTGGCTCGTCCTCGGGATCGAAGTCCTGCCCGGAGAGCAGAAAGCCCATCTCCAGGCGCAGGGTGTCCCGGGCGCCGAGTCCGCAGGGCTGGCAGTCGTCGGCGAAGGCGTCCCAGAGCGTCCGCGCCCCGTCGGCGGGCGCGATCAGTTCGAAGCCGTCCTCGCCGGTGTAGCCGGTGCGGGCCACCCAGCAGTCGACGCCCGCCACCGTCGCCCCGGTCGCGTCGAACCGCGACAGGTCGCCCAGCCGGGTCCCGTCGGTCACCCGGTCGGCGACCAGTCCCGGCGCGTCCGGCCCCTGCACCGCGAGCATCGCGTACTCGCCCGAGACGTTCCGGACCGTCGCGTCCAGCCCCCACTCGTCGCGGCGGGTCGTCCACCGCTCGTGGGCCTCCTCGTCGTGGCCGGCGTTCGGGACGAACAGGTACGAGGGCCGGCCGTCCTCGTCGGGGCGCCGGTAGACGACCGTATCGTCGATCATGACGCCCTCGTCGGTGACGACGGCGGCGTACTGGGAGTCGCCCGGATCCAGGGCCGTCACGTCGTTGGTCGTGAGCCGTTGCATCAGCGGCGTCGCGTCCGGGCCGACGACCTCGATCTCACCCATGTGCGAGACGTCGAACACGCCGGCCGACTCGCGGACCGCGGCGTGTTCGGCCCTGATGGAGTCGAACTCGACGGGCATCTCCCATCCACCGAACTCCGTGAACGTCGCGCCGCGCTCCGCGTGTGCGTCGCGTAACGGCGGCTTCCGCAGGGCCATACACCCACCGTCGAACGGCCACAACTAAGCCTTTCGTATATCGGGGCGCGGACGACCCGCCGCGGCGGACGGGTCCGCCCGTCCGCCCGCGAACGGAGGAGGTTTACCGCCCCGGTCGCGTTCGGGGGGCATGGGCCTGCTGGACCGCCTCCGCGAGCGAGGGACGCGAGCGGACCGCGTGGCGGCGTTCGTCGACGGGCCGAACGTGTTGCGCGAGGAGTTCGACGTGGACCTGGACGAGGTGCGCGAGGTGGCGGCGCGCTACGGTCGACCCGCGATCCGGCGGGTCTACCTCGACGAGGACGCCCCGTCGGGACTCGTGCGGGCGGCCGAGGCCCGGGGGTTCGAGGTCGTCGTGACCAGCGGCGACGTGGACGTGCGCCTGGCGGTCGACGTCGTCCGGACGGCCGTCGCGGGCGACGCGGACGCGATCGTCGTGGTCTCGCGGGACACGGACTTCAAGCCCGCCGTCGAGGCGGCCAACGCCGAGGGCCTGCTGACCGTCGCCGTCGCCCCGGGGTCGTACGGCCGCTCCGACGCCCTGCGCCACGCCGCGAGCGAGCACCTGACGCTCGGGGAGTGATCGACCCGGGGTCGACGGAAGCACGCGGGCCGACCGGATGATCGACGGAACGCACCGCGGCGGGCCGGACCGGCGTCGGGGTCAGCGGTCGGTCGACACCTCGACCGTTCGGTCCGCGTCGACCGTGACGACGTGGCCCGCGTACCTGAACTCCACGTGCCCGCTGGTCCGGCGGCCGGCAAAGAGCGCCTCCAGCGCGCCGGGATCGATCGCGTCGTAGAGCGGCGGAAGGTCGGTGGCCGGAACTCCGGAACTGGCGCTGACCGCCTCGAGAACCGCGGTGGACGGCGACGGATCTCCGGCGGATTCGGATGGGGAATCGTTCGTCATCATTGACATTAGTCCCCGTTTCACATGGGCATACATAAAGGTTCGTCAGACGTTGTCGTCGGTCACGTTTCCGGTTGGATCATGCCGTTTCGTCGGTGAACGGAGACGTGGACCGCGTGACGGGGCGCTCCGGGGCCGGTCCGGCGGCGCGACCGGTCGGGACGCGGCCGTGGGCCGGGGGACGACGCCGCGGTCGAACCGCCTTTGGGCGTCGCGGGCGTGGGGTCGCCCATGAGCGAGGACCTCGGGACGCCGGTGCTGGACGACCACCTCCACCTCGACCCCGACGAGGGGAAGGGGATCGACGCCGTCGAGGAGTTCCGTCGGCTCGGCGGCACCCACCTGCTCGTGGTCAACCTGCCGTCCTGGCACCTCGGCGTGACCGCCGAGACGGGCGCGGAGTTCCGGGCGGTCTTCGAGCGGACGCTCGCGGTCGTCGCGCGCGCCGACGACGTCCTGCCGGGGCGGGCGTGGCCGGTCCTCGGCGTCCATCCGGGCCTGGTGTCGCGGCTGGTCGACGACCGGGGGATGGCCCCGGCCGAGGCGGCCGACCTGATGGCGGCCGGCCTGGACGTCGCCGCCGAGTACGTCCGCGACGGGCGGGCGCTCGCGCTGAAGTCCGGGCGCCCGCATTACGAGGTGAGCGACGAGGTGTGGGCGGCGTCGAACGAGGTGTTGTGCCACGCGCTCGCGCTCGGGGCGGAGGAGGGCTGTGCCGTCCAGTTGCACACGGAGGGGACCGAGGACCTGACCGAGGTGGCCGAGTGGGCCCGCGAGCGGGGACTCGACCCCCGGCGAGTCGTCAAACACTACGCGGGCGAGCGACTGGCGGGACCGACGCCGAGCGTGATGTGTCGCAAGGAGTGGCTCCGGGCCCACGCCGAGCGAGGAGAGCCCTTCCTGATGGAGACGGACTACGTCGACGACCCCGACCGTCCGGGGGCGGTGATGGGGCCGAAGACGGTCCCGCGCCGGACCCGGTGGCTGCTGGAGGAGGGGTACGACGGGGCGGTCCGGCGGGCCCACGTCGAGACGCCGGCCGCCGTCTACGGGATCGACACCGAGGCGACCCTCGACGGGGGTCGATAGGAGAGGCATTTGAGGCGACCCTCGACGGGGGTCGATAGGAAAGGCATTTGAGGCGTCGAGCGGAGAATCCGGTATGGCCGAGGAGGAGACGGAGACGTTCTACACCGAGGAACGGTGGGAGAACTGGCTCGACCGCGTCGAGGAGGAGAATCTGGACCCGGAGGAGGAGGAGTCGGCACGACTGTTGCTCAACATGCAAGACGACACGGCCATCGCCGTGGCGAAGGTGCTGACGGCCTTCGAGGAGGGCCGGATCGACGCCGAGCGGGCGACCGGAGAGCTAGAGCGGATCCGCGAACTCGTCCTCGCCGAGGCGACCTTCGACGACGAGGACACGGAGGTGCTCGTCAGCGGCGTCCAGACCAGCCTCGTGCCGGTGTTCTACGCCGCCGAGGAGTACGTCGCCAACGGGGCCGCCGAGGAGGCGACGGTCGTGGAGTACGTCCGGGCCGCCTCGGACGCCGAGAGCGGGGACGATCCCGACGCCGCGCTGGGCTACGTCGTGCAGGCCGGCACCCGGATCATCGCGGGCGACGACCTCGACGTGAGCGTGGCCGACGACCTGGAGTACGGGCTGGTCGCCGAGTGGGTGAACGGCCTCGACAGCCTCCGGAGCGCACTGGCCGACCCCGAGGTGATCGAGGCGGACGACGAGGACGAGGGAACGGCGCGATGAGGCCGGGGGCGGCCGGCATCCTTTTGCCCGGCGCCCCTCGATGGCGGTCATGAGCCTCCGGAGCGACCGCCGTGCGGCCGCCGTCCAGGTCGGCGCGGTCCTCCTCCTCGGGTTTCTGGTGATCGCCGTCTCGCTCTACCAGGCGACGGTCGTGCCCGAGCAGAACCGGCGCGTCGAGTTCCGACACAGCCGACGGGTCCAGAACGACATGGTGGGGCTTCGAGACGCCCTCCTGCGGGCGGGCACGAGCCGGGACGTCCGGCCGGTCTCCGTCGAACTGGGAACCACCTACCGGCCGCGGGTGTTCTTCGTCAACCCGCCGCCGCCCGGCGGAATCCTGCACAACGGGACCCCGCGGACGGTCACCATCGCGAACGCGCGCGCGACGAACGACGAGACGGCCGACTTCCTGAACGCCAGCGCGAACGGACCATACGCCCTCACCACGGAACACGTCTCCTACCGGCCGAGCTATCACGTCTACCGGAACGCGCCGACGACGAGTTACCAGAGCGGGGTGGCCGTCGACGAGCGAGCGGACGCCAACGACACGACCATCAGCGACCAGACGCTGGTCCGGGGCAACGAGATCTACCTGGTGGCGATCCGGGGGAACCTCTCGCGGGCCGGGACGCGGGCGTACGCCGTCGATCCGGAGTCGATCAGTACGGCGACGGCGTCGACGACGATCCACAACACCACGGACGGCAACGTCACCGTCGCCGTTCCGAGTACGCTCTCGGCCGACCGGTGGCGGCGACTGCTCGGCGACGAGTACGATCCCCACGACCGGTCGGACGCCCACCACGTCGTCGCCGTCTCGGAGACGGGCGACGGGGTGCGACTGGAACTGGACGGCGACACGACCTACCGGCTGCGGACGGCGCTCGTTGGCGTCGGGACGGGCGCCGAGGCACCGGGGGCGGCGTACCTGACGCGGGTGAAGCCGACCGGCGGGGCCGACGTCGCCGTCGAGGTGCGCGACCGGTTCAACGATCCGGTGCCGGAATCGCGGGTCGACGGCAACCTGACGGTGGCGGTCACGAGTGGGGCCTCGCGCCTGGATCCCGACGGCGTCGCCGTGGGCGAGGACGGGCGGGCGACGTTCACGTACGCCGGCGAGACCGGGGCGGTGACCCTGACGCTCGAACGGAACGGCACGCCGGTGCTCGACGCGGCAAACGGGAGCGTGACCGTCGAGGTGACCGACGCCGACCTCTCCGGCGGCGGTGGCGGCGGCGGTGACGTCGGGGCGAACATCAACCCCAACCGGACGGACGGAGTGGTGCTGGACGGGGCCGCCATCGACGCCCGAACCGTGAACCCGGGACAGGTCACGCCGGACGTGGGCGTCACGCTCCGGAACCTCGACGGGACCGAGGACCGCGACGTCGTGCAGGCCCGGTTCAACTTCTACAGCGTCGACAGACAGAGCAGTTCCAGCAACGCACGCGACGCCCCCAGATCCGTCGACGTCTCGAACCGGACGCTGAAATCGGCCAACAACGGCGGTCGATACAGGACGATCGCCCCGATCACGATCCCGGCGGGCGACACCCGGACGTTCACGCTGACGTTCTACCGGGACGACTCCGGGACCACGGCGTTCGACGTCCAGCAGGGCGACTTCTTCGTCCTCTCGGTCGTCTTCGACGACGGCAGCACGGCGACGTACTTCGTCGCGCCGACCGGATAGCGTCGTCGCCCCACGGCCACACCATGTTTGTACCCGGGTCACCAACGGATCCCCGATGAGCGCCGACCGCGCCCAGTCGGAGGTGGTCGGCGAGATCCTCCTCGTCGTCACCGTGATCGTCGCGGTCAGCGTCGTCGGGTTCGCCCTCGTGGGCGGCGTCGGGGGGGACGACCGGACGCTCGCCGACGTGACCGCGGGCGCGCGAGTCGGGACCGACCGGGCGGCCATCACCCACCAGGGCGGGGACCCGATCCCTGCGACGGACCTGCGGGTGCTCGTCGGGGTGAACGGGTCGTCGCCGACGGAGCGCCCGCGAAACGACTCGGCCTCGACCGGAATCGCCGACGGCCGGTTCGACCCCGGAGACATCTGGGTGTACGACCTCGACGGCCCGATCACCGGCCGGACGACGCTCCGGGTGCTCGTCGCCGACGACGCGACGGACACCGTCGTCGTGGACGAGACGTTCGAGCCGGGGTGAACTCCGGTGTCGACGCGCGTCGAACCGGTCCATCGACAGAGATAACATCCGGCCCCCGAATGGCGGCGTGTATGACCAGCGTGGGCATCGACGCCGTGGAGGTCTGGACGGGGAACCTGAAGCTGGATCTCCCCAACACCTTCGCGCCGGTGAAGGGGGAGTCCCCGGAGAAGTACACCAAGGGGCTGGGACTGCGAGCGTCGTCGTTCCCGGACACCTACGAGGACATCGTGACGATGGGGGCAAACGCCGCAAAGCGCCTGATGGACCGGGAGGGGATCACCCCGGAGGACGTGGGCCGGATCGACGTGGCGACCGAGAGCGCGTTCGACAACTCCAAGCCCGTCTCGACGTACATCGCCGGCTGTCTGGAGCAGACCTTCGACGGCGAGTTCCGCCACGCCAACAAGGGCGAGCGGAAGTTCGCCTGCGTGGCGGGCACCCAGAGCGTCGACGACGCCTACAACTGGATCCGGGCGGGCCGCCACCGGGGGCGCGGGGCGCTGGTGATCGCGACCGACACGGCGCTCTACGCGCGGGGCGACCCCGGGGAGGCGACGCAGGGCGCCGGCGCGGTGGCGATGCTCGTCACCGAGGATCCCTCGATCGTCGAACTCTCGCCCGAACAGGGCTACGGGAGCATGGACGAGACGGACTTCCTGAAGCCCAACCAGCAGTTCCCGAGCGTCGACGGCAAGCGATCGGTGCAGGTCTACCTCGCCCGGATGCGCGAGGCGCTCACCGACTTCGAGGCGATCGCCGGCCGGGTCCACCCCGACGACGTCGCGTTCGCCCCGTTTCACACCCCGTTCCCGGGGATGGTCCGGAAGGCCGCGCTGCTGGCGTACCGCCACGTCACCCGCGACACGGAGATCGAGGAGACCCTCGCGGACGACCTCGGCCGCCAGCCACGGGAGGCCGACTTCGAGGACCGGGAGGCCTACGAGACGGCCATCCGCGACTACATGGACGCGCTCTCGGAGACGGACCACTACCGCGACTGGTACGCCGCCACCATCGATCCGACGCTCGCGCTCGCGCGCCAGGTCGGCAACTGGTACACCGGGTCGGTCCACCTCGCGCGGGTGAGCGCGCTCCAGCACGCCGCAGTCGAGGGACGCGACCTCGCGGGCGACCGGCTGCTGGTCGCCTCCTACGGCTCCGGCGCCCAGGCGGAGATCCACGCCGAGACGGTGCGCGAGGGGTGGCGCGCGGGGGTCGAGGCGCTGAACGTCGAGGACCAGTTGCGCGACCGGTACGACCTTTCCTTCGAGGAGTACGAACTGGTCCACGACGCCCACAACCACGCCAAGGACGCCGAGATCGAGGCGTTCACCCAGCCGTCGGGCGAGTTCGTCCACGCCGGCTGGGGGCGGATGAGCGAGCGCAAGTACGAGTACGTCGAGTGACGCCGTGACGGCCCGGCGCCGTCGGGCGACTCCCCGGCCATCGGCGGTACGTTTATCAGTCGAGGGCCGACAGAGCCACGTGGTGAGGATGGGGATGAAGACGTTCGAGAGGCTGGAGTCGATCCTCGGACCGGACGACGCCGAGGAGCCCTTCGTCTGCCGGAGCTGTGGCGCCACCCACGAGGTAGGGTACTACGTCTGTCCGGCCTGTGGCGGCTTCTCCGTGGAGCACCGGGTCGAGGACGTCTGGGACGCGGGCTGACGGACTCCGGGATCAGGCGATCGTCCGCAGGTCGGACAGCGCCGCGTCGATGTCGCGCGTCGAGACCGCGAGCGCGAAGCCGTCGGCGCCGGCGAGCGCCGGGGCGTGCTCCCAGACGTCGTCGGGATCGAGACCGTGGAGCACCACCGCGTTCGGCGTCGGGTTGACCACCCGGAGCGCGACCAGCGGCGACTCGCCGCGGGTGACGCCGGTGAACACGAGCACCCGGTTGGTCGACTGGCCGTAGAGCCGATAGAACTCCTCGCTGGAGAGGCTGGTTATCGCCTCGATGCTGTTGATGACCGTGTGGCCGTTGACCCGGTCGCCGGCGCCGGCGACGAGTTCGGTCGCCGCCAGGGCCTCGTAGACCCGGTCGAGGGGGACGGCGGTCGAATACTCCCGGAGGTCGCGGACGATGTCGCTCTCGAAGCCGGCGGAGACGACCCGGACGTACTGGCGGATGCGCGCGCCGCCGCGCCGGTCGTCGATCGCCAGAAGCGCCGTGACCATCCGCCGGACCACGCCGATCCCCGGGCTCTCCCTGCGGCCGCTCTCGTAGTCCGAGACGACCGACGAGGAGACGTCGAGTTCGTCCGCGAGGTCGGTCTGGGAGACGCCGAAGTCGGTGCGCCACTTCCGGAGGGTCGCGCCGGGGTCGTCGCTCAGCGTGATCTCGCCGGCGATCCGGCGCGCCAGGTCCGCACGCGCGTCCGTCTCCGTCATTCCCACCAGCCTCGTCCGAACGGGCGTCGCATGCCTGCCCCCTTGCGCAGGGGCGGTGAAAAGCTGTCGGGGTGGGGCGCCGGCGGCGAGACCGTCGCTCCCGGACCGTCCAGACACCGTTCGATCGACGACCCGGACGAGGAATTCGCGCCGCGGTTCGACCTGCGGGGCGGCGAGGACGAGGAGGGTAGTGGGTAGCCGAACCCCGCCGACGGGTCGCTCCGCAACCACTAAACGCCGTACCGGCCAAGGGAACCCGATGGTCGACTGGACGGAGAAACACCGTCCGCGCACGCTGGCGGAGGTGCGGGGCAACGACAAGGCACGCGACGCCCTCGCCGAGTGGGCGGAGACGTGGGACGACCACCGCGAGGCGGCCGTCCTCCACGGGTCGCCGGGGGTCGGCAAGACCTCGGCCGCCCACGCGCTGGCGGCAGACAGGGGGTGGGAGACCGTGGAGTTGAACGCCTCGGACCGGCGCACGGCCGACGACATCGAGCGGTTCGCCGGGCGGGCGGCGCGGAACGCCACGCTCGACGGGGCCGCGGCCGGCGCGGACGGCCGCCAGCTGGTGATCGTCGACGAGGCGGACAACCTCCACGGAACCCACGACCGGGGCGGGGCGGGCGCCATCACCGACCTGGTGAACGGCGCCGACCAGCCGGTGGTCCTGATCGCAAACGACTACTACGAACTGAGCCGGGGGCTCCGGTCTTCGACCCGGGAGATCGAGTTCCGGGACGTCTCGGCGCGGTCGATCGTGCCGGTCCTGCGGGACGTCTGCCGGCGCGAGGGCGTCGAGTTCGAGGCGGAGGCCCTCCAACGCATCGCCGAGGCCGACAGCGGCGACCTCCGGGCCGCGGTCCGGGACCTCCAGGCCGCCGCCGAGGAGGGCGACCGGGTGACCGCCGCGGACGTGGTGACCGGCGAGCGCGACCGGACGCTCGGGATCTTCGAGTTCCTCGACGCCGTGCTGAAGGAGGCGACGCCCGAGGAGGCGCTGTCGGCGGCGTACGACACCGACGAGACGCCCGACGACCTGGTGCAGTGGGTCGAGCACAACCTCCCGAAAGTCTACGAGGGCGCCGAACTCGCGCGGGCCTACGACCACCTGGCGAACGCCGACCGGTGGCTCGGGCGGGTGTGGGCGACCCAGAACTACGGCTACTGGCGCTACGCTACCGACGACCTCGCGGCCGGCGTGGCGGCGGCCCGTGACGGGCCCAAGGGCGGGTGGACGCGCTTTGGCCGGCCGCAGTTCTGGTCGTCGACGGACGGGACGACCGAGGCTGTCGTCCGGGCCGTCGCGCGGGAGAACGGGACGAGCATGGCCACCGCCCGGCGGGAGATCCTCCCCTTCCTCTCGGCGCTGACCCACCACTGCAAGCCCCGCGACCTGACGGTCACCATGGCGGCCCGCTACGACCTCGACGAGGCGGGCGTCGCCCTCGTCACCGGGAGCGGGGAGTCGACGAACAAGGTCGAGTCGATCGTCGCCGACGCCCGCGACCGGCGCGAGGCGGCGATGGCCGAGGGGAGCGGGGCGGCGTTCGCGCCCGGGGGGAACGACGGCGAGGACGACGACGGCGAGGCCGACGAGGACCCGGACGCGGGCGACGCCGGCCGGACCGGGGGGGAAGGGTCGAAAGCGGAAGCGGACGCCGAGACGGAGCGCGACGACGACGAGGACCAGGCCGGGCTGAGCGACTTCATGTGAGCGGCTCGTGGACGCGACCCGGGTGGCCCGTCAGCGACGGCGGTGCTCCCCCCGGCGGCCGGTCAATCGCCGGTCGCCTGCGGGGCGGTCTCGGGGACGGCATCGCCGCGGACGCGCCAGGCGGCGAGGCCGACGGCGACGAAGCCGACCGCGAACACGGCGGCGTTGACGAGTCGTACGGTCTCCGTGTAAAACACGAGGTCCCGGCCGAGCACCATGGCGACGAAGACGGCGAGGACCGCGACGGCGACGAGCCCCCGTTCGGCCGGGCGGTCGGCGGCCCCGAGCCACCGGCCGGCCGCCAGCAACGTGGCGTAGAGCGCGAGCGAGACGCCGAAGAAGGCGGCCTGCGTGGCCGGCGTGTAGGGGTAGAGGGGGACGAGCCGCGAGATGACGACGGCGACGAGCAGGACCGCGAGCGCGGCGGGAAGCGCCCGCCGGGCCCGGTCGAGCGGCGCGTCGGTGATCCCCTCGTCGTAGGCCCGGAGCGTCGTCACGGCGAGCGCGGTGAAGATGGCGAGTGCGCCGAAGAGGTGGGCGGCCTGGGTCGGCGGCGAGTAGCCACCGGGGAAGATGCCGTCGAGGGTGACGGTGACGGCGCCGATGCTCACCTGGACGGGCAGGAGGACGGCCGCGAGGACCGCGGGCCGAAGGGTCCGCCGGTCGCCCGCCCGCCAGGCCCACCCCGCGGTGCCGAGGATGAGAAAGCCGGTCACCATCGCCACCAGGCGGTGGAACCACTCGATGAACGAGGGGACCGTCTGCGGCAGGAGGCCGTTGTCACAGAGGGGCCACTGTGCGGAGCAGGCGAGGCCGGAGCCGGTGGCGGCGGTGTAGACGCCGAGGCAGACGAGCGTCAGCGTCGTCACGGTCGTGAGCGCGGCGAACCGCCGAAAGGAGAGGGCCGCCCGGACGCGTTCGCGCATACGCGGGGGTGGGGGGCGTACGCACTTAGACCTGTCCGAACGGACGCGACGGAACGGCCCGCGCCGTGCCGGGCGGTTCACCCGGTCGCCGCCGGAGCGCCCGGATCGACGACCTCGACGGTCACCGCGGTCGGTTCGTAGGCGTTCGCGGCGTCCCCGCCCTCGTTCCACGGGAACTCGTCGCGGTTGAGCGCGTCGTCGCCCGCCACACGCTCTCGCCGGCCGCGACGTGTTCGACCATCGTCGAACCCTCCAATCGACGTATTCGGATACCTTTTTGTGGCGTCCGGCGACAAATTTCGTATGGGACTCTGGGACGACGCGCGGGAGTACCATCGGAACCCCCCAGGAAAGATCGAGATCACGATCACGAAGCCGACCAACACCCAGCGGGACCTGTCGCTCGCGTACTCGCCGGGGGTGGCCGCCCCCTGCCGGGACATCGACGACGATCCGGAACTCGCCTACGAGTACACGATCAAGGGGAACCTCGTCGGCGTGGTGTCGAACGGGTCGGCGGTGCTCGGACTGGGCGACATCGGGGCCCAGGCCGCAAAACCGGTGATGGAGGGCAAGGGCGTCCTGTTCAAGCGCTTTGCCGACATCGACGTCTTCGACATCGAGATCGACCGGGAGGACCCCGACCGGATGGTCGACGCCATCACGGCGATGGAGCCGACGTTCGGGGGCATAAACCTAGAGGACACCAAGGCGCCGGAGTGTTTCGTCATCGAGGAGCGCCTGCGCGAGGAGATGGACGTGCCCGTCTTCCACGACGACCAGCACGGCACGGCCATCATCACGGGCGCGGGGCTGATCAACGGCGCCGACCTCGTGGACAAGGAGATCGAGGACCTCTCGGTCGCCTTCTCCGGCGCGGGCGCCAGCGCCATCGCCACGGCGCGCTTTTACGTCTCGCTCGGCGTCGACAGGGAGAACATCACGATGTGTGACTCCGGCGGGATCATCACCGAGGAGCGAGTCGAGGCCGGCGAGGTCAACGAGTACAAGGCCGAGTTCGCCCGCGACGTGCCCGAGGGGGACCTGGCGGACGCGATGGAGGGCGTGGACGTGTTCATCGGCCTGTCGGTGGCCGACCTCGTCAGCCCGGAGATGGTGCGGTCGATGGCCGACGATCCCATCATCTTCGCGATGGCCAACCCGGACCCCGAGATCGGCTACGAGGAGGCCCGGGCGGCCCGCGACGACACGGTCATCATGGGGACGGGCCGCTCCGACTACCCGAACATGGTGAACAACGTGCTCGGATTCCCCTTCATCTTCCGCGGGGCGCTCGACGTGCGGGCGACCGAGATCAACGAGGAGATGAAACTCGCGGCCGCGCAGGCGCTCGCCGAACTCGCCCGGAAGGACGTCCCCGACGCCGTCGTGAAAGCCTACGGCGACCACCCGCTGCAGTACGGGCCCGAGTACATCCTGCCCAAACCCCTCGACCCCCGGGTGATGTTCGAGGTGGCGCCGGCGGTCGCCGAGGCGGCGATGGAGTCGGGCGCGGCCCGGCGCGAGATCGACGTCGACCCCTACCGGGACGAACTCGAGGCCCGCCTGGGCAAGTCCCGCGAGATGATGCGGGTCGTGCTCAACAAGGCCAAATCCGATCCCAAGCGGGTCGCGCTCGCGGAGGGGACCGACGAGAAGATGATCCGGGCGGCCCACCAGATGCGCGAGGAGGGGATCGCCGAACCCGTGCTCCTCGGCGACGCCGACCGGATCGGCCAGGTGGCAGACGACCTCGGCCTGGAGTTCGAGCCCGAGGTGGTCGATCCCGCCGCCGGGGATCACGACGAGTACGCCGAGCGGCTCTACGAACTCCGCCAGCGCAAGGGCGTCACCCGCTCCGAGGCGGCCGAACTGATCCGGAGGGACACAAACTACCTCGGGAGCGTGATGGTCGAACGGGGCGACGCCGACGCGTTGCTCACCGGCCTCACCCACCACTACCCCTCGGCGCTCCGGCCGCCCCTCCAGGTCATCGGCACCGAGGAGGACGCCGAGTACGCCGCCGGCGTCTACCTCATGACGTTCAAGAACCGGGTGGTGTTCTGTGCCGACACGACGGTCAACCCCGATCCGGACGCCGACGTGCTGGCCGAGATCACCAAACACACCGCCACCCTCGCCCGGCGGTTCAACGTCGAGCCACGGGCCGCGATGCTCTCGTACTCGAACTTCGGGAGCGTCGACACCGAAGGAACCCGCACCTCCCGCGAGGCCGTCGACGCGCTCCACGACGACCCCGACGTGGACTTCCCGGTCGACGGCGAGATGCAGGCCGACACCGCCGTCGTCGAGGAGATCCTGGACGGCACCTACGGCTTCTCCGAACTCGACGAGCCGGCGAACGTGCTGGTGTTCCCGGACCTCGAATCCGGCAACATCGGCTACAAACTCCTCCAGCGCCTCGGGGGCGCCGACGCCATCGGGCCGATGCTCGTCGGCATGGACGAACCCGTCCACGTGCTCCAGCGGGGCGACGAGGTGAAGGACATCGTCAACCTCGCCGGCGTCGCAGTCGTGGACGCACAGGACGACAGGTGACCGCGATCGGTCGGGCGCCGCGCTAGTCGGCGCCGCTTCGCTCCGCCCGGGACGGCGGCGGGACGCCGGGGTCGCCTCCCGTCGCCGCCGCGTCGGGCGCGTCGTCCGTCGGGGGGAGGACACACCGGTCGGGCCGGGCGTTGACGTGTGCGTACTCCTCGGGGGCGTTGGCGAGCGGGTGGGCGGGGTTCTCGCGGCCGTCGATGCGGGCCGCGCGGATCTCGTCGAACCCCGCGATGCGGGCGCGGATGCCCCGCCAGTGGTGCTCGCTCCCGTCCGGAACGACGATCGACGCGCCGGGTTGCCAGTCGTCGCCCGCGGCGAGGACGGCGCGGTTGACGTTCGCCGCGAGGTCGTCGAGGTCGACGAGAACGCCGACGCGCGCGTCGGCCGGCGCGCGGTCCGCGAGGACGTCGAGGCCGAGATGCAACGCCCGATACTCCGCGACGTTGTTGTCCGGCGCGGCGTCGGGGAGCGCCAGGCGGGCGACCCGCGTCCCGTCGCGGGTCTCGATCACCGCCCCCAGGCCGCCGCCGGAGTGGCGATAGGAGCCGTCGGTGGCGACGTAGAAGTGACGGCGGTGGGTCCGTGGCGGGTGGGCGATGTGGGGCGTCGGCGAGTCGTCGAACAGGTCGCGGAGCGTCGACCGGCCGTGAACGGCCATACGCGGGCTTGGGCACGGCATCACTTAACGTTCGCGTCGGACGGTGGGCGGACGCCGCGATGCGGTCCGACGGCGACGGGACCGCCCCGGTGCGCCGTTGCGCGTTCAGGCTCCCCGGCGCGACCACCACTCCAGCCAGGCGGCGAGCGGTCCGCGCGTCCCCTCGACGCGGACCGCCACGGTGCCGTCCAGCCGCCAGCGAGCCCGGGGGCTCTCCCCGCCCATCCGGACCGGCACGTCCACCGCGAAGGCGTCGAAGGTGTAGACGAACTCCTCGTCGCACTCGATGGTGGCGTCGAGGAGGTCCTCGACGGCGTCGAACCAGGTCTCCCCCTCCCCGAATCCGGCCGATGACGGCGGGCGCGCGTCGTCGTCACCGCCCCGGTCGTCCGCCCGGGCCTCCGACGGTGGCTCGCGTGACATCGTCCCGAACTGACCCGACGGCGGCTTGTATCTTCCGCAGGGTGCCGGGCGCCGCCGGTCGTCGGCCGTCAACCGCCAGTCGGCAGCCGCCAGCCGTCAGCCGCCGTCGGAAGCCGGACCCGACCGTGCGGTCCCGAGGGCCGCCATCACCCGCCGCCGGACGTGGACGTAATCGAGCGGCGGCCGGGCGTCGGGGGAGACGGGGTCGACCTCGCAGGCGACCAGGGCGGCGCCGTCGCCCGCGACGGCCTCGCGGTAGGCCGCCTCGAAGCCGTCGGTCGTGTCGACGCGCTCGGCGAGCAGTCCACAGCCCCGTGCGACGGCGGCGAAGTCGACCGTCGCGGCGTGGGTGGGTTGGCCGCCCGTCGTCCCGTAGACGCCGTTGTCGAAGACGACCACCACGAGGTTCCCGGGGTCGACGCCGCCCACCGTCGAGAGGGCGCCGAGCGACATCAGAAGCGAGCCGTCGCCGTCGAGCACCGTCACCTGCTCGTCGGTCGCCAGCGCCAGACCCAGACCGACCGGCGTGGTCACGCCCATGCTCCCCCACTGGTAGAAGTTGCGCGCCCGGTCCTCGACGGCGGCGAGGACGTAGGAGGCGACGCCGAGGTTCGAGACCACGACCGCGTCGGGCGTCTCCGCGAAGACGATGGCCGTGCAGTCGTACTGGTCTGCGGTCACCGCTCCGCCTCCGGCTTGTGGCCCGTGACGGTCGCATCGAGGAGTACGACGTACGGCGTCTCCGTCGAGAAGGCGCTCGCGGCGGCCAGGCGCACCCGCTCGGCGACCGCCCCGGGTCGCTCGACGACGCAGTTGCGAACGCCGACCGCGTCGAGGATCGACGGCATGCCGTATCCGGCGGGCACCTGGGCCGCGTTGAACTCGCCGAGGTCGCCCCGCCGGGAGACGAGGCCCACGAACGGAAGTCGCGCGGGGACCGAGAGCGAACCGACCCCGTTGAGCGCGTTGGCGAGGCCGCTGGTCTGACAGATCAGCGCACCGCGACGACCGCCGACCCACGCGCCCGCCAGCACGCCGACCGCCTCCTCCTCGCGCGACACCAGCAGGGTCTCGACCCCGGCGGCCTCGCACGCGTCGAACAGCGGCGCGACCGCCGAGTCGGGCAGGCCGACCGCGAGGTCGACGCCGACGGCCCCGAGGGCGGCGACGGCGTCGGCCGCCCAGTCGTCGTCCATGCTCCCACGTAGCTCCCCGGCCCGTATCAATCCCCCACCGCTCAGGCGGCCGGACCCGGTGAACCGGTGGTTTCTAACGCTGATAACGCTCCGAGAGCGTCCGGGACGGGTGGTTACAGAACCAGAAAACGAAGGGAGGTGTTTTGTTCCCGGGGCTCCCAGATACTGGCGCCTCGCGGGTTACGGGTGCCGCGACGGCGTTCGAGTCCACGGCCGTCGTGCCCCTCGTGGCCGTGGACGGTTTTCCTCCGGCGAGACCGGTGACGACGTGCGACGGCTCCCCGTCCCGGGACGGCTACCGACTCCGGCCGGGGAGGCCGGTCGTCGTCCCGACGGAAACGGCGAACGCCCGGCACGCCGCGGACGCGCTCCCGCTCTCACCAGTGATAACCCGTGCCAAACGGTTATTAGGCGTCCTCTCCGATCCACGCCTGCGGGGGAAGACCCGCCGGGCCGCCATGAGCCCGTCACCGCCGGCCCTCCCCCCCACTCGTCTCTGTCATGGTTTCGTTGCACGCCCCCGGGAGCGTGCCCGTTGCCCCCGGGACGGACCGGACGGACAGCACGGTCTGCGTTCCCCATTACCGACGTGAAAGGCGACGCGACCGGGTACGGATGATTCGGGCGGTGTGTCAGAGGCACGCACCCGGCCGCGCCATGCCATGGTAACACATGCCCCCCACTTGGATGTTGTCCCGCCGGAGGACGACGGGGACGGTCCCGGCGGCTCAGGCGAGGTGAGCGGTGACGTCCGTCGAGGAGATCATCCCGATGTAGTCGTCAGCGGCGACGGGCAGGTGGTTGACCTCGAAGTTGGTCATCATCGCGGCGACCTCCTCGACGAGCAGGTCGGGCGGGACGGTCTCGACCGATTCGGTCATCACCTCGGTGACGGCCAGTTCGTCGGGGTCGTGTCCGGCGACGATGGCGTCGAGCACGTCCGTGCTGGTGACGATCGACGGCGGGACGGTCGTCACGAGCAGCGCGCCGATGTCGTGGTCGCGCATCATCGCCGCGGCCTCCCGGACCGTGGCGTCCGGGGAGATCGTCCGGAGCGGGGTCGACATCACGTCCTCGACGCGCGTGCTATCGGCGGAGGTCATGTGCGTACGAAGGCCGTCCGGTGGTATGGGCCTTTCCTTCCTCGCAGCGAGCGGGGTGGTCGTCGGCCTCGCGCCCCCGGGGCCGCTCGACGACCGCTACCGTCCGAACAGCGGTCGATAGTACAGCAGGGCGACGGCGGAGAGGAACACCAGCGTTCCGAGGCCGTAGGACCGACTGAGGGCGAACGCCGCGACGGCGGAACCGCTCCCGAGGACGCTCGTCAGGACGGTCCCGAGGATCGGCCACGAACACGACACGCACGAGAACAGGCCGACGACGCCCGAGACGGCCGCGCCGGCCGCGTCGAGCACCGTCGCGTAGACGAGGTAGGCCAGCGAGAGGTAGCCGACCACCTTGTACGGTTCGAGGACGACCCGGAGGAGCGACCCGTCGTAGAGCACCGTCGGCCCGTATCCGGGCGGGAGGGTCCAGTTGACGTGGAGTGGAGTCATCCCCCCACCCGGCCCGTAGAGGCCGCCGAAGTATCCCAGTGCGAGGAAGTACCCGGCGGCGATGGCGAGGGCCGCGAGGCGCTGGCGCCCGGTTCCCGACGCCGGATTCGTGGTGGCGACCGCCAGGAGGCCCACGTCGATCCAGACGAACGGGTAGACGAGAACCAGCGGGTTCGTGATCACGACGTCGCGGACGGCGACGTACGTGACGGCCAGGAGGGCCTCGACGCCGACGAGGAGCGCGAGTGCGAACGCGGTGGACCGGTCGGGACGGATCTCCCCGAGCCGGGTCGACGGCGTGACCCCCGACATAGCACGTGGTAACGCGGCGATCCCATTAGGTGCTTGGATCTCGCCACAGGAGCGGTCGGCGAGACCGTCGGGGGCGGTGGTCGGGACCGACCGCGGACGCGTCGCGCGTTGTGGCGACGTCGCACGGTTGACGATCGGCTCACGGACGGCGAACGCAGATGCCCGGGGTGGGCTCCGAACCCACGATCTCCGCATGTCCCAGGCGTCGAGGCTCGGCGGGCCCCGATGGGACGGAGGCTTCCAAGGCGTGCCGCACCGAAGCTCGATGACCCTATGAGTGCGGCGCTATGTCCAGCTAAGCCACCCGGGCGCGCCTCGATGTAGCGCCAAGGCGGTCTTGAACCTTCCCATATCGGTCGGGGGCCTCGGACTGGCCCCCGGATTTATGCTCCGGGGCGAGGAGAACGGGGCATGGATCCACCCGAGGCCGTCCAGAGGGCCCTGAACGACGAATCAGTGGCGGCACGGGTCGACCTCGGCGGCGGCGACCTGCTGTATGTGACCCCGAACCGGACGCTGGTCTACCGGAGCGAGGGACTGCTCTCGGACGAGTCGGTCACGGAGTACCCCCACGGGGCCGAGCGGATCACGGTCGACCGGGGACGACGCAAGTCGACGGTCACCCTCGATTACGGACTCGACGGCGAACGCACCCTTCGTCTCCCGACGAATCGGCTCGAAGACGCGCTCCATCCGGTGCTGGCCGGAGTGCTCAACGGGGCGGGCGTCACGCGGCCCGGCGAGACGATCAAGGAGACGTTCCTGCTCAGCGAACTGACCGTCGTGGTGACGAGCGAACGCCTCGTGCGCCACGTCGGCGCGGCGGTGTGGGACGACGAGTTCGAGGAGTACCATTACGACGACGTGACCGACCTCCGGTTCGAGACGGGGAACGTCGGTACGTCGGTGGTCGTTCGGCTCGGCGACGAACAGGAGCGGTTCAAGGTGCCCAACGATCGCGCGCGAGCGTTCCGCGAGTGTCTCGTCGCCGCGGTGCTCGCCTATCACGACTACGACAGCCTCGACGCGTTCCGCGAGGCACGGGCGGCGGGCGAGACCGACGACGACGAGGGCCGCGGGGCGGTCGACTTCGGCGACGGTCCCGCTCCGCTCAGCGCGGATCCGACGCCCATCGACGACGTCGCCGGGAGCGAGAGTCCGGCGACCGCCGAGGAATCGGACGGTCCCGACCGCGGAGACGAACCCGAGTCCGGGACCGGACCGGAGGTCGGCGAGACGGATGCGGTTCCGGACCCCGACGCCGGAGCAGTCCCGGGGACCGGGATGGAGACGGACCCGGAGGCACGGGCGGACCCGGAGGCACGGACGGAGTCGAAAGCGGACCCGGACTCCGACGCGCCGGTCGGCGCGAACGGGGGCGGGACGACGGCGAACGACGACTTCGCCGCGGCGGGGTTCCAGCCGGCCGGACCGGTCGACGAGGAACTGGCCGCGGAGGTCGTCGCGCTCCGGGAGGCGGTCGAGGAGCAAAACGAACTGCTCCGGGAACAGGGACGGCGCATCGAGCGCCAGGAGAAGCTCTTTCGGAAGCTGATCGAGGAACTCAGACGGGGCCGGTAGCGTCGGCCAGCACCGCCCGCACGCAGTCCGGGCCGAACGGCCCCAGTTCGCCGGCGTCCAGCCGGACGAAGTGGCCGGTCGAGAGCGACGCGCCACAGCGCCGACACGCGAACGTTCCCTCGCGGCGGACGACCCGGGGAGTGGCCCGGACGCCGCCGCGGCGCGTCCGGAGGCGGACGCGAGTGCCGTCGCGCGAGAGCACGCCGCGCTTCTCGGCGGCGTCGAGGATCGTCCGGGTGAGCGCGGGGTCGGTCGTGACCGTCTCGATCCGGTCGACCACCTCGGCGAGGGCCAGTTCGTCGACCGCGAGGCTGGCCAGCAGGTCGACCGCCAGGTCGACCCGCTCGTCGCGATCCAGGGCCGCGACGGGGTCGTCCTCGTCCCCGTCGTCCCCGTCGTCCGCCTCGTCGGTCACGGCGCCCGGTACGACCGGCGACCACAAGAGCGCGGCGGAGCGCAAGCGGTTTGAGGTCCCGCCCCGGTCGTCGTGGCATGAACCGGCGGCGAACGGTCGCCCTCGGTGCGGTCGTCGCGGCTGTCGCGGTGGGGGCGGCGGTGACGTCCCCCGACGCCGCCGTCGAGCGCCTCACGTGGCTGGCGGCCGATCCGATCCGGTACGGCGTGGCCTGTCTGGTGCTGGCGGCGATCCGCCCGCTGGTCGCCTGGCCCGTGACGCTGCTCGCGGTGGCCGCGGGCTTCGGCTACGGACCGCTCGGCGCGCCGCTGGCGCTCGCGCTCATGGCGATCACCTCACTCCCGCCGTACCTGCTGGCCCGCCGACTCGGCGGCGACGGCCGGGTGGCAAGCGTCGGCGAGCGGATCGCCGACGCGACCGGCGGGACGCGGGTCGTCGTCGCCAGCCGCTTCCTCCCGACCCCCTCAGACGCCATCTCGGCCGCCGCGGGCGTCGCGGGCATCTCCCCGCGCGCCTTCCTGCTCGGCACCCTCGTGGGCGAGACGCCCTGGGCGGTCGCCGGAACGCTCGCCGGCGCGTCGCTCCCCTCGCTCGTCCACGGGTCGATCACGTTCGATCCGCGGCTGATCGCGGCCGGGACGCTGAGCGCCCTGGCGTTGCTCGCCGGCCCCGCCTACCGGCTCTACCGCGACCGCAACAGCGACTGACCGGTCATCGCCGCCGGCCGATCGATCCCGGCCAGCGCGAGCAGGGTCGGGGCCACGTCGCACAGCGACCCGTCCGGGCGGACGGCGTAGCCGCCGTCGCGGTCCGCGCCCCCGGTCGGCGCGGCGTAGACGAACGGGACCGGATTGGTGGTGTGGGCAGTGTGGGGGTCCTCCGGCGACCCCATGTCGTCGGCGTTGCCGTGGTCCGCGGTGACGAGCAGGTGGCCGCCGGCGTCGGCGACGGCCGTCGCCAGCCGGTCGAGTTCGCGGTCGACGGTCTCGACCGCCGCCACGGCCGCATCGAAGTCGCCCGTGTGTCCCACCATGTCGGGGTTGGCGTAGTTCAACACGAGGACGGCCGGATCCGAGCGCTCGACGACCCCGACGGTCCGATCGGTCACCTCGCGGGCGCTCATCTCCGGTTGCCGGTCGTAGGTCGGGACGTCGGGGCTGTCGACGATGATCCGCGTCTCCCCCGCGAACTCGACCTCCCGGCCGCCGTTGAGGAAGTAGGTGACGTGGGGATACTTCTCGGACTCGGCGACCCGCAGTTGCGCGAACCCCCCGTCGGCGAGCACGTCGCCGAGGGTGTCGGTCGGACGCGTCGGCGGGAACGCCACGGGGAACGGGAAGGTCCGGTCGTACTCGGTCAGCGTGACGAGGTGGACCTCCGGCGGGTCGGTCTCGAACGGCCACGCCGGATCGACGTCGGCGAGCATCCGGACGAACTGTCGGGCGCGGTCGGCGCGGAAGTTGAACCAGACGACCGCGTCGCCGTCCACCGGCGCCGTGCCGCCGGCCACGAGCGTGGGCTCGACGAACTCGTCTCCCTCCCCGCGCTCGTAGGCCGACTCGACGGCCGCGACCGCAGACGGGGCCTCGTGGGGCGCCTCGCGGCGGACGACGGCGTCGTAGGCCCGGCGGGTGCGGTCCCAGTTCTCGTCGCGGTCCATCGCGTAGTAGCGCCCGATCACGGTGGCGACGTCGCCCGTGCCGGCCCCGTCGACGACCGCGTCCAGTTCCGCGAGCCGATCGCTCGCGGCGTCCGGTGGCGCGTCCCGTCCGTCCGTGAACGCGTGGGTGACCGCCTCGACGCCCCGCTCGCCGGCGAGTTCGATCAGGGCGTGGAGGTGGTCCTGGTCGGCGTGGACGCCGCCCTCGCCCGTCAGCCCCAGCAGGTGGACGCGGCCGCCGGTCGCCGCGGCGTGCTCGAACGCCCCTGCGATGGCGTCGTTGTCGGCGAACGGCTCGGCGTCCTCGATCGGATCGCCCCGCCAGGCCGCCACGGCGTCGGAGATGCGGGTGTAGGCCTGTTTGACGACGCGCCCCGCGCCGAGGTTGAGGTGGCCCACCTCGCTGTTGCCCATCTGGCCGTCGGGCAGACCGACGCGCCGCCCGGAGACGTCGAGGGTGCCGTAGGCGCCCGCGGCGGCGAGTCGATCGAACGTCGGCGTCTCGGCGGCGGCGACGGCGTCGCGGTGGGCCGGCGAGCCGACGCCGCCCCGGTCCCGGTCGCCGAGCCCCCAGCCGTCGAGGACGACGAGCGCAGCCTCCATACCCACACGTGACGCCGGCACAACAAGTAGGGTTCGTTTCCCCGCCGTCGCCCGGCAAGCGCCCCGACGGGGCCGGAGGGCGGGGCGACGCGACAGGTTTTCGAAGCCGCCGGCGCGACGGGACGCATGGATCGGCTCGTCCCGAAGCGGTACGCGGAACGCTACCTCGGCACCCCCTCGAACCTCGTCACCTTGCTGGTGATCAACGGGGTGGCCTTCCTCATCGGCCTCGGCTTCTACGTCACCGCGACCCAGCCCTACGGCCGCCGGATGGTCGACGTCCCGGTCCTGCTCTACCCGATGTACGCCGACTCGCCGACGGCCATCGCGCTGGCGACGCTCGCGCTGGTGACGCTCCTGCCGGCCCTGGATCGACCGCTCTCGGAGGCGCCGGTCAACCGGCCGCTCGCCTACGTTCACACGCTCGGCTTCACCTGGCTGGTGAAATACGGGCTCTGGACCGGAATCGCCCTGGTCCGCCGGGCCGACCTGTATCTCGGGTTCTCGCCGAACGCCCTCTGGACGTTCTGGGGCATCACGATCACCCACCTGCTGTTCGTCGTCGAGGCGTACTTCCTGCCCCACGCCGGCCGGACCACCCGCGGCGCGCTCGGACTCGCACTCGCCGTCCTGCTGACCAACGACGTGCTCGACTACGGCTTCGGCTACCATCCGCCGCTCCGGTACCAGCCCGGCCTCTTTCTCGCGGCGGTGTCGGTCGCGCTCTCGGTGCTCTCGGTCTGGCTCGCCGCCCGCGCCTTTGCCCCGCTCGACGCCGACGCCGCGGGACGTAGTCCTTAAACCTCGGGGACGGTTACGGGGTGCGTATGGACTCCGCGGTGCTGCTGGACCTTCTCGGCAACGAGAACCGCCGGCGCATCCTCCGGTTGCTCGCCCGGAAACCGTGTTACGTCACCGAGATCAGCGAGTACCTCGGGGTCAGTTCGAAGGCCGTCATCGACCACCTGCGAAAGCTCGAAGACGCCGGCCTCGTCGAGAGCCGCACCGACGACAGCCGCCGGAAGTACTTCCACATCTCGCGCAACCTGCGCCTGGAGGTCCACGTCTCGCCACACGGGTTCGGCGCCAAGAGCGCCTACCCCGCCAACCCGAGCCTCGACATGACCGGCCGGTGTCGACACATCTCCTTCGACCTGCCCCGGGCCGAGACCGACAGCGTGATCGACCTGGCCCGGGAGTTCGACCGGCTCAGGGATCTGGAAAACGAGCTCTCGCTCGCCCAGCGGTGGGTCTACGGACGCATCACGGACGTGCTCGACAGCCTGAACGAGCGCATCGGAACCGACGTCGACGGCCGGTTTCACGCCGAGGTGCTCGCCGCCGTCGCCACCGGCACCCGGTCGATCGAGGACGCCGCCGAGGAGGTCGACGCGCCACCGGAGGCCGTCGAGGACGCGCTCCGGACGCTCGCCGACCGGGGCCTGGTCACCCGCGACGCCGACGGCTGGGCGATCAGAGGTCCCGCGTGAGGCCGGCCCGCAGGTCGCGCCCGAAGTAGTGGCCGGCGACCGAGACGACGAGGCCGAGACCAGCGCCTACCCCCGCGATCGCCACCCCGTAGCGGGCGACGGCCGGGAAGAAGGGGGTGGCGAGCGTCCCGAGGAGGGCACCGAGTCCCGCGGCGAGCGCCCCGGCGATCCCCGACTCGACGTACCGACGCCGCGATCCGGCCAGCCCGAGCGCGAACGCCGCGAGAAAGAGGCCGACGAACCGGCCGACTGCGCCCACCAGCGGGACCATCCCGCCGACGACGACGCCCGCGAGCGCCAGCGCGAACGCCAGCGCCATCCCGCGGGCCGTGACGACGGTCGGCGACGGAACGCGCAGGAGACCGGACGACCCCGCGTCGCCCCCCCTCCGACTCCGCTCTCCGTCCTCCCGCTCTACGGTCCGGGTGCGCCCGCGGTCCATACCCGTCCCTACGCCGGCACGGTCAAGGATGTTGCGTCGCTCCCCGCTCGCGGCGACCCGGAACGAACGCCGCGAGCGGCGGCTGGCGATCGATAAAAAAGACCCCCCGGGCGGGGTGCCCGGGGAGTCGGAACCGCGAGTGACCGCTT
>JBDGUC010000010.1:0-32742 GCA_042216285.1 Haloferacaceae archaeon
AAACATGGCTGCTCGCACAAGCCTTCTGCCAAAATCAGCTAATCTGAACAATGCCGTTCCGAGGGGGTGAGAACGGGAGCCGTCGCCGACGTGCACCGCCGGTCGGACGCACGCAGCGGTGGGAGCGGACGGTCACCTTCCGGGCGCGTCCACGGACGGCACGTCCACGGCTCCGCGAACGGACGGTCCGTCGACCTGCGTGCGGTCCGTCGCCAGCCGGGGTCCCACGGCGGACCCGCGCCGGTCCCGATCTGGGGGCCCGTCTGCCGACGGGGAACCCGCCGGGACGGCGACGCGAACGACGTGGGGTTCCGCGAGGCAGGACTACAGATCGTACAGCGCGCCGAACTTCTCCGTCACGTGGTCGGTGAAGCGGTCGGCGGTGAACTCCTCGCCGGTGGCCCGCCGGACGAGGTCGCCGGTCTCGTAGCGCTTGCCGTGGCGGTGGATCCGGTCGCGCAGCCAGGACTTCAGCGGGGCGAACTCGCCGGCGCGGACCCGCTCGTCCAGGTCGTCGACGTCGCGCTCGGCGGCCGCGTACAGCTGGGCGGCCATCGCGCTCCCGAGCGAGTAGGTGGGGAAGTAGCCGAAGTTGCCGTGCGCCCAGTGGACGTCCTGCAGGCAGCCCTCGGCGTCGTCGTCGGGCGTGACGCCGAGGTACGCGTCCATCCTGTCGTTCCAGACCGCGGGCACCTCCTCGACGTCGAGGTCCCCCCGGACCAGGTCGCGTTCGATCTCGAATCGGAGGACGACGTGGAGGTGATAGGTGAGTTCGTCGGCCTCGACCCGGATCACGTTGTCCTCGTGGACCCGGTTGGCCGCCTCGTAGACCTCCCGGCCCCCCGCGTCGACGCCGAGGTGCTCGCGCATCGTCGGCAGGAACCGTTCGAGGAACGCCCGCGAGCGGCCGACGTGGTTCTCCCAGAGCCGGGACTGGGACTCGTGGACCGAGAGGTCCCGGGCCTCCCCGAGCGGCGTCGCGTAGTCGGCCTCCGGCAGGCCGAGCGTGTAGGTGGCGTGGCCGAACTCGTGGATCGTCGAGGTGAGCGCGTCCAGCGGATTGGACTCGTCGAACCGGGTCGTGATCCGGGCGTCGTAGACCGTCCCCATCGAGAAGGGGTGGGGAGCGGTGTCGAGACGGCCGCGCTCCCAGGGATAGTCGAGCAGGTCGAGGGCGTCGCGCACCATCGCCTCCTGGGCGTCGGCGTCGTAGGTCCCGTCGAACGGGTCCGCGAGGGCGGCGTCCGTCGCCCGGATCTCGTCGACCAGCGGCGAGATGGTCTCCCGGAGTTCCGTCAGGATGCGCTCGGCGTGATCGAGCGGCAGGCAGGGCTCGTACTCCTCGAACAGCACCTCGTAGGGGTCGCGGTCCGGATCCACGTGCTCCGCGTACTGCCGTTGCAGGTCGACCAGCTCCCGGAGGTGCGGGGCGAAGGCGTCGAAGTCGGCGTCCGCCTTCGCCTCGCGCCAGGCCGAGAGCGCCTCCGAGGAGGCCGCCGAGATCCGCTCGACCAGATCGGTGGGCACGCGAACGGCGCGCCCGTGGTCCCGGCGCACCTCGCGCACCAGCGCGGCGCGCTCGCCGTCGACCTCGCCCTCGACGGAGTCGAGCAGGTCGCCCGTCTCGTCGGCGGTCAGCAGGTCGTGGCGCACCGCAGAGAGCGCCGACAGTTGTCCCGAGCGCGCCGGCGTCCCCTCCTCGGGCATCATCACCTGCTGGTCCCACGAGAGCAAGCCGGCGGCGTTGTCAACGTTGCCGATCCGTCGCACGCGTCCGACCAGTTCGTCGTACCCTTCGGGTGACTCGTCCTCGTCGGCGGTCGCGTCCGTCGCCATACCGCCCGGTCGGACGCGATCGGCTTCAAGCCGTCGCGTGCGGATCCGGGCGTCCCGGGCGGACGCGTCGGGGACGACGGTGCGTGACCTCGCGGGTGCGTGACCTCGCGGGCGTGACCTCGCGGACGAGACCGGGGCGGCCGTCCGCGCTCGCGCGACCTACGCCGGCCCCCGCTCGGAGACGCCACGATAGAGCCGGTAACAGCGCGCCAGCACGTCGGTCGAGACCGATTCGTCGTCGGTGTGGGCCTCGCCGGGTTCGGCCGGGCCACAGACCACGCAGGCCGTGCCGGCCTCCGCCAGCCAGCCCGCGTCGGTGGCGTGGGGTTTGACGACCTGCTCGGGCGTCCCCGACTGGGCGTCGGCCGCGGCGGCGAGCACCGCGTCCGCGAACGCGGGATCCGAACAGGCCATCGGCGGCAGGTCCTGATCGACGGTCCACTCGACGCCCGCGACCGCCTCCGTCCGGTCGAGGGACGCCCGGTCGCCGGGGACCGTCCGCTCGTCGACGGTCACCTCGCAGCGTCCGGGGACGACGTTCCAGGCCGACCCGCCCTCGATGCCCGTCACGGCGACGCTACCCCGCACGTCGTGGCCGAGCACCGTCGCCGTCGGGACGTCCAGGTCGCGCACGACGTCGACCGCGTCGCAGGCGCGGTAGACCGCGTTCTCGCCGCGTTCGGCCTCGCTGGCGTGGACGGCGCGGCCGCGCGCGACCAGCGTCGATCCCCGCCGCCCCTTGTGGGCGACGGCCACGTCCGTCACGTCGTCGCCCGAGTAGTTCGTCGATCCCTCGCCGACGACGGCGTAGTCGGGCGCGAAGCCGTCGTCGATGGCCGCCCGGGCGCCCTCGCCGCCGACCTCCTCGCCGACGAACGAGGCGAAGACGAGGGTCGGGGCCGGGTCGTCGCCCTCCGTTCCCCCCACCGCCGCGTCCCGGAACGCGCACATCGCCGCCGCCACGGCGCCTTTCATGTCGGCGGTGCCGCGGCCGTGGAGTCGTCCGTCGCGCTCCTCGACGACGTAGCCGCCGTCGGCCGTCGTCTGCCGGTCTGCCGGGGGCACCACGTCGTGGTGGCCGACGAGCGCGAGCGACGGTCCGTCGCCCGGGGACCCGTCGGGCGAGCGCCGGGCGATCACGTTGCCCGCGTCGTCGCGCCGCACGTCGGCGTCGGTCTCGTCGCGGAGCCACGCCTCGATGGCGTCGCCGGCGGCGGTCTCGTCCTCGTGGCTGGGAACGGCGGCGAGGCGCGCGGTCAGGTCGACCACCTCGCGCTCGGCGTCGGTCATGTCGGGGGCGTGGTGGGGTCGGGACAAAGCGGTTGGGACCGATGGAGGAGAGTGCTGGACCGTGGAGCGATCCGGGGCGACCGTCCGCCTGGAACGCCGTACAGGGGCCGTAATACTTCCCCGTCGATCCCGTAGATCACCGTCGGGTCGTCCGGATGACGTCGGAACGAAACTCTTCGGAGTTGGCCGAACGGATCGTCGAGGCGATGAACGGCCACGATGCCGATCGGGTAGCCGCTCTCGTGGCGGAGGAGTATCGGAGTGAGACGCCGGCCCACCCGGGGCGGAACTTCACGGGGCGTGAGCAGGTTCGCGAGAACTGGCGGACCGTCTTCGAGAACACCCCGGACGTACGGGCAACTGTGCTGCGTTCCACCCACGAGGAGAGGACCCTCTGGATGGAATTGCACGTGACCGGAACGCAGCTCGACGGGACGACGTTGGACCTCCGTGGAGTTATGATCTGGGAGGTCACGAACGGGATACTCCAACGGGGACGCATCTACATGGAACCGGTCGAGAACGCCGAGGAGACGACGTGGGAGGAGTTCTATACCGTCGAGGAACCGTCGCCCACTGAATGACAGCAGACTGGGTCGTGTCGATCCCGACGAAGCTACCGCTCCTGGCGGTGGCGGCGTACTCCCTGCGTTTGGGCGGTCCTCACACGTCGCCACCCCACGTCACGAGTGACCGTAACGCGTTCGCGCCGGTCGTCAGTCGAGAATCCTCCGGAACCGACCGAGTTGATCGCGCTGGTTCGCGGTGGTGACGAAGCGGACGACGATCTCCTCGGCACCGGCGTCCGCGTACGCGTCGAGTACCGCCGCGACGTGCTCGGGCGGGCCGAACGCGCCGCGGGCCCGGATCTCCGCGTCGTCGAATTCCCCCCAGGCGGGATAATAGGCGTCGTAGAACGCACGGGCCTCCTCGAGCGCGGTCGCTTCGTCCTCGCGGACGACGACGTCGGCGTAGTACGCGCCCGCGAACGCGTCGGCGTCGCGACCGGCCCCGTCGAGGCGGTCCCGGAGCCACGCCAGTCCGTCGGCGTACCGGTCGGGGTTGACGCCGAGTGGGAGCCAGCCGTCCCCGTGTTCGAGAACGCGGTCGTGGATCGCCCGCGGGAACCCGCTGCCGGGGTCGAAGGCGGCGGATGCGACGTAGACCGGCGGGCTGCGGGTCGGCTCGAACCCGATGCTCGCGTCCTCGAAGGCGACGAACTCGCCCTCGTAGCTCGCTGGCTCGCCCGTCCAGAGGCGCTTGAGGGCGTCGAGCGTCTCGTCGAGCACGGCACCCCGGCGGTCGAAGGGGACGCCGAGGTGGTCGTGCTCGCGCTCGCCGTCCGGACCCGTGCCGACCCCGACGCCGAAGACGAACCGTCCGCCGCTCACCTGATCGAGCGTGGCCGTCTGGTGTGCGAGGTGGATCGGGTGGCGGAGCGCCGGCAGGTAGATGGCCGTCCCGAGGTCGACGCCGTCAGTCACAGTGGCGACGCCGGCGAGCGTCGTCAGCGGCTCGTGGCGCGGTTTCGCCGTGACGCTGTCCCCGGCCCAGACGGAGTCGAACCCGAGCGCTTCCGCGCGCTCCGCGAGCCCGATCACGTCGGCGTGCGTCCGCGCGGCCAGCGCGTCCGCGTTCCCGCTCGAGAGCACCGCTCCCCGCGTCGGCAACAGAAAACCGTACCGAGTCATGCCACTATTTACCACGATCGGCCGTAAATACCTGACGTGTCCCCATCGAATCGCCAGACTGCGTCGGCATGGGTGATGTGCGAGGAGCTCGTGTTGTCGGCCAAGAGACCCCGTGACGGTCCCGTCGACGCTGCCGCTGCCTTCCGGGGCGACAGCGTCGCCAGGCACGCGACGTCGGTCGAGGCATCCTCGACGTGATCGACGTCACTCGCGTCGAAACGTGTGATGGGTTCGACTACTCCTCAGGGGGAACGGCTCTCGTCGGACGGCGTCGGAGCAGAAACGGACCCCACGGAGCCGGCGTCCGCTTCAAACCCCTTATACGGCCCGACGGCGGACGGAGCGTATGAACGTCGTTCCGGACACGAGCGCGGTCATCGACGGCCGCGTGTCCGAACGGATCGCGTCCGGGGAGTACGCGGACGCGACGGTGTACGTCCCGGAGGCGGTGGTCGGCGAACTGGAGTCCCAGGCCAACGCCGGCCGCGACAGCGGCTGGGAGGGGCTGTCGGAGCTCCAGGCGCTCGCCGACCGCGCCGACGGGGGGGCCCTGACCGTCGAGTACGTCGGGCGCCGCGCGGTCGCCGACGAGCGCGACGCCGCGGCCGAGGGTGAGATCGACGCCCTCATCCGCGACCTGGCGGCCGAACACGACGCGACCCTGCTGACCAGCGACGTGGTGCAGGCGGAGGTGGGCCGGGCGAAGGGGCTCGCGGTCGACTACGTCGAGCCCCGGGGGCGGGACACGGAACACCTGGAGATCGAGTCCTTCTTCGACGACGAGACGATGAGCGTCCACCTCCGGACCGGCGCCCGACCGCGCGCAAAGCGCGGCGAGATCGGCGACATGCATTACGAGCCGATCCGCGAGGAGGTCTCGACCGACGAGGACCTCCGCGAGTTGACCCACGACGTCGAGGAGACCGCCCGCGCCAGCCCCGACGGGTTCGTCGAACTCGACGAACCGGGGATGACCATCGTCCAGTTCCGCGAGTACCGGATCGCGCTGGCCCGCCCGCCCTTCGCCGACGCCTACGAGATCACGGCCGTCCGGCCGATCGTCCGGACCGACATCGAGGACTACCGGTTCGCCGCGGAACTCAAGGAGCGGCTGGCCGAGCGCCAGCGGGGCGTCCTGATCTCGGGGGCCCCCGGCGCGGGCAAGTCGACGTTCGCCCAGGCCGTCGCCGAACACCTCTCGGCCAGCGATTACGCCGTGAAGACCATGGAAAAGCCCCGGGACCTGCAGGTCGGCCCGGAGATCACCCAGTACACGGCGCTCGGCGGGGAGATGGCCAAGACCGCCGACTCGCTGTTGATGGTCCGGCCCGACTACACCATCTACGACGAGGTGCGAAAGACCGACGACTTCGAGGTGTTCGCGGACATGCGGCTCGCCGGCGTCGGGATGGTCGGCGTGGTCCACGCCACCCGGGCGATCGACGCCCTCCAGCGGCTGGTCGGCCGGGTCGAACTCGGCATGATCCCGCAGGTCGTCGACACCGTCGTCTACATCGATGCCGGACAGGTCCACACCGTCTACGACGTGACGACCGAGGTGAAGGTGCCAGAGGGTCTCGTCGCCGAGGACCTCGCCCGCCCGGTGATCCAGGTCCGGGACTTCGAGACCGGCCGGCCGGTCTACGAGATCTACACGTTCAACCGGCAGGTCGTCACCGTCCCCCTCGACGACGGCGAGCGGGAGGGGGGCGTCGACCGCCTGGCCCGCCAGGAGATCGAGCGGGAGATCCGCTCGATCGCCAGCGGTCACGTCGAGGTCGAACTCCAGGGCCAGGACCGCGCGACCGTCTACGTCGACGAGGACGACATCTCATACGTCATCGGCAAGGGCGGCGGGCGGATCGGCGACGTCGAGGATCGACTGGGGATCGAGATCGACGTGCGGACCCACGACGAACGATCCGGGCGTGAGGGGAGCGGTCGGAGCGGTGGCGGCGCGTCGGGCGCTGACGCGGACGCCGGGGGACACGACGAGGGGATGGTCGTCCAGCCCGAGGTGACCTCGCGGCACGTGGTCGTCGCCGTCGACGAACACGTCGGCGAGACCGTCGAGGTGCGAGCGGGGGGCGAGTACCTCTTCACCGCGACGGTCGGCCGCGGCGGCGAGATCCAGGTCTCGCGGGGGAGCGCGATCGCGGAGGAACTGGAGGAGGCCATCGACCACAAGCGACGGATCACGGTCGTCCCGACCTGAGGCGGGACGATCGGTCGCGGCGGGGCCGGGGCGTCCGGGGCGGCGGCCTGGCGGGTCGGCACCGAATCGGGACGGGGAGGTCGTGGCCGCAGTCAGTCGCACTCCGCGTGCGGGGTCTCCTCGGCGTCGGCGCCCTCGGTCTCCTCGTCGACGTCGACGCCGCCGTCCGCCTCGATGGGTTCGGTCAACTGATAGAGGTTCTGCCGGGCGTCGGCGAAGTAGACGTCCTCGTCGACCACGCCGATCTCCTCCAGCCGTTCCAGGGCGTAGCGAACCGTCCGCGCCGAGAGCATCGACTCCTCCACGATCCCCTTCTGGGTCAGGGGACCGTCGTATTCGAGCACCTTGTAGACGAGTTTGGCGCTGGGGGGCAGGTCGTCGAGCCCCTCCTCCCCGTCGGTTTCAGCCATTATCGTGGCGGAGAGGTGCCACGGCAATAAAGATTGAGGAGTCCGGCGTGTGGCGCTCTCCGCGGCGGCGGGAGCGCGGCGGGGAACGGGGTGGCCGCCGCCCGCCCGATCCGGCCCGGGGGCCGACGATCCGGAACGAACACCCTTTTGACGACGGGTGGCCCAGGGAGGGTATGGCCACGGAAACGAAGCCGGGGCTCTCCGATCACCTCCGGGGAGTGACGGTCACCACCGCCGCGTGTCTCGCCGGGACGCTCGCGGCGCTCACCTCGGCGGTGATCGCCGGGACCTCCGAGGCCGCGGCCACCGACATCCGCGGTCTGATGATCCTCGCGGGGTTCATCTTCCTGCAGTATCCCCTGTTCAGGGTCGCCGGGGTCGACATCTCGGGGTTCAGCCTGAAGGACCACCTCTACGTGGCGTTCATGACGTTCGCGCTCTGGTTCATGACCTACACCATCCTGTTGACCGCGAACGCCTCGCCGTAGCGTCATGGCCGACGACAGCATCGCCGTCGTGGACCTCGACAGGTGTCAGCCCGACCGGTGCAACTACGAGTGTGCGGAGTTCTGTCCCCCGAACCGGTCGGGCAAGGACTGCATCGTCACCCGCGAGGAACGCTACGAGGAGGGCGAGGAGTACGCCGGCGATCCGGAACAGGTGTGGATCAGCGAGGAGATCTGTCTGGGCGAGAGCTGTGGCATCTGCGTCGGGAAGTGTCCGTTCGACGCCATCGAGATCGTCAACCTCCCCGCCGAACTCGACGAGGAGCCCGTCCACCGGTACGGGGACAACGCGTTCGCGCTCTACGGCCTCCCGGTGCCCCAGCCGGGACGGGTGACGGGCCTGCTGGGTCCGAACGGCATCGGGAAGACGACGGCGGTGCGGGCGCTGGCCGGCGAGACCGTCCCGAACCTCGGCGCCGTCGGCGAGGATCCGGACTGGGAGCGGGTGCTCGAACGCTATCGCGGCACGGCGCTCCAGAGCTACCTCCGGCGGGTGCGCGACGACGAGGTGCGCGTCGCCCGCAAGCCCCAGTACGTCGACCGGATCCCCGACCGGTTCGAGGGCGAGACGCGCGCCCTCCTCGACCGGGCCGACGAGCGCGACGTCCTCGCCGACCTCGCCGACCGGCTCTCGATCCGGCCGGTGCTCGACCAGCCGATCGACGCCCTCTCGGGGGGCGAACTCCAGCGGGTCGCGCTGGCGGCGACGCTCGCGCGCGACGCCGACTTCTACTTCCTCGACGAGATCACGCCGTATCTCGACGTGGGCCAGCGCGTGGCCGCCGCCCGACTGGTGCGGGACCTGATCGACGGGACCGATCGGTCGGCCCTGGTCGTCGAACACGACCTCGCCGTCCTCGACCTGCTCGCGGACGTCCTCCACGTCGCCTACGGCCGCCCGGGCGTCTTCGGCGTGATCACCGACGCCAAATCCGTGCGCAACGGGATCAACGAGTATCTGCGGGGCTACCTCGACAACGAGAACATGCGAATCCGACCGGAGGCGATCACCTTCGAGGAGCACGCCCCCCGGGAGTCGGTGCTGGGCTCGACGCTCATCGAGTATCCGGCGCTCTCGTACGCCTACGGCCCGGACGCGTTCTCGCTGACCGTCGACTCCGGAACCATCTACGAGGGGGAGGTGCTCGGGGTCGTCGGCCCCAACGGCATCGGGAAGTCGACGCTCGCGAAGCTGTTTTCCGGCGCGCTCGACCCCGACGAGGGGGACCTGCCAACCCGGATCGACGTCGCCTACAAGCCACAGTACGTCGAGGCCGAGGACCCGATACGGGTCGACGCCTTCCTCTCGTCGGTCGCCGACGACTTCGGGACCTCCCACTGGAACACGGAGATCGCCCGCCCGCTCGACCTCGAACCGATCATGGAACAGCAGTTGCCCGACCTCTCGGGGGGCGAACGCCAGCGCGTCGCCATCGCGGCGACGCTCGCGCGCGACGCCGACCTCTACCTGCTGGACGAGCCCTCGGCCCACCTCGACGTCGAACAGCGGGTCCAGGCCACCTCGGCGATCCGCCGGTACGTCGAGAACAACGACGCCACCGCCATGGTGATCGACCACGACATCTACATGATCGACCTGCTCGCCGATCGGCTGCTGGTCTTCGAGGGCGACCCCGCACGGCGCGGCCACGCGACGACGCCGCGCGGGATGCGCGCGGGCATGAACGCCTTCCTCGCGGACCTCGACGTGACCTTCCGGCGGGACGAGCGGACGGGGCGCCCGCGCATCAACAAGCCCGGCTCGCAACTCGACCGGGAGCAAAAGCGCGAGGGCGAGTACTACTACACCGACTGACGCGACGGGGGTCCCCGCCGCCGCCACGCCTGTGCCGCCGTGCCCTCTCCCCCCGGCGACCCCCGCCCGGGGTCCGCCGCCGGACCCGGTGTTTTAGGAATATAATGAATTTTAGGAACACGGTTATTCATCCGCGCCCCCCTCGTTCAATCAATGCGACCCAGTTACCGAGGATACGAGGGGAAGATCTACGAGTGTAGCGGCTGTGGCGCGCGCCACGAGAGCCCGGAGACGCTGCGGTGCGAGGAGTGTGGCGGGACGCTCATCAACATCAGCAAGTCGCGGGACCTGTAGTCCCACCGGGACGACCGGGTCGACGACCGCCGACGGGACGACCTCGCGGACCGTCGGAGGGAGGTCGCGGAGCGTCGGATCGCGTTTTTCGACACCCGACGACGCGGACCGCGTCGGCTACCGGACGATCCGGCTACAGGAGCCACAGAGGTGCTCCTCCTTCACGTCGACCTCGCGGACGGTCGGGGAGAAGCTCATCACGCAGCGCTCGTTGTCGCAGTGTTCCAGCCCGAAGGTGTGGCCGACCTCGTGAACCACCTCCTTGCGGACCCTGTCGGCGAACACCTCGTCGGCGGGCTTCGTGGTGATGCCGCCGTCCGAGGAGGTCTGGAGGCGGTAGGTGGAGATGACCGAGCCGTTGCCGTTGAGGTAGGCCAGCCCGAAGACGTAGTTGCGACGCCGGTAGTAAAGGTCCTGGGCCGTGATGGCGATGTTCTTCTCGCCGGAGCCGACCCGGCCGGCGAGTTCGATGAACTCCTCGGCCCGGTACTGGTTCCGGCTGCGGTCGAACGCGCCCTCGGGGACGGCCCGCTCGTCGTGGACCGTCACCTCGACGTCGTAGACGGACCGCAGCGCCGCGGAGGACTCGCGCTTGACCTGTGCCGGGACCTCCCCGACGGGCACGATATCGACCAGCATGAACGTCGTTAAGTGACCTCCCGCAATAAATATCCCGACGTGAGGGGGGTCGAATCCACCGCGGACGCCATGATCGAGCGCCTCGCCGGCCGCGACAGCGCCGTCGAGGTCGGCGTCGGCGCCCGCCCGGCCGTCGCCGCCGGCCTCGCCGACGCCGGGGTCGACGTGACCGCCGTCGACGTGACCACGATCGAGGTCCCCGCCGGGGTCCGGTTCGTCCGCGACGACGTCGTCGAGCGGGCCGCCGTCGTCGAGCGCGATCCCGGGCCGTACCGGGACGCCGACGTCGTCTACGCCCGCCGCCTGCCCCCCGAACTCCACCGCCCCACCCTGACGGTCGCGCGCGCCGTCGGCGCCGACCTCGTTTTCACCACGCTCGGGGGCGACCCCGCGCTCGTCCCCGTCGACCCCGAGGCGGTCCCCGGTGGCACGCTGCTCCGGGCGCGACGGGGTCCGGG
The DNA here is from genome assembly GCA_042216285.1 of Haloferacaceae archaeon. Taxonomy (GTDB): domain Archaea; phylum Halobacteriota; class Halobacteria; order Halobacteriales; family Haloferacaceae; genus CAZMLQ01. The sequence goes on from JBDGUC010000010.1 coordinate 11,156, forward strand.
TCCGGGCACTGGCCCAGGAGACGGACCGATCCGGCGGGACTGAGGGCGCCACGGTGTGCCGACCGGAAGGGCAAGACACTTCCTCGCCGGTCGCCCGGAGGTGAGCATGGAGGGGACGCTCGCCGTCGACGCCGTCGTCCTCGACGTCGACGGCGTGCTGGTCGACGTCGCCGACTCCTACCGGCGGGTGGTCGTCGAGACGGTGGCGCGCGTCCACGGCACCGCGTTCGACCGCGCGGTCGTCCAGCCGTTCAAGGACGCCGGCGGGTTCAACAACGACTGGGAACTGACCGACGCGCTGGCGCTGTACGCGCTGGCCCGCGACCGGGGCTACGGGGCCGACGTCGCGGCGTACGCGGACGCGGTCGCGGCCGCTGGCGGGGGCCTCGACGGCGCCCGGTCGGTTCTCGCGGACGCGCTCGACGGGGAGTGGCCGGCGGTGGCCGACGCGTGGGATCCCGAGCGACTGCGCGCCGTCTTTCAATCCCTGTACCTCGGGAGCGACCTGTACCGCGAGATCGAGGGCGGCGAGCCGCCGGTCGAGGCCCCGGGACGGATCCACGACGAACCGGTGCTCGTCGAGGGGGAGACCGTGGCGGCGCTGTGCGAGCGGTTCCCCGTCTGCGTGCTCACCGGCCGCCCCGGGGCCGAGGCCGAGATCGCACTCGACCGCGCCGGCCTCGACGTGCCGTCCGACCGCCTGATCACGATGGACGACCCGATCCCCGGAAAGCCGGATCCCGCCGCGCTCGTCGCCCTGGCCGACCGCGCCGGCGCACGCGTGCTCGGGTTCGCCGGCGACACGCTCGACGACGTGCGGACGGCGACGAACGCGAACGGGACCGACCCCGATCGGCGCTACCACGGGATCGGCGTCCTGACCGGCGGCCTCGGCGGCGAGACGGGCCGCCGGAAGTTCCGCGAGGCGGGCGCCGCCGCCGTCGTCGACGACGTGAACGCGCTGCCGGATCTGCTCGTCCGGCGGTAGGAGCACGATCGGCGGGGGCCGCCGCGTCCGGCGTCCCGTCACGGAAGGCTTACTTTCGGTGCGGCACCCCATCGAGTATGCGAATCGCGCTGCTCGGCGGGACCGGCGACATCGGCGAGGGGCTGGCACTCAGGTGGGGGCTGGACACCGACCACGACCTGTTCGTCGGCTCGCGCGACCCGGAGAAGGGGCAACGGAGCGCCGAGGCGTACGTCGAGGAACTCGCGGGACGCGGCGTCGAGGCCGCGATCGAGGGGCTGGGCAACGAGGCGGCCGCCGCCCGGGCCGAGGTGGTCGTGCTCTCGGTCCCCCCTTATCACGTCGGCGACACGATCGAGGCGGTCGCGGGGGGACTGGATCCGGGCGACGTGCTGGTCTCGCCCGCGACCGGGATCAAGCGCGACGACGACGGCTTTCACTACCACCGGCCGGGCGCCGGGAGCGTCACCCGGGTGGCGGCCGACGCGGCACCCGACGGCGTCCCGGTCGTCGGCGCGTTCCACAACCTCCCCGCCGGACGGCTGGCGGATCTGGACGCCGAGCTGGGGATCGACACGCTCGTCGTCGCCGACGACGAGGAGGCGGGGGCGACGGTGCGTGACCTCGCGGGCGAGATCGGGGGGGTCCGGGCGCTCGCCGCCGGCCCGATCGCCAACGCTCCCGAGATCGAGGGGGTGACGCCGCTGCTGATCAACGTCGCGTCGAACAACGACGGTCTCCACGACCTCGGGGTCCGGTTCCAGTAGGCGCGCTCAGGCCGTCGCGCGCGGGCGACGGCAGCGCGAGGCTCAGAACCGGGCTTCGAGTTCCGCGCGCAGGTCGTCGAGGGTCAGGTCGTGTATCGCCAGGAGCACCAGGAGGTGATAGACCAGGTCGGCCGACTCGGCGATCAGGTCCTCCCGGTCCCCGTCCTTGGCGGCGAGGACGACCTCCGTCGACTCCTCGCCGACCTTCTCCAGCGTCGCGTTCTCGCCTTTCTCGTGTGTGAACAGCGAGGCAGTGTAGGATCCCTCGGGGAGGTCGGCCTTGCGCTGCTCGATGGTGGCGAACAGGGCGTCGAGCACCGGGTCGTCCGCCGTCGACTCGTCTCCGGTCATGTCCCCTGCGACGGGCGGCCGTACCGAAAGCCCTGCGCTTGTGTGGCGGCCGGTCCGCGACGGGCACGGGCGCGGTCCGCGGCCGCCGGTCGCGGGCCGGTCGCGGTTCCCGGGCGATCGACGGCTCAGTCCCGGAGCGGATCGAAGAGCGCGAGCCGGTGGAGGCGCACGTCGTCGGTCAGTTCGGGGTGGAACGCGGTGCCGACGACCGGCCCCTGCCGGACCGCGACCGGGGCGCCCTCCCAGAGCGCGAGGGTCTCGGCGTCGCCGGCGTCGGCGACCTGCGGGGCGCGGATGAAGACGGCGTGGAAGGGGTCGTCCAGGCCGGTCACGTCGAGCGGCGCCTCGAAGCTGTCGGCCTGCCGGCCGAAGGCGTTGCGCTCGACGGCGACGTCGAGCAGGCCGAGCGTCCGCACCCGCTCGTCGCGCGCGTCCGCCGCGGCGACGATGAGCCCGGCACAGGTCGCCAGCAGGGGCTTGCCCGCCGCGACGTGGGCGCTTACCTCCTCGTCCACCCCCTCGCGGGCGAGCAGGCGGGAGATGGTCGTCGACTCCCCGCCGGGGAGCACGAGGGCGTCGCAGTCGGGGACGATCCCGGCGTCGCGGATCTCGACGGTCTCGATGGGCTCGTCGCCGGGGGCGGCGCGCTCGACCGCCGCGACGTGCTCGGAGACGTCACCCTGGACGGCGACGACGCCGGTTCGCATGCCCGTGCGTCGACGCCGGGTGGACAAAAGCGGCTCGTTCCGGACCCGATCTCAGATCGAGACGACGTTCAGGATCTGGACGCCGACGCCGAAGAGGACGCCGAAGGCGACGACGGTCCGCGGATCGAGTTTGATGGCGTTTCGGTCCTCGGCGTCGAAGTACCGGACCAGCCCCGCACTCGACATCAGTCCGCCGCTGTTCTCTCCGCTGCTCATGACGTCCGTTCGGGGACTGCGGGGCCTAAGCGTTTCGGCTCGGGGACGCGACCGGACGGAGCGGCGGGCCGCCGATCGCGCTCCTCGTCGCGACTTCTGTCGGTGTCGGAAATCCTTTCACGCTCGGCACGGTACGCCGTGACGAACTATGCCCGTTCGACTGAAGGACTTTTACGCCGACTGGTGTGGCCCCTGCAAGACCCAGGATCCGATTCTGGAGGAGCTGGAGAGCGACTACGAGAGCGTCGAGTTCGAGAAGATCGACGTGGACGAAAACCAGGACGTGGCCAACCAGTACTCCGTCCGATCGCTTCCCACGCTCGTGGTCGAGGACGACGACGGCGAAGTCGAGCGGTTCATCGGCGTGACCCAGCGCGAGGACATCGAGACGGCCCTCGACGAGGCGGTCGAGTAACGGCGGTCGGGACGCCCCGGCGACTCACGCGAGCGGCGTCCGCTCGACGACGGTGCCGTCCACCGTCGGATACTGTTCGACGATCTCGCCCTCGGCGAGGTCGCCCTCCGCGACCATCTCCTCCAGGAGCCACCACGCCAGTTCGACGTGTTCGGATTTGGCCGCGTAGAACTCCTCGGGCACGCCGAGGTCGCGCAGGCGCTCCACCTCGCACCACGCCTTGCCGTAGACGAGGGTGCCGTCGTCGGTCACCTCGTCGAACGCGCGCCGGACGGTGCGAGCCATCCGCTTGAGGCGGTTGCGGTGCTGGGCGGCGTCCTTGAACACCGAGGTGCAGAAGTAGACCTTCGGGTGTGCGGCCATCTCCTCCAGGATGGCGTCCTTCGACCCCTCGACGGCCGACATGTGGCCCTCCTGTAACTCGTAGCCGGCCTCCTGCATCCGCCGGTAGTTGCCCTGGCTCATCTCGAACTCGTTGACGTTGCAGAACTCGGCGGCGCCCTCGTCGAGGAACTCCAGGAACTCGGATTCGGCCACGATGCCCGGGATCTCGAAGGCGGGCGTGAGGCCCTCCTCGCGGGCGACGTGGAGGATCTCCTCCCACTCGGTGCCGTGGAGGTCGCCCCACCGCTCGTAGGGCGGGTGGAACCTGATCTCGTCGAGGCCGGCGTCGGCCAGGCGGCGCATGTTCTCCCGGCCGCCGGTGATCCCGGTGTAGAGGTGGGTGTGGTGGTCCTCGCCGAACTCCCCTTTCACCAGGGAGAGGTAGTGACAGGTGCGGTCGAGCACCTCCTGGGGTTCCCCGCCGGTGATCGAGGTGCCCAGCGCGTCCATCCGACGGGCCTCGTCGAGGACGTCCCGGTCGCACTCGACGCGGCGTTCGTTCGCGTAGACGTCGTCGACGTTCTTGCGGTTCTCGCCCAGCGGGCAGTAAAAGCAGTCGCGCTGGTCGCAGTAGCCGTAGACGAACAGCACCATCTTGCCGCCCTTGGCGCACTGCTCGCAGCCCTCGGAGATCACGGTGGGGGGCGTAGCGGCGCGCGGGATAAAAGCCGTGCGACTCTCCACGCCCGTTCGCGTGCGACGCTACGCCCGTGCGACCCGCGGGGTCGAGACGGTTCCGTTCGGAACGACGACCGGTCGCGCCCGAAAACAGTTATATCGGGGCCGCCTAGTCCCGCGCGATGCTGCTGGTCCTCTGTGTGGACCTCGACGACGACCTCGGCCGCAAGACCGGCACGGAGACGCCGGTGGTCGGCCGGGAGGCCGTCGAGGCGGCCGCGGTCGACCTCGCCACGGGGGATCCGGAGGACTCGGACGTGAACGTCCTCTTTCAGGGCCTGCACGTCCACGACGACCTGACGGTCGAGGAGGAAGTCGAGGTGGCGGCCGTGACGGGGAGCGACGGCGACGACGTGAGCGCGAGTCGGGCGCTCGGCGACGAGGTGGACACGGTGCTCGCGGGGCTGGCGACCGGCGAGTCGGTGAGCGCGGTCGTCATCACCGACGGGGCCCAGGACGAGTCGGTCCTGCCGGTCATCCGCTCCCGGGTGCCGATCGACAGCGTCCGCCGGGTGGTCGTCCGCCAGGCCGAGGACCTCGAATCGATCTACTACACGATCAAGCAGGTGCTCGCCGACCCCGAGACCCGCGGGACGATCCTCGTCCCCCTGGGGGTGCTCTTGCTCATCTACCCCTTTGCCACCATCGCCAGCCTGTTCGACGTGCCCGGCGCGGCGGTGCTCGGCCTCCTCTCGGCGGTGCTCGGGCTGTATTTCCTCTTCCGGGGCCTCGGCCTCGAACGGGCGCTCGACGGCGCCGCCGAGCGGGTCCGGAGCGTGCTCTACGCCGGGCGCGTGACGCTCATCACCTACGTGGTCGCCGCGGCGCTCATGGTCGTCGGCGGGGTCCGGGGGCTCGCACTCCTGCAGGGACTCGGGACGGCCGTCACCGCCGACCCGCTTCTGGTCTGTGCGGCGTTCGTCCACGGTGCCGTCCGGTGGTTCGCGGCCGCCGGGATCACGTCGAGCCTCGGGCAGGTGACCGACGGCTACCTCCACGACCGGTTCGAGTGGCGCTACCTCAACGCGCCCTTCTACGTGCTCGCCATCGCCATCGTCCTCTTCGCGCTGACGGGCTACTTCCTCCCCCCCGGAGAGGGGGTGGCGACGTTCTCGCTGACCGACCTCGCGGTGGGGCTGACCGGCGGGACGTTGCTCGGCGTGCTCTCGACGCTGACGTTCGCGGTCGCCGAGTCGCGCGAGCGCGACGTCGAGACCGACACGTCTAGTGCTCCCTGACGACGACGAACTCCGCGAGGTCGCGCAGATACCCCCCCGCCTCGGGGTCGGTGATCTCGGCGGCGTCGAGCGCCGCGAGCGCCCGGTCCGAGCGCGCGCGAGCCCGGTCGTTCGCGTCGTCGAGCGAGAGGTCCGTCACCTGCACCACCGAGGGACGGTCCATCCGCTCGTCCTGTCCGGCGGGCTTGCCCAGATCGCCCGTCTCGGCGGTGGCGTCGAGCACGTCGTCGCGGATCTGGAAGGCGACGCCGACCCCCTCGGCGTAGTCGCCGAAGGACTCGACGGTGAACGGGTCGGCGTCGCCCGCCACCGCCCCGAGTTCCGCGGCCGCCCGAAAGAGCGCCCCGGTCTTGCGGCGCGCGAGCGCCATGTACTCCGCCTCGTCGGTCGGCGGGGCGGCCAGTTCGGTCGCCTCGCCCTCGCCGAGTTCGACCATCGCCTCGGTGGCGATCTGCATGGCCTCCTCGTCGGCGGAGAAGAGCGCGAACGCCTCGCCGAGCAGCCCGTCGGAGGCCACGATCGCCGGCCCGTAGCCGTACTCGCTCCAGGCGCTCGGGGTGCCCCGGCGGACCGCCGAGCGGTCGATGATGTCGTCGATCACGAGCGAGGCGTTGTGGACGAGTTCGACGCCGACCGCGAAGTCGACCGCGTCGGTCGGGTCGCCGCCAACGGCCTCGCAGGCGAGCACGGTGACGGCGGGCCGGACGCGCTTGCCCCCCGCCAGCGTGACGTGGCCGAGTTCCTCCCCGAGTTCGGCGGGATCGACCGCCTCGACCACCTCCCGGAGGCGGTCCTCGACGAGCCGAACCCGCCGCTCCAGGTACTCCATCACCCCCACGAGGGACCGGCCGGGCAAGTAGGTGGTGGTTCCCGAGTCGCGGCCGGGTCCGTGGCCGTCGGGACCGAACTTGCCGGATCGGTTCCGGCGCCGCGTCCGGGGTCCGGCGCCGTCGGTGGGAGTGGCCAGTAGTTACTTTGTCGGCGGGCCCTTGCGTTCCGCGAACGATCCCCATGTCGACCGCCCCCGCGTTCTCCAAACGGCTCCTCGACACCGTCGACGTCGGCGTCATATCGTACGGCGCCGACGGCAGGCTCACCTACGTGAATCCGGCCTACGCGGAGCTTCTGTGCGCGGACCGGGAGACCGTCGAGGGGCGTGCGGTCTGGGAACTCACCCCGGCGCTCTCCCGGGACTCGTTCGAGGAGTACTGGGACTCGTTCGACGTCGGGGCGATCGGGATCGAGGAGACGACGCACGCCGTCGGCGACACGACCGTCGACGTGTCCCTGCTGACGACGTGTGTCGTCGTCGACGGAGAACGCCAGCACGTCGGGACGGTTCTGGACGGGCGCAGGGACCCCGACCGGACCGGCGGGAGCGAGTACCAGCGTTCGCTGTTGAAGGCCCAGCAGGAGGCGACCATCGACGGGATCCTCATCGTCGACGAGAACGACGAAATCATCTCGTACAACCGGCGGTTCGCCGAGATGTGGAACGTTCCCGAGACGCTCATCGACGAGAAGGACGACGAACCCGTGCTGGGTCGGGTCGTAGACCAGGTGAAAAAGCCGGACGAGTTCCTCGACAGGGTCGAGCATCTCTACGACCACCCCGGCGAGGATTCGCGGGACCTGATCGAACTGCGCGACGGCCGGATCTTCGACCGGTACTCCACCTCGGTCGCCGACGAGGAGACGTACTACGGCCGGCTGTGGGTGTTCCGCGACATCACCGAGCGCGTCGAGCGGGAAAACCGGCTCGAACGACAGAACCGGCATCTCGACCAGTTCGCGAGCGTCGTCTCCCACGACCTCAGGAACCCGCTCAACGTCGCCGAGGGTCGGCTCACGCTGGCCATGGAGGAGTGTGACAACGACCACCTCGAAGCCATCGAGGGGGCGCTCGACCGGATGGATACGCTCATCGACGACATGCTCACCCTCACCCGCGAGGGACAGGCGGTCGAGGAACTCGAACCGGTCGACCTCTCGACCGTCGCCCGGGAGAGCTGGACCAACGTCGAGGGGGAGGACGCCACCTTGCACGTCGACGCCGAGTTCACGGTTCGGGCCGACGAGAGCCGGCTCTCACAGGCGTTCGAGAACCTGTATCGAAACGCGATCGAACACGGCGGGCCCGGGGTGACCGTCTCCGTCGGTACGCTCCCGGACGGGTTCTACGTCCGGGACGACGGCCCCGGCGTCCCCCCCGACGTTCGGGACGAGGTGTTCGACGTCGGCTTCACGACCACGACCAGCGGGACCGGGTTCGGACTGAGCATCGTCAGGGAGATCGTCGACGCCCACGGCTGGACGATCGACGTGGCCGACGGCCCCGACGGCGGTACCCGCTTCGAGATCAGGGGCGTCGACGGCGTCGAGTAGGGCGGCTCCGTGGCCGGACGCTCGACGCCCGCGTCCGCTCCCCGCCGCTCACTCGAACGCCGCGATCAGCGCCGGCACCACGTCGAACAGGTCGTCGACGATGCCGTAGTCGGCGACGTCGAAGATCGGGGCGTTCGGATCGGTGTTGATCGCCACGATGGTGTCGCTCCCCTTCATCCCGGCGACGTGCTGGACGGCGCCCGAGATGCCGATGGCGATGTAGACGTCGGGGGTGACGACCTTGCCCGACTGGCCGACCTGCCGGTCCTTCGGGAGCCAGCCGTTGTCGACGATCGGCCGGGAGGCCGAGAGGGTGGCCCCGAGGACGTCGGCCAGTTCCTCGACCAGTTCGAGGTTCTCCTCGTCGCCGATCCCCCGGCCCACCGAGACGAGCACGTCGGCGTCGGTGATGTCCACGTCGCCGCCGCCGACCTCCTCGAAGCCGACGAGGCGCGAGCGAAGCGCCGCCTCGTCGAGGTCGACCTCGAAGGAGTCGACCGGCACGTCGCCGGCGTCCTCGGCCGGCGCCCACTCGCCGGGACGGACCGTGGCCGCGACCGGCCCGGCCTCGACGGCGACGGTCGTCTCGACCTTCGAGGCGTACATCTCGCGGACGGCCTCGAACCCGCCCGCCCCGTCGGCGTCCAGCGCCACCGCGTCCGGGATCAGCGGGAGGTCGAGCGCGTCGGCCACCGCCGGGGCGTAGTCCATCCCGTCGACGCTGTGGGGCATCAGGAGGGCGCCCGGATCGACCGCCGCGAACAGCGCCTCGACGGCCGCCGTCTGCACGTCGTGGTTGAACTCCTCGCCGCGGTCGACGGCGTGGATCCGGTCGACGCCCTCGCAGGCCAGTCGGTCGGCGAACTCGTCGACGTCGCCGCCGACGACCGCGAGGTGGAGGTCGCCGCCGGTCGCGTCCGCCAGGTCCCGGCCGGCGGTGATCAGTTCGAAGCTCACGTCGCGCAGCTGGCCGCGGCGGTGCTCCGCGACCGCGAGGACGTCGCTCATTCCGCGCCGACCCCCTTCTCGCGGAGGACGGCGGCCAGTTGCGCGGCGGTCTCGTCGGCCGACCCCTCCAGGATCCTCGCGTCGGACTCGCTCTCGGGTTCGGACATCCCCGTCAGTCGGACCGCGCTCTCGGCCGCCGCGGCGTCGAGACCGAGGTCGGCGAGGTCGTGGACGGCGAGTTCCTTGCTCTGGGCCGCCCGGATGCCCCGCAGGCTGGCGTACCGCGGCTCGTTGATCCCCGTCTGGACGGTGAGCACCGCGGGCAGGTCGACCTCGGTCACCGCCTCGACGCCCCCTTCGAGTTCGCGCCGGACCCGCGCGACGCCGTCGGCGTCGGCGGCGTCGAGGTCGATCGCGTTGACGACGGCGGCCCACTCGTAGCCGACCGCGTCGGCGAGCGAGACGCCGGTCGCGGCGTGGGCGTCGTCGGCGGCCTGGACGCCGGTCAGCACCAGATCGGGGTCCTCGCGCTCGACGACCGCCGCGAGGAGCCGGGTCTTCGCCGCCACGTCGAGGCGATCGGCGTCGCCGAGCGCGTCGTCCCAGACCCGGATCGCGCGGTCGGCACCCTTCGCCAGCGTCATCCGGATCGTCTCCTCGACCCGCTCGGGACCGATCGTGGCGGCCACCACTTCGCTCCCCTCCCGGGCCTCGCTCGCCCGGACGGCCGCCTCGACCGCGTACTCGTCCCACTCGTTGAGGTCGTAGGTGCGGTAGCGCTCGGCGACGTCGAGGCCGTCGATCTCGAAGTCGTCCGCCACCTCGACGACCTCCTTGACCGCGACGAGAATCTTCATGACCCGGCGGTAGCCGGAGCCGCCGCTTTACGTTTTCGGAACTCCGGACCCCGGTCGCCGACCGGACGTCGCCGAACCGCGGACGGCATCGCGAGCGTCGGGGAGCGCGGACGTCCGTCGGCGGGTCAGTCCCCGGCCTCGTCGCCGTCCGGAAGCGAGATGAGGTTTTCGCGGCCGAGGCGGAGCTTGTTCACCCGCCCCTCGTCGGCCATCGTGGAGAGCAACTGGGAGACCTTGGCGTCCGACCAGCCGGTTTCGCGGACGATCGTCGCCTGTTTCATCCGCCCGTCGTTGGCCTGCAACAGGCGTTCGACCCGCTCCTCGTCCGAGAGCAACTCGACGTCGAGCGCCGGGTCCGTCTCCGCGGCGGACTCCTCCGTGGACGCGGACGGCGCCGCGCCGTCCGTGGCGGCCGCGGACGGATCGCTCGCGGCGCTCGCTCCGGTCCCGCCGTCCCCGCCGCCGTCGTCGTGGGTGCTGGCGCCGCTCGCGGACCCGCGGCGGCCCCGCCGGTAGACGTAGATCCCCGCCCCGACGACGGCCACGAGGACGATGCCGGCGACGACCCCCCACGGCGTCCCCCGGTCCGGCTCTCCGGCCGGGGACGTCCGTCGATAGGTGATCTGGAGGTGTCCGTCGATCCGTGCGGGCCCGGAGACGACGACCGAGTTGTTCCGGAGTTCGAAGGAGGGGACGTCGGAGTCGACGACGCTGTATCCGTCCGGGGTCCGAACGACGAGCGTCTGGTTGGCTTCGAGCGTGTCGATCCAGGTCCGGTTGGCGGGAAGCAGGACGGCGTCGTCGAGCGCGATCGTCCGGTTGCCGGTCCGTTCGAGCATGTTGGTCCAGCGAAAGGAGAGGCTGATCGATCCGGTGGACTCGCCGACGCGCTCGCTCCGGGCGACGTCCCGGACCGTCATGTGCCGGCCGGTCGCCGAGGCCGACGCGTTGACGATGCGCCGGAAGAGTCCGATGCTGGGCCCCGCGTCCGTCTCGCCGTTCCGGTAGGCGTCGGCGTAGCGACGGAACGTCGCCGTCTCGTTGGGCGAGTCGAGGGCGTAGGTCATCGTGACGCGCCACCGGGCGCTCCGATTGGGGTAGACGTCGATCACGATGGTCGTGTTGGCCGGGGCCGAGAGGCGCGTCCGGTCGGGTGGTGAGCCCGGACGCGTCAGGGCCGGCGCTCCGGACTGCCGGTCGACGGGGTGGACGGTCGCGGCCGCCACCGGCGGTGCGAGGACCACGGCGAGGGCGAGGAGGGCGAGGAGTGGCGCGGCACGCCGCATCGTTCGCGGGTCACGGGGACGCGGCAAAACGCTTTCCATCGGCTGGAAACCCGACACTCTCCCGCGGGTGGCGCCCCCGGGTCCCACCCCATTTTTGTGCGGGGGTGTCGTATCCGGCGCACGAATGAAGGCCCTCCACCTCGTCGTCGTCGCCGTCCTCCTCCTGCCGGCGGTCGGCGCCGGCCCCGCCCCGGGCGGCGACGCGTCGGTCCCCGCGTCCCAGCCGTCCGGGGGGACCGTCGCCCCGGCGGCCCGATCCACGGGGGCGGAATCGGTCCCGTCGCCGACCCGTCGACGGTCCGTCGCCGACGCCCCCGCCGGGATCGACCGGGTCGAACAGGTCGATCACACCCCTCGACCGCCGGGGACGGTCAACGCGCTCGGCGTCCGGTCGAACGTGTCGAACCGCTCCGGATTCGGCACCGCCTACGTCGACCTCGGCCCCGCGCTCGGGGTCGAGTCCGCGGCGGCGAGCCATCGACTCCGGACCATCCGCGCCGTCAGGCGCGTCCAGTCGGCCGACGGCCACGCCGAGCGGACGAGACGGCTCCGGACGGAACTCCGGACGATCGAGCGGCGCACGGACGCGCTCGGCGGCACCCAGCGGGACGTCCTCTCGGCGTACGTGGCGGATCGGCTCACGGCGGAGGAGTTGCTCGTCGACCTCGCCGAACTCGACCACGAGGCCCGGTCACTCGACGACCGGCGCCGCCGGCTGTGGACGATCGCAAACCGGACGGGCGCCTCCGTCGACGACGACCGGTTCCGGGCGCTCGGGCGCGAACTGGACGCGTACGACGGGCCGGTCCGGGCGCAGGTGACCGCCGTCCTCACCGGGGAGGCCGACGCCGGTCGGTTCTACGTCTCGACCACGCCCCGGGGGGTCGTGATCGCGACCCTGACCGACGACGCCTACCTCCGCGAGGCCTACCGGGGCGACCTGCGCCGGGTGGGGAACGGCCCGATCAACGGGAGCACCGCCGCCGACGTCGTCGCCGGTGACTACCCCGGGGTGTGGCAGGCCCGTCAGGAGGTCGACGCCGAGGGCGGGCGAATCGCGCGGGTGCGCGTCGAGTACCTGGGTGGGCGACTGACGACGTTGATCGGGAGCGGGAACCGGCGCGTGTTCGTCGACGAACACCGTCGCTCGCTCGCGCTCGCCGGGTCGAACACGACGGCGGTCAACACCCGCGACGGGCTCCGGATGACGATCAATCGGTCGTACGCCGGCGGCCCGATGCGGCTCGAACTCCGGGACACGGACGGGAACCGGGTCAACGCGAGCGTCACCGTCGGCCCCGCCGGGGGACGGAGCGTCACCGTCGGCCACACCGGCTCCGACGGCAGGCTGTGGATGCTCACGCCCCACCAGCGGTTCACGATCGTCGCCATCCACGGCCAGTCGGTCGTCTTCCTGACCATGGATCCCCTGTCGACTCCGGACCCGGGGACGAAGGCGACCGGCGGGAGCTAGACGCGGTCCGAACGTTCTTGTACGGGAACGCGGGCACCCGTCCCGTGACCGGCGACCGAGCCAGGGCAGGCCTGCCCGTGGTGCTGGCGCTGGCGACGATCGTCGGAACGGCCGTGGGCGCGGTCGCCCTCGGCGCGCTCCCGGCCGCACGCCCGACGGTCGCGATGACGCTCCGGGCCGACGCCGGCACGGATCGCCTCGCGGTGACTCTCCGGGCCGGCGAACCGCTGTCCCCCGACCGGCTCACGGTCCGCGTCCGGATCGACGGCCGGCCGCTGGTCCACCAGCCGCCGATCCCCTTCTTCGCGGCGGCGGGGTTCCGGTCGGGCCCGACGGGCCCGTTCAACAGCCGGGCGGACGGGCCCTGGACGCCGGGCGAGACGGCCAGCCTGCGACTGGCGGGGACGAACCACCCCGCGCTCCGTCCCGGCCGACGGGTGACGGTCGTCGTCCGCGCCGGAGGCGTCCGGATCGCCCGGCTGACCGCCCGGGCGCGGTGACGCCGACGGGCGAGGGCCGACTGCCGGTGGTCGGAGACGGGACCGTCGGTCGAGCGCGGCCGACGCGGGCGCGGGTCGGCGCCGGGGCGGGCGCCGGTCAGACGCGGGCCGGTTCGGCGTCGCGCGCGTCCTCGGCGGGCACGTCCGCGACCGTGGTGATGGCGATGTCGGGGTCGTATCGCGGACCCATGGTGACGTGGCGGAACTCCTCGAAGCCGGCCTCCCGGAACATCCGGTCGGCCTCGTCCTCGCCGTAGAACAGCATGATCGCGTCGGCGAGCCGCTGCATCACGGTCGTCTTCGGGGCGTTCGGCCCGACGACGAGCACCTGGCCGCCGGGGCGAGCGACCCGGCGAAACTCCGCGAGCGTCTCGACCGGACGGGGCCAGTACTCGATGGAGCCGGACGACCAGACGACGTCGAAGGCGTCGGCCGCGAAGGGGAGCCGTTCGGCGTCGCCGCGATAGAACCGCACGCGGTCGCGCCTGCCGAACTTCTCGAAGGCGCGCTCCATCTGGTGGACGCTCTGGTCGAGGGCGTGGACGTCGTCCGTCAACTGGAGGAGCCCCTCGGTGGCGAACCCGGTCCCACAGCCGACGTCGAGGACGCGGTCGCCCGCCTCGACGTCGAGCAGTCCCAGGGCCTCGGCGCGCATGCGCTCGTTCCAGACGAACGGGTTGATCCGATCGTAGATGGTGGACAGATACCTGTAAAACAGGCGGGCCCGGGCCTTGTCTTCGAGGAGTCCCATCGCCCGTCGGTTGGGGGGGCGGGGGCATAATCGACACGATGCGATCGGCCGCGGGGCCCGCCGGCGTCGCCCGGGAACCCGACGGGTCGTCGACGGCCCCGGGACCGATCCGTTCGCGGCGGCTCCGTCGGGGAGTCGTGGGCCCGACGGTCGGTTTCGCAAACACCTTATACGGCGGTTGCACACGTTCGGTACGATCACCGAGCATGCCGAGACCAGAAGTTCTCGAACGGATCAAGGAGACCGAGCGCGAGGCCGAGGAGATCGTCGCCGAGGCCGAGGCCGACCGCGAGGACCGGATCTCCGAGGCCCGCGCCGAGGCCGAGAAGATCCGCGAGCAGGCCAAGGAGGAGGCGAGCGAACGCGAGGACGAGCGACTGGCCGAGGCCCGAGAGGAGATCGACGCCGAGCGCGAGCGGGTCATCGAGGAGGGGCGCGAACGCCGCGAGGCCCTCGTCGCCGATGCCCAGGAGCGGGTGGACGACGCGGTCGCGTACGCGGTCGAGCAGTTCGAGGAGGCGATAGATGCTCAGACCTGAGCGGATGAGCAAGGTCTCGGTGACGGGGTCCAAGCGCGTGATGGACGACGTCGTCGAGGCGACACACGACCTGAACCTCCTGCATCTCACCGAGTACGACGGCACCTGGGAGGAGTTCGCTCCCGGTGACCCGACCGAGGAGGCCGACGACGCCTCCGACAAACTCGTCACCATCCGGTCGATCGAGAGCATCCTCGACGTCGACGACGCGGACGCCGGCCCGACGCGCGTCATCGGCGACGAGGAACTCACCGAGGAACTGGTCGACGTGCGCGACCGGGTCAACGACCTCGACGACCGTCGCAACGAACTCCGCGACGACCTCCGGGCGGTCGAGGAGGAACTGGAGGCGATGGAGCCGTTCACGCGCCTGGGGATCGACCTCGATCTCCTGGCCGGCTACGACTCCCTGGAGGTCGCGGTCGGCGAGGGCGACGCCGCCGCCGTCGAGCGGACGCTCGCCGACGCCGACGCGTTCGACGCCGTCGAGGTGTTCGAGGGGGAGGGCGGCGTGCTCGCGGCCTTCGCTCACCCGACCGGCGAGGCGCCCGAGGACGCCCTGTCGGACGCCCTCGTCGGCGTCGAGTTCGCGGCGCTCGACGTCCCCGACTCCGAGGACAGCCCCGGGGACCACGTCGCCCGACTCGAACAGCGCCGACGCGAACTCGACTCGAAGCTCACGACCGTCGAGGACCGCCTCGCCGAGGTGAAAGCCGAGGCCGCCGGCTTCCTGCTCGCGGCCGAGGAGGAGCTATCGATCGAGGTCCAGAAGGCCGAGGCGCCGCTCTCGTTTGCGACGACCGCCAACGCCTTCGTGGCCGAGGGCTGGCTCCCGACCGAGAGGTACGAGGCGTTCGAGCGGCGCGTCACCGAGGCCGTCGACGGCCGCGTCGACGTCGAGGAACTCGAACGGGCGCAGTTCAAGGCGAACACGCACGAGGCCGTCCGCGAGGAGGTTCCGGGCGACGCCGGCGGGGGCGGCGGCGCGGCGACGGCCGCCGACGGCGGCGTGGTCATGGCCGACGACGACCCGCCGGTCGTCCAGCGGAACCCCTCGCCCGTCAGGCCGTTCGAACTCCTGACCAGGGCCGTCGGCCTGCCGAAGTACACGGAGTTCGATCCGACGGTCGTCGTCTTCCTCACCCTCCCCCTCTTTTTCGGGATCATGATCGGCGACTTCGGCTACGGGCTGGTCTACGCGCTCGGCGGCTACGTCCTCTATGCGAACGTCGAGAACGAGGCCCTCAAGAGCATGGGCGGCGTCGCCATCGCGTCGGGGCTGCTCACCATGTTCTTCGGCTTCCTCTACGGCGAGATATTCGGACTCCACCTCATCACGAGCGTCGTCTGGGAGGGCGCGTTCGGGATGCACGGCCCCGTCCTGGAGAAGGGACTGATGCCCGCCGCGAGCGAGTGGGCGAAGGCCTGGCTGTTCATCAGCGTCCTGCTCGGAATCGTCCACCTCAACGTGGGCTTTGCCTTCGACTTCCTCGAGAACCTGGACGTCCACGACGCGAAGCACGCGCTCTTCGAGAGCGGGTCGTGGCTGCTGATGCTCAACGGCCTGTGGGCGTGGATCTTCAGCACCCACCTGGAGTCGGCCAAACCGGAGTTCCTGTTCACCGTCTTCGGGACCGGCCAGGAGGCGGCGTTCCACCTCGGGTTCGCCGGGCTTCCGGCCGGCGTCGGAATCGTGGGCCTCCTGGTGTTCGCGGGCGGCCTCGTCCTGCTGGTCGCCGGCGAACCCGTCGAGGCCATCGAGTTCCTGAACGTGCTCGTCAACGCGCTGTCCTACACCCGGCTGGCCGCCGAGGTGCTCGCCGAGGTCGGCATCGCCTTCGTGGTCAACCTGCTGTTCTTCGGCGCGTACCAGGAGAGCGGCGAGTTCCACCTCATGCTCACGACGGGCCCGGCGGCCGTCGAACACGGCGAGATCATGTTCCCCGGGCTCATCCACATGGGCGCCGTCGGCGTCGTCGGTGGGCTCGTCCTCCTGATCGTCGGCCACCTGCTCGTGCTGGTTCTCGGCGTGCTGAGCGCCGGAATGCAGGCCATCCGGCTGGAGTACGTCGAGTTCTTCGGGAAGTTCTACGAGGGCGGCGGGAAGGAGTACGACCCGCTGGGCTACGTCCGGCAGTACACCGCCGACGAGTAGCGGTCCCCCGGCGTCACGGCGTCTTTTTCGTCGCTTCGGAGCCCTTCCGGGGGCGCCGCCGTGCGACGCGGACGTCCGGACCGACGGGAGAACGGCCGACCGGTCGCCGCGTCCGGGCCGGGCGATCGGGGGGCGGAACGGCAGTGAACGTGTGGCCGAACCGCCCGGACGTGGCGTGTCATCGCATGCCACCGAAAGGCGCTCAAACCGCCGATTTCGGGCGTTCTCGCGCTCAACGGAGCCAGTCGGTTTTGGGAAGCTTTAAGCAAGGCCTTACACCAATAACGCCTGTCTCGAAGTCAACCGTCCAAGACACACAGTGATCTTACAGATGCTCGAAAACACAGCGCAACTCGCCAACATCGTACTGCAAGCCCAAGGTGCCTCCCAGCCCGCCATCCCCGGCGGTGCGGGTGCGGCCCTGGCGGTCGGACTCGCCGCACTCGGGGCCGGCGTCGCCGAGCGCGGCATCGGCGCGGCGGCCGTCGGCGCCGTCGCCGAGGACGACGACATGTTCGTCCGAGGGCTGATCTTCACCGTCCTCCCGGAGACGCTCGTCATCCTCGCACTGGTCACCATCTTCCTGGTGTAACCATCTCTCCTCTCTCGCCATGAGTCTGGAAACGGTCGTCGATGACATTCGGGACGAAGCCCGCGCGCGCGCCGATGAGATCCGCGAGGACGGCCGGGACCGCGCCGATGAGATCGTCGCCGAGGCCGAGGCGGACGCCGATCGCATCGTCGCCGACGCGGAAGACCGCGTCGACCGCCGGATCGAGCAGGAGCGCGAACAGGCCCTCTCCAGCGCCAAACTCGAGGCCAAACAGGAGCGCCTCGAAGCCCGCCGCGACGTCCTCGAGGAGGTCCGCGAGGCCGTCGAGGAGGCCATCGCCGGGATCGGGGGCGAGCGCCGCGAGGCGCTGACGCGCACGTTGCTCGACGACGCGGTCGCGGAGTTCGACGACGACGGGATCGTCGTCAAGGGCCGACCCGACGACGAGGAACTGCTGACGTCGATCGCCGCCGACTACGAGGGCGTGGAGTACGGCGGCGAGTACGACTGTCTCGGCGGCGTCGTCGCCGAGAGCCGGAACTCGCGCGTCCGGGTGAACAACACGTTCGACTCGGTCCTCGAGTCGGTCTGGGAGGACAGCCTCAAGGAGCTGAGCGACAGACTGTTCGACGGGGACGAGCCCGATCGATGAGCGCCGCCGGTAGCCCGAATCCCGAGTACGTGGTCGCGCGGGTCCGCTCGCGGCGGTCCGCGCTGTTCGACGACGACGACTACCGGAAGCTGATCCGGATGTCGCCGAGCGAGATCGCCCGGTTCATGGAGGAGTCGACCTACGAGACGGAGATCAACGCGCTCGGGAGCCGCCACGGGGGCGTCGACCTGATCGAGTACGCCCTGAACCGGAACCTCGCAAAGCAGTTCGAGGACATCCTGAGCTGGGCCGACGGTCGGCTGTACGATCTGGTCGCCCGGTATCTCCGGAAGTTCGACTCCTGGAACGCCAAGACGGCGATCCGGGGGGTCTACTCCGGCACCGACCCCGAGGAGATCGACGCCGACTTCATCCGCGCCGGCGAGTTCGACGACCGGCTGCTCGACCGACTGCTGGACGTCGGCACCGTCGAGGAGGCGGTCGAGGTTCTCCGGGGGACGACGTTCGGCGATCGGCTCGAGGACGCCCTGGCCGATTACGAGGACACCGGCGTGCTCGTCCCGATCGAGAACGCGATCGACCGGGCCTACTACGAGGCGTTGCTCAGCGACCTGGTCGTCGACGAGGAGACCGAACTCTACCGCGAGTTTCTGGAGGCGGAGATCGACTTCCGGAACGCGCGCAACGCGCTCCGTCTGGCGCGAAGCGGCGCCGACATCGACCCGGCGGAGTATTACATCGAGGGCGGCCGACTGTTCGACGCGACGGAGCTCGCGGCGCTGGCCGGGAGCGCCCCCGACCTGCTCCAGCGGCTCCGCGACAGCCGGTACGGCGAGGACCTCTCGACGGCTCTCGACGACCTGGAGGGCGCGGAGAGCCTGATCGGGTTCGAACACGCGCTGGACGCGGCGCTGCTCGAATACTCCGACCGGCTCGGTCACGTCTACCCGCTGTCGGTCACGCCCGTCGTCTCCTACATCCTCGCCAAGGAGCGCGAGGTGGACAACATCCGGGCGATCGCCCGCGGGAGCGAGGCGGGCCTCACGGCCGAGGAGATCGAGGAGGAACTGGTCATCCTATGAGCCAGGAGATCGCAGTCATCGGGAGCCCGGAGTTCACGTCCGGCTTCCGGCTGGCCGGCGTACGGAAGGTGGAGAACGTCCGCGACGAGGAGAAGGCGGAGGCGCTCGACGGCGCCGTCGAGCGGACGCTCGCGGACGACGACGTCGGCATCGTGGTGATGCGCGACGACGACCTCGAGTACCTCTCCCGGTCGGTTCGGCGGGAGGTCGAGGGGAGCATCGAGCCGGTTCTGGTCACCCTCGGGAGCGAGGGGGCCGGAAGCGGCGGGCTGCGCGAGCAGATCAAACGCGCCATCGGCATCGACCTGATGGACGAGGACTAACACACATGAGTCAAGCAACAGGACAGGACGAGACCGTCGACGGCGACGGTCGAATCGCGAGCGTGAGCGGTCCGGTCGTGACCGCCACCGGTCTCGACGCCCGGATGAACGACGTCGTCTACGTCGGCGACGAAGGGCTGATGGGCGAGGTCATCGAGATCGAAGGCGACGTCACGACCATCCAGGTGTACGAGGAGACCTCGGGGGTCAGCCCGGGCGAACCCGTCGAGAGCACGGGCGAACCGCTGACCGTCGACCTCGGGCCGGGGATGCTCGACGCCATCTACGACGGCGTCCAGCGCCCCCTCGACGTGCTCGAAGCCAAGATGGGGTCGCCGTTCCTCGACCGGGGGGTCGACGCTCCCGGGATCGACCTGGACGAGAGCTGGGAGTTCGAGCCGACGGTGGCGGAAGGCGACGAGGTCGAGCCCGGCGACGTCGTCGGGACCGTCGACGAGACGGTGACCATCGAGCACAAGGTGCTGGTCCCGCCGGACTACGAGGGCGGCACGGTCGGGGCCGTCGAGGCGGGCGAGTACACCGTCACCGACACCGTCGTCGAACTGGAGAACGGCGAGGAGATCACGATGCGCCAGGAGTGGCCGGTGCGCGAGCCCCGGCCGGCCGTCGAGAAGAAGACCCCGCGCACGCCGCTCGTCAGCGGCCAGCGCATCCTCGACGGACTGTTCCCCATCGCCAAGGGCGGTACCGCCGCCATCCCGGGTCCGTTCGGCTCGGGCAAGACGGTCACCCAGCACCAGCTCGCCAAGTGGGCCGACGCGGACATCGTCGTCTACGTCGGCTGTGGCGAGCGGGGCAACGAGATGACGGAGGTCATCGACGACTTCCCCGAACTCGAGGACCCGAAGACCGGCAACCCGCTGATGGCCCGGACGAGCCTCATCGCCAACACGTCGAACATGCCGGTCGCGGCCCGCGAGTCCTGCGTCTACACCGGCATCACCATCGCGGAGTACTACCGCGACATGGGCTACGACGTGGCGCTGATGGCCGACTCCACCTCGCGGTGGGCCGAGGCCATGCGCGAGATCAGTTCGCGCCTGGAGGAGATGCCCGGCGAGGAGGGCTACCCGGCCTACCTCGCCGCGCGCCTCTCGGAGTTCTACGAGCGCGCCGGCCTGTTCGACAACCTCAACGGGTCGGAGGGGTCGGTGTCGGTCATCGGGGCGGTGTCGCCGCCCGGCGGCGACTTCTCCGAGCCGGTGACCCAGAACACCCTGCGCATCGTCAAGACCTTCTGGGCGCTGGACGCCGACCTCGCCGAGCGCCGGCACTTCCCGGCGATCAACTGGAACGAGTCCTACTCGCTGTACCGCGACCAGCTCGACCCCTGGTTCGAGGACGCGGTCGCCGCCGACTGGCCCGAACGGCGCCAGTGGGCGGTCGACACCCTGGACGAGGAGGACGAACTGCAGGAGATCGTCCAGCTCGTCGGGAAGGACGCCCTGCCCGAGGACCAGCAGCTGACGCTCGAAGTGGCGCGCTACCTCCGCGAGGCGTGGCTCCAGCAGGACGCGTTCCACGACGTGGACACCTACTGCGAACCCCAGAAGACCTACGCCATCCTCGGCGCGATCAAGTCGTTCAACGACGAGGCGTTCGACGCGCTCGACGCCGGCGTGCCGGTCGAGGAGCTCGCCGGCATCGACGCCGCCCCGCGCCTGAATCGCATCGGCGTCCAGGACGACTGGGAGGAGTACGTCGAGGAACTCGAAGCGGAGATCGCAGACCAGCTCCGGGAGCTCTACTGACATGAAAGAGTACCAGACCATCACCGAGATCAGCGGCCCGCTGGTGTTCGCCGAGGTCGACGAGCCGATCGGCTACGACGAGATCGTCACCATCGAGACGCCCCAGGGCGAGACCAAGCGCGGCCAGGTCCTCGAATCCACGGAAGACATCGTCGCCATCCAGGTGTTCGAGGGCACCACCGGCATCGACAAGAACGCGTCCGTCCGGTTCCTCGGCGAGACGCTGAAGATGCCCGTCACCGAGGACCTCCTCGGGCGGGTGCTCGACGGCTCGGGCCAGCCCATCGACGGCGGGCCCGAGATCGTCCCCGACGAGCGCCGGGACATCGTCGGCGCCGCGATCAACCCCTACTCCCGGGAGTACCCCGAGGAGTTCATCCAGACGGGCGTCTCGGCCATCGACGGCATGAACACGCTCGTTCGCGGACAGAAGCTCCCGATCTTCTCCGGGTCGGGACTGCCACACAACGACCTCGCGCTCCAGATCGCCCGGCAGGCCGAGGTTCCCGAGGAGGCCACCGACGAGGACGAGGAGGAAAGCGAGTTCGCGGTGCTGTTCGGCGCGATGGGGATCACCCAGGAGGAGGCCAACGAGTTCATGGAGGACTTCGAGCGCACCGGCGCGC